>JAJYGT010000154.1 GCA_021785005.1 Actinomycetes bacterium
CGAATCCAAGGAGATCAAAAAGAAAATTTCAAAAGCTGTCACCGACACCGATAATGAAGTAGCTTACGATCCAGCTAAAAAACCAGGTCTTTCAAACTTGTTGGAAATGTTTTCTGCATTAAACGGTGAATCACCGACATCAATCGCCCAGAGATATGACAAATACGGAGCCCTAAAGTCTGATCTCGCCGAACTGACTATTAGTACCCTAGAGCCAATTGCAAAACAAATCGAGGAGATGCTCACGGATCCCGCAGAACTGCTTCGCCTGGCCAACATTGGCAGTGATAAAGCAGCTGCTATCGCCGACACTACCTTGTTTGCGGCAAAACGCGCAATGGGCTTTGTAATGCGAAGCTGAGTCGAACAAGAACAGCGAACGTGCAAAATTTATTGTAGTTCTCAACTTACAATTTTTGGACAATCATGCTTTGAAATAGGAGCTATTAGAAGAATCATCTTGACGATACCACAGTATCGATGACACCCGGGGAGTAACCAGCTCAACTGTGTATATCAACCTTATTAAACGTTTGGATTTAGGTACGAAAGTCAGCGAGGAGCGCTACTAACAGGTAGTTGTTGTCGCCTACGCCCCGTAGGCCAAATTCATACAGTTGGATGCACACACTCGGATCCTAAATCACACTTTACGTGTTGGTGATCTTGTAACACCTAGATAAATGAGAGCAAGATGCGGGTCGCTATAACAAATTAAAAACTCTACTCTTAGCGAATTGATCCTATTACGAGGATCTAAAACCAAGGAGCAGATTGTCACCAATGCACATAAAAAGCGAACCTTCGATCTTGTATTTTGGAACACCGGTTGTTTTAATTGGTACTCTAAACAAAGATGCCACCTACAACTTAGCGCCGATGTCAAGTATTTTTTGGCTCGGTTGGCGCGCGATGCTGGGGTTATCAAGTAGATCCCAAACGACTAAGAACATGATTCGTACCGGTGAGTGTGTTCTCAATCTGGCATCTGTTGACGAAGTAGCAGCCGTCGACCGCCTAGCACTTACTACCGGTAGTAATCCAGTTCCAGAATCTAAGATCGAAAAAGGATATCGATATGAACCTGATAAGTTTGGAATTGCCCAATTGACACCAATAGAATCGGAATCTGTGGTTGCCCCGCGAGTAAAAGAGTGTCGAGTACAACTCGAAGCGGTCGTTGAGACGACAAACCCAATTGCAGACCAAGACGTAAAATTGCGCGGGAATCTTGTCTGTATTGAGGTACGTATAAAGCGCGTGCATATTGACGAATCCATTTTGATGTACCAGGATCAAAACAAGGTTGATCCAGACAAATGGCGACCTCTTATAATGAGCTTTCAGGAATTTTATGGCCTTGGTTCGCGGCTACAGACCTCCGCACTTGCGCGGATTCCAGAGTATAAGTACCGAAGTCCTGATATAGGTCGAGCACGCATGGAAACCAATAATTGATGGAAAACAGTACTACCGTAAGCCACGATGAAAACTACGACCGTATAGCCCAAGCGATTTCATTTATCGCGCGCAACGTATACAACCAACCTAGCTTGGAAGAAGTAGCGAAGCATTTAAACCTTAGTCCATATCACCTTCACCGCCTTTTCTGCCAATGGACTGGTGTGACTCCGAAACGATTTTTGCAAGTGCACACGCTAGAGCGCGCCAAGGCGCTCTTGAGCGAATCAAGGTCGATCTTAGACGTCACAAATTCCTTAGGCCTAAGCAGTGGTTCTCGCCTATATGACCACTTTATTCATATAGAAGCTGTAACTCCAGGTGAATTCAAAATGAAAGGCGCGGGCTTGACCATAGAATGTGCGATTCATGATACGCCTTTTGGACAAGCTTTTATTGCTACAACACCAAGAGGGATTTGCAACTTCTCCTTCCCTGCGAACCTAAATCTCGATGAACTAATGTTTGACATCGAGAAAAGATGGCCCAAAGCGACATTGACCAGGAATCAAACCTCTACTCACAAGGTGGTGAAAGAGATGTTTAGCGAATTCAAAGAGTCGAACGGACCACTTTCTTTGTACCTGTCGGGTACCAACTTTCAGATCAACGTGTGGAAAGCGTTGCTTCAAATACCGCCGGCGAAGTTGGTAAGTTATGCCCAAGTAGCTAGAACCATCGGATACCCCAACTCCGCAAGAGCTGTGGGCCAGGCAGTTGGCAAGAATCCAATAGCGTTTCTTATCCCATGTCATCGAGTTATCGCGCAAAGTGGGACACTTGGGGGATATCACTGGGGCACAATTCGAAAGCAAGCGATGCAAAGTTGGGAAACCGCACGATACGAATGAGTGGATTGCAGCTGGAGTATTTCCACTTCGTTTTTACTTTACGTATTTACCACTTACCTGAAATACGATTTAAATATCCAAATGCAGCTCGCTACATTGATTCAACGGATGGGGTCAATGTGCTCGAGCCACACCCAAGCCAAATCAGTTGCGCGTTTCCACATAATGCTGCCAAAATACATATAAGTCTGACAGGTCCAATTACAGCGTCAGACAACGTTTGTCGAACGACATTGTAATCTATTTTGAAACCGAATAACAGGTAATTATCACGACACAGGTGACACCTGATGAAATTACATAATAGCCTGCTCGGCGTCGTAAGTATCACAAACTGAATTGTTTCATGGACTCCTAGAGATGTGTGGTTAGGGCAACGGCTCTAGTCGTCAAGGTAGCCCACTATTTGCGATCGATCGGCTCTCGAGGTAGGGAGTATCTGCTATAGGAGTGTCGCGGCACAATATATAGCCACTGGTCGAAAAAAGGGGCACAATGCAAGAATAGTGTGAGCTCAAATCCGCAGTAGGAATACCTCAAATTTGGTGTGAGAGTGTATGACATTGCATAAAACGGCTCCATATTATCGATTTTCTACAGATCTCGTCTAACAAGCATTACAGAATGCGAAAGTTGTGTCCGTTAAGGGCGCGCAGCGACCTCGCAAGAAGAATCGCGGCGAATCGCTTCATCTCGGTGCCTACCTATCAGCTTTACGCATAGATCTCGGCAGGTATGCGATGTACGCGCTGTTTTGGAGTCGGTGATTCACTTTTGCGGTCCAAGAAGTCGGTTGCGTAACGGTGGCGGCCTAGTTCTGTGAACAATGCGGTCGAGACATGTACATTTGCCGGGAGTGTCGCGAAGATCCGGCTAAGCACTTAGACAAACTACCAAATTGTCGTAATTGAAAAGTCCAAGAAACGTGAATCGTGGCTGATTAGAGAAATCTGTTCAACTTCGGCTTGGGCAGCAAGCATTCTGTCAAACGGATCTTTATGGATTTGAGCATACAATCCCGCTACGCTTGCATGTTCTATCGAAATGGGAAGCTCTCGAGCAACAAGAGTATTTAGTACTTCATCAAGACTACTAAGTATTGCCTTAGCGTGATCTAGTTTTCCGATACGAACTTTCGTGGCAATCTCCCAAATGCTCGCCGGACTCACAAGCACATTCGTATTGGGGTTCAAAATTAATTCGCGCGCCAGTGTCGATAGCTTTTCTGGCTCAAAAACCGACCATAGTAAAGCGTGTGTGTCGAGTAGAACTCTTAATCCCATGAGGACAGCTCGTCTTCGGGGAGCTCGTCAAAGAATTCCGCATCCACAAACCCTTCTAGAAACCCGAGCTTTCGGTTTTCGTACGGTGCGACCGGAACGAGACGCACATAGGCTTCCCCATTTTTAGCAATAATAATTTCCTCTCCCAACTTCGCTTCTTCGAGGAGTCGAGATAGGTGCGTCTTGGCGTCATGCACATTCACGACCTTCACATCAATATCCCCCTATTTGTGTTAGACTTAGTCTAGCTTAGTTCTTCTCCAAGATGCGTACACAATTAGCTACCGTGAATATTTGCGCGCGATTTTTGCGGCGATAGTCTTTGGACGTCGATGGCAAAACTCGGCTTATCAAACTACGGCTTCAAGCAACTACTTAACGCTTAACTTGGGGATTTAGCGCAATGCAATCCCTCGGGTTAAACCTAGCGGATCGCGAAGTACGTCTAATTGAAACTACAATACAATACACACAAGCCAACTTTGATTGGTGTAAAGTAGCTCATGTCACGCACAATCAAAAAGGAGTGAGCATGATCAGCCCCGACAGACGACCTGTTTTTTTTCAGGCGTATCAACACGCTGCTGTCATCGTCGCCGGTGTCGAACCCAACCAGCTCACACATCCAACCCCCTGTCATGAATACGATGTCGCAGCGCTCATTGATCACCTTGTCGGCGTTGCAGAAACGGCAGCTGTCCTTGGTCGTGGCGAAACGCCGCCCTCAGGAGACGACTTTTCGCATGTGGAACTCAGTGACGCACCCCAGCTGCTGGCTCAAGCGGCTAAAAATACGCGCGACGCTTGGGCTAATGACTTTACACTCACCGCACCCATTACAATGCCATGGGGAGAAACGTACCCGGGATCAACAGTCATTGACATGTACCTAGCTGAACTTGCTACCCATACTTGGGATCTAGCCAAAGCCACGAAACAACTTGACAAACTCGATTCCGACCTTGCGATAACCGCGCTCGAAGCTGCGCGATCAATGCTCAAACCCGAATTCCGAAATTTGGTAAAAGACGGGTCACCTTTTGGTGGCGAGATTCCCGCACCTGATAATGCGACTTCCTGGGAGCGTTTGGCTGCGTTTATGGGTCGCCAACCTCGATTGAAGTAAAACAACTTCATTGGTAAGTGGCAAAAACTATTTTTGTCACGCCATAACCTTTCAATCAGTTTTTGATAATGAACAAAGAAGAAATTTAACTACAACCCTGGCGAAAAAAAGGTAATAAATATTTCCACTATGTGTGACCGCCCAAGTAGTTCTGTCGAAAAAATGGGCGCGCGAACCTTTGAGGGATGTTTTGATTAACCACATTCGCTTGGTCTTAATTGGGTTACGGGCTCAGTAATATCAAATCGATGATAACAATCATAATTATGCGAGAAACAACAAACATGGAGGTGCGACATGCATTTTGAAAAACGAGCTGTGCTAACAGAGAAAATTCTTAGCGTTAAAATCTCCAAAAATATTCAGTGGGAAACTTTGGCCAAAGAACTCCAAGTTCCACCGCTTTGGCTAGTTTCCGCGCTTTTGGGTGAACATTCGATTCCCCGATCAACTGCTGAGCAAATCGGAGCGAAGTTTGGACTCAGCGACGATGAAATCAAGCTACTTCAACAAGTTCCCTATCGTGGGAATATGCAAATGCCACCCTCTGACCCGACAATTTATCGTTTCTTTGAAGCAATATCTGTATACGGTGGCGCAATTAAAGAGATGATCCACGAAATGTTTGGGGATGGAATTATGAGCGCTATCAACTTCTCAATGGATATAGCCAAGAAAGAACATCCGGAGGGTTCACGAGTGGTAGTTACGATGAGCGGCAAGTTTCTCCCATATGAGTGGAAAAACTAGACATTTAAACTTTGCGCAACTGGCGTCGCAACTTTCTAACCCGTGAAATGCACCTTAAAGGCTATTTGGTTGACTTGGAGTCGGCAATCCACTGTGCAAATCAGACCCACTACAAATCGTACCTACGCGGCGCGTAGGATTTTGCGCATGGCGTATCAATCGAAGCATTGGGAACCCGCTCCTTTTCTTTTAGCCGGAAAAGATTCCCTCAAAAATGACAGGCAAAAGTCAAAAACAAGCAATGGCAAAAGCTGATGGGATGTATAAGTCGATCACTTGTACATCCCCAAAGGACTGCAAAGGCCATAACGACATCGTTTTCTTGCCTGGGAGCTGAGGCTTCTCACGCTATTGGCAAATTTTGTAACCTGTGGATCTCTCGAGATGCTTTTACTTTACTTCGATTGCGCATTTATAAGCCTATTTTGGTATTTTGCGCCAGTTTTCTTGGCGCATTGGGCAAAACTAAAGTGCCAATCGCCCCAGTAAGGTTTAGCTGCTTTCACACCATCGCCAAACCCCCGCCGGGTACCAAGCTAACAACGTGATAGGCAAGCGATCAAGACATCAAGCGCTTTGCCAAGAATTGACAACGCTCGTGCATATTTGAAAAATTGCCAAAGCGATCCATCCGCAACTCAACTAAGGCGTGATTTCCCTTCGAGCAAGCGTTGACCTTCATCCCAAATTGTCGATCCTATTCACCACATACTCCTCAACAAGTCCGTGGCAAGACGCCTTTAATAGCTCGCAGGAACAACAAGGCATCAGCCTCATTGAAGGCACCAACGCTTAAATTGTTTGAGACATGTCAAAACCAAAAAAGACTTTCATCCACCCAGGTTCGTTTGACGATTCACTCCGACTAGACACAACTACGTGACAGCTAGACAATTCCACACTCCAAAAGCACTACGACAACTTGAGAAATATTTTCCTCACTAGACGTTATCCAACTTGCTCGGACGAGTCCCACTCAAACTGCGTTTCGCCCCGACGATCAATTCTTGTGTTCATGGACTAGTTGGCGAATGCCAATATATTTGTTTGATCCGTCAAGTGTTCTCGTTACGACTCACCGATTGGATGGATGATTTTTCGAAACGCTTTCCGTGCGATAACAATTCAGTTTGTAAATCAAATTTCCGCAAATTAGGTACTAGCCGACTTTATATCCGCCAAAAATGAGCTTGACGCGTTGCGCTTTCAATTATCGCTCTTCTAACACAGAATTTAAGTCGTAAAATATAAAATTAAGAGTCCCAACGTAGCTTGTAATTTGCAATAAATTTTGGCAGGATTGACAATGACGAACCCGTAGGGGGAACTGGTATGGATCTCGCGATTAAAACTACGGGCTTAACTAAACGCTACGGGTCGCTTGTAGCTTTAGCTCCTTTAGATCTTGAAGTTTTTAGTGGCGAAATTCTCGGATACCTTGGACCTAATGGTGCTGGTAAAACCACTACCATCAGAGCAATATTAGGGCTGATAAAACCCACTGCTGGCGGCTCGGAAATCTTTGGAATCAATTCACAGGCCAACAAAGTAGAGGCGCATAGACGCTTAGCATACGTACCCGGTGAATCGGTCTTGTGGCCGTCGTTGACTGGGGCGGAAACCCTACATTTACTCGCACAAGTCCACGGACAAATAGACGCCAAATATCAAGTTGAACTTGTTGAGCGGTTTGATTTTGACCCATCCAAAAAAGTGAGAACATATTCAAAAGGAAATCGACAAAAAGTAAACCTTATTGCAGCACTAGCAACACGCGCTGATTTGCTAATAATGGATGAACCTACGACTGGACTAGACCCAATCATGGAACAAGCTTTCAAACAATGCGTGTTAGAAGCGAAGGTAAATGGTCAGACTGTTTTTTTATCTTCCCATATTCTTGAAGAAGTAGAAGCGCTTTGCGACCGCGTAGCAATACTTCGCGCCGGCAAGCTTGTTGAGCTGGGAACGTTAGCCGAGATGCGGCATCTCTCAGCCGTTACGATTAGAGCCACCTTTTATAACGAGCCGCCCCACCTTGAAAATTTGCAGGGTGTCAGCAACGTTACAGTCACCGGGCACCAATTGACTTGCCAAGTTCGAGGTTCGATTGAACCGCTTTTCAAAGAGCTAGTTGCCGCACATCCAAAAACACTACTCAGTAGCGAACCATCTCTTGAGGAACTGTTTTTATCCCTTTACGGAAAAGAAGAAGTTACTAATCAAGAAATCCGGCAATGA
>JAJYGT010000046.1 GCA_021785005.1 Actinomycetes bacterium
ATTACGAACGTATTTACCGAAATGCAGCACCAATGCGCGTCCGCCAGTTCTTCCGATAACCCAAGCAATATAGCTTCCCAAAAGGTTGCCAAGAGTACCGGCAAGAATCGCCGCTATCAGACTAATTTTATGTACGCCCGCTAAGTAACCCGCGAATGGCATGATTACTTCCGAGGGAATTGGTATAAGTGCGGACTCACCCGTCATCAATAGGAAGATCGCGAGAATGCCTGAAGTGCTTATGAAGTTTTCCACGCCGACAATCTAATAGGTATCTACGTAAGTTACTTCGAACAGCACATTTAGCTCTAGAAGTTTGGCATAACTACTAGCTCCCAAGCTCAGAGCCTGAAAGAAATTTAGCCGCTCTACTGCGCTGGTGCCCGGGCGATTCAACCGGTTTTGATCAGCTAACAGATCTCGCAGGCTTATTACCGCAAACTTTGATTCAATTTTTAGCAAGTAACTAACCAAGCGAGGTAACCAAGATTCCAAGTACTCATTGGTTTGGGTTTCGTATTGTCCACTGTGGCAAACAATCGATCTAAAGTCCTTTGAAATCTCAACTTTTGGACCTGAGAACACCCTGTTGGCATGCATCTTCAGTTTATTTGCCATTAATTTCTCATCTTCGTCGGAAATTTCATCTGCAGTAATAAGCCAAGCGGCCGTTGGTGCATCGTGAGTTGTTAGCATCGCCATATTTTGCCCGTGCTGTTGAGCTAACTCATGGTCCTCAAAGCAAAGGACCTTCATCAAAGCGATTCCAGACTCAACCAAGCTATGCCTAAGAGTCTCGGGCACCACACCTAGGTCCTCGGCCACAATATCGAAATGTAACGACTTAGTTAATTCAACAAGCAAGTCGAGCATTGCCTGTCGAGGCTGATGGACAAAGTAATACCACTCATCATTTTCATCAGTATTTTCTCTAATCACACAAAGTCGCTCTAACCCAATTGCATGGTCAATTCGAACTGCACTTGCTACAGTTGAGTACAACTTGAGCGGTAGCGAAAGCGGCGCAAAATCCTCGATCGACACAGAATTCGCCGAAAAACTAAAACCGGTCAATCCCCATCTCTGTCCGTTCGCATTGAAGAAATCAGGCGGTGCGCCGATCTGTCCATCCTTTATAGTCCAATTCGAAAATTCTTCGGAATCGATACCGTTTGGACTAACCCCCACGGGTAGATCTAAACCCAACGCAATAATCCCATTGATTTTCCTAAGATACCCATATCCAATAGCTTGCGCAGCCACGGCCTTTTCAATTAGATCGCTACGGTTAGGTTTGTCCTGGGGCTGGTCCCAAAAGGCTATTTTGAAGTACGCATCAGCTAAAAGTCCTAGCATGTCGTCCGTTAGCTCAGTCCTGAGCCAATTTTCGACATCCAAGGAAAATAAAGGATTTGCTCTCAACCTTGATAAATCTGCAACTAAATAGCTCTTTGCCGTTTCAGCGCGTCTGGCCCACAACACCTTCCCTAAATTGTGCTCATACTCTATGTCAGATTGTATGTCACGGTCCAATATCGCACCGGGCAACTCTCGCGATTCAAAGTCTGGAAGATACAACGGATCGATAAAAAGCCTTGATGAGACCGAATAGGGAGCAAGACCAATTTGGGGATCCATTAGCCAGATCGGGCCAAGCCACAAACTGTTGAATCCGACCTTTTTACACCACAACGCCAGTCGGTCTAAATCCGCTAAATTTCCACAGGGAAACCCTGTATTTGTATATATTTCACCGAGAAATACTGATATTCCCAATGAATCGACACCTGTGAGCGACCGTTCTTTTTGAAATAATCGTTTCGCCATAATAATGTTTAGATCAATCTTGCCGGGGCGCCTGAACTTGGCCGTCAAATACACTTATGATATTAATGACTCTAAACGACGCTCTGACAAGATTTACGCAAGCAAAATCCGACGGTTCAACTATCTGTGTTGAAGACTACGGCGGTGTTGGCAAAAATCTCATTATCGCCCACGCAACGGGTTTTTGCGCACGAATGTATCTTCCCATGGCGATTGAACTGAGAAAGCATTTTCATTGCTACGGAATTGACGCCCGTAATCACGGAGGGTCATCTGCACAAAGCGATTCTGACGCAAACTGGGACAATTACGCAGACGATATTCTGGATGCTATTGAGCAAATCTCAGATGATCCTTGGGTGGGATTTGGACATTCGTACGGTGGCGCTGCGATACTCCTTGCGGAACAGAAAAGCCCTGGCAGATTTGCATCTCTTTACCTTTATGAGCCGATCGTAATGGAACCAGCTCAAGGAGACGACCGCGATGAGCCAGATACGGAGAATCCCTTGTCGCGAACTGCTCTGCGAAGGCGAGAAATGTTTGCAACGCGTCTTGAGGCCGAAATGAATTTCGCATCAAAATATCCAATGGCAACATTTGAGCCGATCGTCCGAGACCTGTATTTAGAGGCAGGCCTAACCCGGGGGCTCGACGGCAAACTACACCTTAGCTGTCCACGCGACTATGAGTCCAGGGTATATGCATACGCACGCTGTCACCATGCATATGAAAAACTAAATTGTGTTTCGGCCAAAGTTGCCTTCGTTGCTGGGGAGACTTCACTGGATTTCGACATAAGCCACCAACAGCATCTCTCCATGCTCACGCCCAACTCTACCAGTACTTATGTTGACAACCTTGGACATTTTGGGCCATTTGAGAACTCGCACCGAGTTGCTACACACGTGATAGCAACTATGTCAGAATTCGACACTGTTTAGATTTTCAAATAATCGCCCAGAAACATCAAAATACGGTTAGGTGCGCAATTCAGATAGTAAGACTAACTTTCATTCAAAAAAGTAGCGCGATAACGATGGTCAAAGTTGGCAAATCGAATTCACACTCGCAGCGAGTAAATATCAGCAATTTTTCGTGTGTCGGGCTATCAAACATCGCAAATCGACCGTAATTTCACCAGTAAATCGCCTATATTACAAATCAATAAAGAAAAAGGCCTACAACCACTACCAGTGATGTATAAAATTGCTACAATTGCGAAATCGTTCTATAACGAATATTTTATATTTATCCGGAGCTAAACGCCCTAAAACGCCAAAGACGTTTGCAAAAAGGGCGATTTCGATTGGAGAGTTTGTTGGAAACTGGTTCAGATTCGCCTAATTTGGAATCATTAGACGCAATGGTTTCGAGGTTACCAGTAGTAAGGCGCGGGTTTTCGCCAGATGAAGTTCGGAAACTATTGCACGGGCTTAGCCAAGGAATCGCGCATGAGCAAGTACAACGTCGCGCACTCCAAGCTCAGGTTGAAGAGCTAAAGGGAGAACTCGACAAACCACCGACTGAGTTGACTGAGGCCGTCGTAGCAAAACTCTTGGGAGAACAAGCCGCTCAAATACTTCGAAATTCCGCTGCCGCAAGTTCAGCGATTCGAGAGAAGGCCGAAATCGAATCTCGCACCATAATGAACTTGGCGCAAAAAGAACGACAAGAAGCCTCTGACGTTGCGTCAACAATGCTGGCCGAAGCAAGGGAACGCTCGACTGATTTAATCTCTAGCGCTCAATCCGAGGCAACCGCGATAATCAAACGAGCAGACGAGGCCGCCCAGGATAGGCTAATTTCACAAGAAACACTTGCTAAAGATGTAGTGGCAAAAGCAAACCAATTAGCTAGTGATACCATTCAAAGTGCACAACGTTCAGCCGACAAAATTATGGCAGAATCTCAAGCAGAAGCTACTTCGTTGATCTCGAGCGCAAGGGAGACGCGCACCGAGATTTTGTCAGATCTACGCATGAGAGCCGACGAGGTTCGCAGCCACATCGAAACACTTTCCAGGACAAGAGGGTGGTTCATTGAAATGCTAAAAGATGCCCAACGTCGCGTTACAAGTGTCGAGTCAGCGCTATCGATTAGCATGAATTCAGACCTTGAATCTCTTGAAGGATCCCTGGCTGCGCTAAATCTTTCCACTATTGAAGTTCGAAACAGCTCCTCCGATGTAGACAAGTTCGAAAAAAATACCTTATTGTCTGGCGACACGGCTTTAACTGATACCGTGCCGATCGTTGTAGAAAGCGCGGATGACCCAGTGGACATTCTCAATTTAGAAAGCGATACAATCGTAGATTTAACTCGCTCCTTCGATTCTGAAGTTGAGTCAGTCGACGATGATGCAGACAAGGTAACGAGCGATGCGGATTCTCCCGCTCCAAGCGATACAGTGCGCCAACAGCGAGTCTCGCCGACAAAGTCGACCAATACCGTCACAAAGCGACGTGCAGCAGGGATAAAACCGCAGGTACACGAATAACTCTCACGAAATTTTTCTGAAGTGTGTCCGCTTATGATCCATGCAATTAGCTATCTGTACTCTTTGTTATTTTCGAACTGTAAATCGTCGGGGGAAATTCTGTCGATATCATGGTAACGTTATCAAATAAAGTTATTTTGATACAGAAACGCTGAGATGGTTTTACAGATTCCAGGTTCTATAACAGCTTCTAAAGTTACGTCATTTAAAGAATGTGGACTGGCATTTAGGCTCTCGGTTATCGACAAAATACCGCAACCACCGACAGTGTGGACAATTCGTGGAGCCCTAGCTCACAGTGTGCTTGAGAGACTTTACTTTTACTTTGACCCCGAAGATCGCACGCGATCGGCCGCCATGAAACTTGTAGAAGAGGTTTGGGCAGAACCTTGCACGAATACATTGATAGCAGAGCTTCGCGACGTTCCTATCCCGCAAGGTGCTTACGAATCGCTTCTTGATGATACTAAATCGCTTGTACTAAAAGATTTTGAAGCAGAAGACCCTACTGCCGTTGAGGTTCTCGCAACGGAACTAAAACTTGAGACAAAGCTTGGTGACACGGTTTTACGCGGAGTCATAGATCGACTAGATCGAAACCCTGATGGGACGCTTACCGTTACCGACTATAAAACTGGAAAGATGCCGGTTCAAGACCAAGAAAATGAACGCCTCACCGGCGTGTATTTTTATGCGTTGCTTTGCGAACAAGTTTTAGGCGAGCGACCGACGAGGGTCCAGTTAATTTACCTAAAAGATGCCACCCGGATTGTCTCAGTTCCAACAGAACAAGTTCTAAGAGGTTTAACCTCAAAAACGAAAGCGATCTGGAAAGCCGTATGTAACGCGTGCGAGCGGGAAGATTTCCGCCCGCGCCCATCTAGGTTGTGTAAGTTTTGTTGCTACCAGGAATTGTGCCCAGCCCAAGGGGGTAGTCTTTCTCTTTTAGACGCCTTCAGGAATTCACACAGAAAGTCAAACTCTGATTCTAGAACAAGCAACGATTTAGCTTGGGATGGAACACAGACATACGCAATATGAACCTTCACAAATTTTTCGAACCATTTGACAGTCGTGTCGACGCAATATTTTTGCCACTGCGTGATGTCAGAATCGCAAATCGGGTCCTTTTCGCCGCATCAAATGTTGCGGATCATTCGATCCTTTGGTTCTTCCTTGCAGCCGCACGAGGTTTACGCAAAGATGGTGACAAGTACGCCATTCGCGCAGCTATTGCGCTTTTGGCAGAAAGTGTCCTAGTAAACCTCGGTTTAAAGACGCTGTTTCGAAGAACTCGACCGGAATGGGAAGGAGACCTGCCTCACGATATCCGTACTCCACTAACCAGTTCGTTCCCGTCTGGACATGCAAGCGCTGCATTTTGCGCAGCAATCTTGCTCTCGGACAACGACCCCCTAGGACTCTTTTACTTCCTCTTCGCTCTCTTAGTAGCACCTTCGCGTATTCATGTGCGAATGCATCATGCTTCAGATGTTCTTGCTGGTGTCACTGTTGGTGTGACGTTTGGAGTAATTGTCAAGAAGTTATTTCCAATTTCATCATCTAGGAAGTCTGCAATATGAGCCAGAAAAACGTATTTGCCGCCGGAGGGGTTATTGTACGCGACAGCGGCAGTGGAACTTTGGAGTTTTGCCTGGTGCACAGACCACAGTACGACGACTGGACATTTCCAAAAGGACGGGTCGAAAACGGCGAATCCATTGATGAAACGGCCCATAGAGAAATACTTGAAGAGGCCGGAATAACCGCGGCGATAGTACCGGGTGTTTCGGTGCAGACAAACTACTTTGACCAACAAGGGCGCGATAAGTACGTTACATACTTTCTTATGAGATTCACGAATCAAGATTTCCACCCCAACAACGAGGTAGATATACATATGTGGTTAAGCGAAACAGAAGCTAATAGTAAACTTAGCTTCGATCGTGACCGAGAGGTCTTAAAAACAATGGTTGACCATCTTATAGGGAATAGATAGGACGTAAATTTAGCTATAGCTAGAATGAGTGATGTGAAGACTTTTTATTTGAACTATGACTATCGGTGTCCGTTTGCGAGAAACCTAAACGAACACGTTGTTACGGCGTTGAAAGCTGGAGCACCCTACAACGTAATTTTTACACCTTTCAACCTTTCGCAAGTTCATGTACCAGAAGACGCGCCCCCGATCTGGGACGATCCTGACCGCGAAGGAGATCTCATGGCTAACGAGGTCGGATATATAGTCTCGAAAAAGTTTCCAGATCAATTTTATGATACCCACATAGGACTTTTTCGTCTTCGCCACGATGAGGGTAAGAGCCTACGCAAATTTGACGAGCTCGCTCGAGTTCTTGAGACAAATGGCGTCGACTCTGAAGTAGTCCGAAATCTGTTAGGCGCAAAGACATATTCAAAAGACGTGCGAGGTCTACACGAATCACAGGTGAGTGAACACGACATATTCGGAGTACCCACGGTATACGACGACAAAAAGGCTGCGTTCATTCGAATCATGAGTCGACCCACGTCAGACTCAAGTGCATCAATTGAACTTCTTGAACGCGCCGTCGACCAGGTATTCAAGTACTCAGTGTTTAATGAAATTAAACACTCCAAAGTCGAGAGATAGTTTCAATCAATAGAGCTGTCACCCTTGTTCCTAGCCACGAAAACAAAGGTGGCAGGGATAAATTGATCCGAACAAAGAAGCGTCCAGTGGAAATTCCACTGGACGCTTCTTTGTTCGGATCAATAGTTAGGAGAGGGATAAAACTGCGTTAGGTCAATGATTATTCGGTAATGTACGCATGGGATTCAACCGAATTTTCTTTGATACCAAATCGTCTATTCGCATTTGAAGTCTCACGCAATCCTGGCGCGTGTGACGTGTTATCGACCTTGAACTGAGATGCAAGTTTGGATAACGACTCCGAGAGAATCTCTAGGTCATGAGCTGCACTTGAAGCCCTGCTCGCCCCTCTCGATGTCTCTGCAGCTGCTCGAGCCACCTCAGGTACAGTCTCGGCAATTTCCGATGCGCCACGGGCGGCCTCTTGAGCAATTCTTCCTATCTCGTTAGTCGTAGCTGACTGCTCCTCTACCGCTGAGGCAATTGCTGATTCAAGGTCATTGATATGGGCAATAACACCTGAAATCTGGCCTATAGCGTCGACTGCTGCTCGAGTGTCTGACTGAATGGCTTCAATTTTTCGCGAAATATCTTCGGTTGCCTTCGCTGTATCTTTCGCGAGTTCTTTTACCTCGCTAGCGACAACCGCAAACCCCTTGCCGGCTTCACCGGCACGTGCTGCCTCAAT
>JAJYGT010000006.1 GCA_021785005.1 Actinomycetes bacterium
TCAGAATTGGTTCTGTTGATCATTTCTCCCACTCACGCTATGGGATCTTACGGATATGAAGCCCAGAGACGGCTCCGACGGAGTCCTTCGGTGGATTCAGGCTTAGCTATCGAACCATTCAATCTGATTTGAAAACCACACTTGAGGATTGTGCTCAAAGGACTTACTTTTAACTCCCTCGCTTTTGATATCGCGTTCCTGTTGGTCTAGGGAAAGTGCTTGAAATAGAGCAAGTGCTGTTTCTTTGGTATCAAAAGGATTGACTATCATGGCATGATTGGACAAGTACTGCGCCACGCCGGCGTTTGCTGATAACACGAGCGTACCATTCTTGGAGTTTATAACGGGACCCTCAGTTGCGACAAGGTTCAAGCCGTCCCGTATCGGATTTACAAGTAGTACGTCATATTGGGACAATAGTGCGATTGACAAATGAAAATCGTCATCTTTGAATACGACTATTGGGTCGCGGTCGAGTTCTATGAATGCAGTTTTTGCCAGCTCATGCAAGTATAAGTTAGACGCAGCTACTTTATTGTTTACTTCAGTCGAGTAACTTTGGTAATCTAATATTGCCTCGCGGCTGGGATAGCAGTTTGCTATATGTACAACGCTGTTTAGCAGGTAGGGATAGAATCGAAACATCTCCACGATTGCATCAATACCTCTTAAAATGTTTTTGGATGGCTCCATCCGGTCCGAGCGTGCAATGATTCGTCGGCCACCGGCAATTCTTGAAACCGTCTGTATCTGATCTTTTGCCTCGTCTAAGGCATGTTCCAACTCTTTTTGATCCGAACCGAGTGGATTAACCCAAGTTTTCTTAGCCGGAGTTATGTGAAAAGATTTGACAACTTCGAGATAGTTGTCTCTCCAGCGATCACAATGAAAGCCAAGATGATCTAATGATCCGAGCGATTCAAGAATCTGAGATGCGACAGTCGTCGGTAATACTTCGAATTCGCTTTTGGTTGCAAAAGGGGTGTGCAAGAAAAGTGACAACTCTAAATCTGGTCGGGCCTCGCGAAGAATTTTAGCAACTAAGAACATGTGATAATCTTGGAGGAGTATGTTGTCGTTCGGGCCAGATAATTTTGCGATTTGCTTCGCTAAAAGAGCCGAATACTGTAAATATTGATCCCAGTGGTAATAAAAAACCGAGTCAAACACGGGACTTCGGCTAAGTGAGAACATGCCGTGATTCAAATACCAAAGGATCTCGTTTGAGATTTTATTGTAGGCACCATCGTGTATTTCGACGGGCAAGACACTTGGGTGTAGTCCAGGCACGACCTGTTGGAAGAGTCCTAGTTCGTTTGCTCGCACATCCGAACTTGAGGAGATTGGAAAGATCCATTGAGCAAGTTCTTTTTTCATTAGCGGTATTATTGCAGTGACAAGTCCGCCCGCTCCGCGTTTTAGCTGAACATCTCCTTCGTCACTTTCCGATGCGCTATACGGTCCTCGATTTGATACCACAATAAATTTTGCCATTACCCAATAAAAGTAGTAGCTCTTGGTCTTGTTATCTCGAAATACTTACATTCATTGTAAGTTCAAGGATTCAAAGGCGCAGGTATAAGCTAAATTGCATTTGTGAAAGTTTTGGTGGTTCCAGATAAATTCCGTGGAACGCTTGAACCCAACGAGTTTGTCTTGATAATTCGCGAGCGTTTCGCATACGAGTATGCAATAAGTACAGTTGCGATTTCAGATGGCGGCGATGGCTTATTGGAATCACTTGACGTGTCCAAGATCACCGTAGATGTCCACGACGCCTTGATGCGTCCGATCACGGCACCCTTTGGGTTGGCCAAGAACGGGGATGCAGTTGTTGAAATGTCTAGGGCGAGCGGTCTAGACGTAATTGGCGGCGCTGAATATAACGATCCTATTAATGCGACAACTTTTGGCACTGGTGAACTTATAAAAGCGGCAATCGAAAGCGGAGCAAAGCGCGTGGTGGTGGGTTGCGGAGGTAGCGCAACAACCGACGGCGGAATAGGTGCACTTGAAGCCATTAATGGGCTTGGTTTTGAGACGGACTTGTTGGCACTTAGCGATGTCAAGGCAACTTATTTGGAAGCCGCGCGAACTTTTGCGCCACAAAAAGGAGCTACGAAAACCCAAGTTCTGTTTTTGGAGGCGAGACTAGTTCTAGCAGCACAGACTTTAGAAAGGGCTTTTGGCCGTAACCCAATAGGCGTAATTGGGAGTGGCGCAGCTGGTGGCTTGGCGGGGCTTATTTTTGCGATGGGCGGAAAGATAGTCAGTGGTTTTGACTACGTTGCCGATGTTTTGGATTTAAAACAGGAAGTTGTTAATTGCGACCTTATTATTACCGGCGAGGGCAAACTCGATATTCAGTCATTTAATGGTAAAGTCGTTGGCCAGTTGGTGCAACTTGCAATACAACACCAAAAGCGAATACTAGTTATATGTGGCAGCTATGACGTGGACGTTGTGTCACGGTATGTTTCGCCAACTATCAAGTTTGTTAGTCTGACAGAACATTTTGGCGAGAGCCTCGCTCGCGCAAAGACAAAGCTATGTTTGCAGAAAATTCTCAATGATCCAGCGATAAACGAATGGATTGGTAATTGCGGGAATTGATTTGTGCAGCGACGATGAGTTACACCACTAAAATGTATTTCACATTAAATGTCATCCAGAGCGGTTGAGGGACGGGCCCGAAGACGCCGCGGCAACCAGTCAATTAGACCTGGTGCCAATGCCCGATCGATGAGGAGGTCAGATTTCATTGGCATACGTCAAAGCGCTCGCATGTAAAGAATGCGGACAGGAATACGAGGCAAAGGCATTACACGTTTGTGAGTTTTGCTTCGGTCCACTTGAGGTGAGCTACGATTATGAGGCGATTTCTAAAGTAATTTCTCGAGAATCTATCGCTAATGGCCCACCAAATATTTGGCGATATAAGGATTTGCTGCCTGTTTTTGGAAACGATTTCGTATCTCTTGGAGCAGGTTTTACGCCACTTGTGCGCGCAGAGCGGCTAGGAAATGCGCTTGGACTGGACGAACTTTGGATCAAAAATGACACTTTGAATCCGACGGGATCATTTAAGGATCGGGTTGTTTCAGTTGCATTGACTCGAGCCCGAGAATTGGGACTGAAAATTGCGGCTTGTGCATCGACTGGAAACTTAGCAAATTCGGTTGCAGCGCATGCGGCCTGGGCGAACATGGATTCGTATGTGTTTATACCAGCCAATCTAGAAAAAGCAAAGGTTATAACCACATCGGTTTACGGCGGTAATTTGATAGCGATCGACGGAAATTACGACGACGTCAACAGATTGTGCGCAGAGATAGCGTCAGAAGAACCCGATTGGGCGTTTGTCAATGTGAACGTTAGAACCTATTATGCGGAAGGGTCAAAAACGCTAGCTTTCGAAGTCGCGGAACAGCTCGGATGGCAAGTTCCCGACCATGTAGTGGTGCCGATTGCATCTGGTAGCCAGCTTACCAAGATACATAAAGGTTTTAAAGAACTCTATAAAGTCGGACTGCTTGACCACGAGGCAAAGGTGCGTATTTCTGGCGCTCAGGCATTTGGATGCTCTCCCGTAGCAACCGCTTTTGAAAAAGGTCTTGATGTAATTAGACCTGTCAAGCCCGACACTATCGCAAAGTCGCTAGCGATAGGCAATCCTGCCGACGGTTATTACGCCTTAGAGGTTATCAGGAACTCGGGTGGAAGTTGTGGGTCGGTCACCGATGAAGAAGTGTTAGCCGGCATACGTTTGTTAGCCTCCACCGAAGGTATTTTTGCTGAGACGGCAGGTGGGGTTACAATAGCTACACTTGCTAAGCTCGTGCGCGAAGGTGTCATAAACAAGAATGAAAAGACTGTGGCATTTATAACAGGTAATGGGCTAAAAACTGTAGAAGCTTTAGAGCCGACGTCGGGCCCGACAACGACCATCTCGCCGTCGTTGGATGAGTTTTTTGAGTTTTTGCATAAAAAGAGGAGCGAATAGTGGAGGAAGTTATCATTCGGGTTCCGACTCAATTGAGGTCACTGACACAGGGGTCAGCTGAGATCAGTGTGACTGGCTCTACAGTAGGTGAGGCACTGGATGCCCTGGGAAAGAAGTTCCCAGGGCTATCAGATCGCATCTTTGATAACACGGGTTCGATCCGTAGGTTTGTAAACATTTTTCTAGCCGACGAAGACGTCCGTTTTCTTGACGGAGCCGATACGGTAGTAACTTCTGGACAAACTATCTCGATTATTCCAGCTGTAGCTGGTGGGTGCCTTTAGGAACCGCTGACGCAAATTTAAATAGCAACTGAGGATTAGATTTTCTAGCTTGATACCGTTTACAGGTCATGGCGTGTGGGTGCAGTATTCGAGATTTTTATTCCCGCAGGAAGATTGAATCTGTGTTGCGGTTTACAGGCCAATTTATAGTGGCAATGTGTTCAACTTGCGCGAGCGTTGGTTGAAAAAAGAAGAATTCTACGGTCGATAGTTTGTAACAAACATGCCGACTTTTCAGCCCTATCGTGCTTTATTTAGTTTTTGAACTGGTAATTAGACGAACCGGGATCCAATTTAGATCATATTGATCATTGGGGAACAAATGGAGCTGCGACCCACACGATGGGTGTAAATTACCTAACGGTAGGTCGCAACCGCACATGGAATGCTTTTACTAAGCACGTATTTGGTTAACAAGATTTTTTCCAAGTTCTTGCCGAGGGAAAATAGGGATGGTTATTGGAAAAAAATACTAACCCTGTTTTGCTGCTAACCGTCTTTCGAAAGCCTACGTTTTAGGGATGCAAATCAGCAAGTATTACGGTCCGAGGAACCGGTACTTGATGCACAAATCCTTTCATCCAAGCGGGGGCAACTACTGTATCGCCTCGATTTGCAATTGGATCCCAGCACCCAGATTGAGCGAAATCTGCCCCTGCTTGCGCATCATAGCTATTTGCCTGAGCAGCTGAGGTAGTGTTTAGACCCTGGTTTAGTAAGGCTGTGCCTGCCGGTACGTTGCAATTTAAGTAATTTAGTCCTCCACCTTGAGTCATTACAATCCTGGCCCATGTATCGGGTGCTGCAGCGTCTGGCCAAGGTGATACCGCGAGAAGATCAGGCGCTCCTGCCGGGTTATTAGCAAAGCCAAAAAGTGCCGATGAGCTGTAGCTGCGAACCGTAACGTTTAGCCCAGCGCTTGCAAGCTGAGTTTGAAGCAGGTTGGCGAGTTGTGCATCAGAAGGTGATGGCGAATCGTAGGCTAACACAATCGGTTTCGACATTGAATTTGCGCTCAGAACCTTTTTCAGCGCGTTTGGATTGAAGGTTGGATTGTCTAGTACGGTACCCTTTGGAAATAGTCCGGCAGGATAAATTTGAGTTGCAATGGTCGCCCTGCCGGGATAAATTAGCTTGATAATCTGTTGTCGATTAATCACCCTGGCCAAAGCCTGGCGTGCGGCTTGGGTATTTAGGATCTTTGAATCGGGATTTACAAAGAGCATTGGTGTTTCTAGCGTAGGTACGGCGTATACCCTAAATGACGGGTTCGCGCGAAAGCTCGTAATTGCAGAGGTTGATAGACCATGCAAAAGAAGGGTCAACTTTCCCTGTTTGAACTCAAGTTCTTGGGTAGAGATGCTTGGAATTATAGAAATATTGATCCTGGAGTAGTACGGCTTGGGTCCCCAATACTTGGAATAGCTTTGCAATACGTATTGTTGCCCCGGCGTAACTGACGTAATTTCATACGGGCCGGTTCCCGCATCGTGCGTCATGAGGTAAGTTTGATCGATGTTATTTCCAGCATGCGCCACCAATGCGGTGGGAGACTCCATTTTAGGTCCATACGCTGAAGCCAAATAATCCATGAACGCGCTAACCGGTTGCTTTAGGTGTATTACGGCTACGTATGGGTTTGAGTCGTCAACGCTGGCGACATCGGCGACCATGTACGCGGGCCCCTGATTAACTGCGCTTCGTCGCGCGAACGAAGCTGCTACAGCTGTTGATGTAAAAGACGTGCCGTCGTGGAAAGTCACGCCGTGGCGGAGTTGGAACGTATATGTGAGTCCGTCTGGCGACACTGTCCAGGATGTCGCCAGATCTGGCACGATTTTAGGCTTAGTTGAAGAGGCCTGAAAATTCGTATCGCCGGTGTAGTTGACCGGGACTTGTTGGTATTGCACAAGGCCCTCGTAGATCGATGTCGTAATTGCAAGTCCTTGACCAGCGTAAAATACGTCAGGATCTGGAGGTTGAGTATCTGCTGTAAATGCCAGATTCAATGTGTACGAAGACGGATTGCCAATAACTGCTGCGCTGGCTGCGTTTGTTGTAGTTGAACCACAACTAGCTAACAGCGTCATGGCGCTTGAGCCTAAAAGAAAAGCTTTTGTGGTTCGGCGGTAACGACAAATATTGATAAACACGAGTTGATTTCCTTCTAAGGTGCGAAATGTTGCGCCGCAGGGAGCGCAATTAAATGGTTGTGCCGATGGATTGGATACCCGGAGTTATCTCCGGATTTTAAAGTTGTTGCTTGGCGCTGCTGCTTTGGTCGATTATGAGATTTGCGTGCAGGCTATAACTTTGTCGTTGCATGCCTTGGAAAAGACAAAAGCCCAGGAGAGCTTTGTAACTCTCCCGGGCTTTTGTCCCTCCGTGTAGCACCGAGCGTATCGCTAGTTGCCTGTGTCTCTCGGACCGAACCGCATATCGCGTGGAACCCTAGACGCAAATTTTGTATGCCCAAAGAGCGAGTTAGTTATAAGCTTATTTCCTCCTTGTGAACGTACGAATCTGTTGGCGTTTGGAAAAGACTGACAAGACGAAAAATCGAAATGACAAGTTCTCGCTTCTATTTTGACTATTGTAGGCAATTATTGTTTCGTTATCATGTCCGCACTATAAATATCGTGTTAAGTACCACGAGTAGCACTTGTTCTTGAAGTAATGCAAAATACCGCTTGTTAGGCGTTCTTTGACGTTAGTTTCACAGCGTCGTGACTAGTTATGTAACGAGTAACCTGACCCGTATTTTTAAGTAGGTTCATTTTGGGTACGTGAGCCATGCAAAATTGTCGTTGCACGTTATCGATCGCATACGCGTTCGTTGTTTTGCCTACACAAAAATGTTTACGGATCGTTGGACGCTGGTTTGCCGTATTTGCCAGTGTTTTAGGTGTCAAGTCTGAAATGCTAAAAATTAGCGCGTCTACCTCTGGTCGACAGTAGTTGCGATTGCTAAGTTATTTGCCAAAATACTTTCCTAAACTTCTTTACCGAACTTTATTTGCGCGGATATTTGAATGAACTATCCATTTTCACCACAAAGCGAGTTTTGTTTCGTTAGCATTGGTATCGCAAACCAGACTTGGGAAAACAGTTTTACAAAAACGATGTCTGGATTTGTATTTTTAGGCTTCGATTGTCGTGTTAAAATTTTAATTACTCAAGATTTGTCACCCGTCGGTAGACGACGGAGCATTCTTGGAAAAGAGTGACACGATTTTATGTTTAGCACTCTAGTATTGAGAGTGCTAATCGGTAACCCAACGAAGGGATCAACAAATGCCAAAACTGATTGCTTTTAATGAAGAAGCGC
>JAJYGT010000049.1 GCA_021785005.1 Actinomycetes bacterium
CCTACTCAGGTGGTGAGAAGCCAACACTTTCCCGTCTTGGAGGATCCGAATGGAACAAAACCAAAGCCCGAGTCAAAAAGACGGTCGAGAGAATAGCCCAGGAGCTCGTACTGTTATACCAAAAGCGAATCAATGTGTCCGGTATAGAGCACGTACCCGATACCCAATGGCAACTAGAGATGGAAGATCTCTTTCCGTACTCACTAACTCGAGATCAAGAAGCTGCAATTAGGGATGTCAAAGTTGATATGGAGTCCTCTAGACCTATGGATCGCCTTATCTGCGGAGATGTCGGTTTTGGGAAAACTGAAATTGCTATACGTGCTGCATTTAAAGCAGTACAGTCAAATAAACAAGTAGCGGTTTTGGTGCCAACGACTCTGTTGGCACACCAACACCACCAAACCTTTAGCGAACGCTTTGGCTATTTCCCCGTTTCAGTGGAGGTGGTGTCACGTTTTTTTACCGCTGCGCAAATAAAAGATGTACTTGCGCGCCTCGCCCGCGGAGAAGTGGATGTGATTATTGGCACCCACCGACTGTTGTCTAAAGATGTGAAGTTTGCAAATCTAGGTCTGCTTGTGGTCGACGAAGAACAACGTTTTGGAGTAAATCATAAAGAGGCGATAAAAGCCCTAAGTATAAATGTTGATGTGCTAACTTTAAGCGCAACCCCGATTCCACGAACCCTTGAGATGTCTCTTACTGGTTTAAGGGACTTGTCGCTACTGAACACGCCGCCAGGATCACGTCAGCCTATTCTTACCTATGTAGGTGATTATGACGAACAGGCGGTCGTGGAAGCGATTCGCCGGGAGATTCTGCGCGAGGGACAAGTGTTTTTCGTTCATAACCGCGTCGTAGATATCGAAGTCATTGCTTCGCGATTGCGTGTACTTGTCCCTGATGCGAGGATTGCCGTTGCACATGGCCAAATGGATGAAACTCAACTCGAACGTATTGTCGATGACTTTTGGCAAGGTAAATTCGACGTACTTGTTTGCACGACTATTATCGAATCGGGCATTGATATGCCAAGCGTGAACACCCTGGTGGTAGACAGAGCTGAAATGCTAGGTCTTGGTCAGCTACACCAGCTTCGAGGACGAGTGGGTCGCGGCGGAATTAAAGCTTATGCATATTTATTTCATGCTCCAAATATCAAACTGACCGAAGAAGCGCACGAGCGACTCAAAACCATTGGAGAGGCGATTGAATTAGGTTCGGGGTTTCGAATTGCAATGCGTGACTTAGAGATCCGTGGTGCGGGGAACTTGCTTAGTCATAATCAGTCAGGTCATATCGCGGCAGTTGGGTACGACATGTATGTAAAAATGATGAAGGACGCGATCGATGCGTTAAATGGCGAAGAACCCGAGGTACTGCCCGACATTAGAATTGATATTCCGGTAACGGCATCAATACCCAATAGTTATATTGAAAAAGAGGCGTTGCGCCTCCAAGCATACCGTTCGCTTGCCCAAACACATGAAGACTCCGATGTTGCAGACCTGATGCGCGAATTAGAAGAGCGCTTTGGTGCCGTGCCTCAAGAGACGATTGCCTTGACACAAGTAACACGGATTCGCAACCGCGCGTTGCTGGTTGGCATTAGCGAAGTGGCGGGTACTGTTCATCGCACAAGCGTGCGAACTACCGTTAAGCTCCGTTTTGTGGGATTGATTTGGCCAGCAAGTGTCTTGATGAACCTGCGGCGTCGGTATTTTGGTGTAGACTTTCACGAGTTCTCGAAGACTCTAACTGTTTCTGAGGTTGATATAGACCGAACAACCGAGGTTTCGTTAGACATACTAGATTTGCTGATTTCTAGGTTGGCGCCCAATTCCTCGGTTTCGGGTTAGATTCGTATGTAGCTTGACGAGAGTTAAAAATTCAATCTATGCAGGAGAGTTATGTCTGACCCCGAAACTCGTTTGAGTCCAATGGCGCGTAGCGTTTCAAATTTTTTAAACGATGCAGGTTGGGGTGCGGAAACCCAAGAAGGGCTATTGACATATATCGGTGGTACTACGACCGATGTTATGGAACTAGGCTACATTTGTACATTGGCGCCGGAAAGTGATCAAGTTTTAGTTTCGGTGGTTTTTGAACTTGCGATACCCGAAATATATCATCATGAATTGCTTATGCTCCTAAATGAGATTAATAAAGGATCGATTCCTGGGGCCGCATCATATCATTTTGATGATGAAATGGTAGAACTCTGCTCAAGCATTTTGATTTCTGGTATTGAAGATTTAGATGAAAATTCTATTGAAGAAATTGCTATCGAGTCTTTTGCGCAAGTACATGAAATACTGATAGGCGTTTCACTTGCTGCACACATGGCAATCACTGAGTTGATCAGCGGAGTAGGTTATAGCGAGGCCATGGAAATCTTCACAAGTGCGGTGGATACCTTTATCGCTACCTTGGACCTTGATTTGGATCAAGAAGTTTAGTCAACTAAATATCTTTAGATAAGGAAGAAATGTTGTTGAAACCTATGGCGCATGTACCCAATGGCATTAGGCGATCGATACAGTTGTTGTTGGGAGGCGCGACACTTTCTATCGTGGCATCTGCGTGTACCACGACACCGTATGCTGCTAAAGTCGGCGCGAGCTTCATAACTGTTAGTGCTCTCAACTCCGAGCTTCACTCAATCGGTGACAACTTGGCGTTCGTTTCCAAACTAACTGCGCAGGAGCAGGTTTTTGGAAACTCTAAGTCGACATTCACTACACAATTTGTAGATCAGGTTCTTAATCGTCGCATAGCAATAACTCTCATCGAGAATGCCAACGCAAGGTTGGGTCTTCAGATAACTCCCACTGTTACTGAACTGGCTCGAACTGTCGCCGAGCAAACTTATGGAGGATCGGGCGCATTCTCGGCATTTCCTGCGGCATATCAGAAGGAATTGACTACAGATACGGCCAACATCATGTTGCTAGAAGCCTTTCTCACAAAGACAGATATCTCTTTACCCGCACTAGCTAAGTATTACAATGCAAACGTCTCGAAGTTTGCTCGAATTTGCGCTGCTCACATAGTCGTTGCGACAAGTTCTGCCGCTACGGCGATTTTCAACCAAGTGAGCGGGGGAGCGAACTTTGTCTCGTTAGCAAAGTCGCAGTCCATCGACTCGAATACCGCTGCTAACGGCGGATACATAGGATGTGGAACCTATCAGAATTTTGCCTCAGCTTTTGGGAGTTCTTTTGCGAACGAGTTGATCTCGGGGGCACCGAACGTCGCGTTACCTCCTGTGCAAATATCTCAGGGATATTCAGTTCCGATGGTCGTTTCTAGAACTATTCTTACGTTTGCGCAAGCGATTCCTGCAGTTATCGGTACGGTGTTTGGTACTCAGGCTGCTGGTGATGTAAATGCATTTGTCTCGGGCCTAGCCAAGAGCCAATCAGTGACTGTCAATCCTGCTTATGGTACATTTTCTATTTCTAATGCGAATGCCACGGTTATTCCTCCGACTTTGCCTGCAGCTTGAGAAGTTCAAATAAAGAATTATTTGGAGTAAATTGTGACTAAATTAGTCGTGCTTGGCGCTGGGCCTGGGGATTATGGTTCAGTTTCCCTTGGAACCCTGAACGAGCTCGAGTCTCTCGATGTACTGATCGTTCGAACCATGGTTCATCCATCAATCGCAAAACTCTGTGAAGTTGCGGCTAATTCTGGTGCACTTGTTCTCACGTGTGATCCTTTGTATGAAGTGTATAGTAATTTTGATGCGCTTTACCGGGAGATGGCCAGGTGGGTTGGCGAATTTGCATTTGATTCAAGAAGAAGGCATGCTCTGCTGCAGGGGTTTGGAAAAATATTTGAGAAACCGGTAGATCTAGATGCCGCTTTACGCGTCGGTTATCTCACTCCCGGATCGCCTAACGTTGCAGAGAAGTCCGTGGATTTGCTACGCGAATCCTACAATGATCAAGTAACTGTGCTACCTGCCGTTTCGTTTTTAGATCTTGCCCTTTTGGCTATGAATGTCGATCCTTTTGCCAAATCTTTATGGTTGGTGGACGCAGATGATCTAATCTCGAATTCTTCGGATTTTCGGGGTAACTTATTAATCTCCCAGGTTTGGAACGACGAATTGGCATATTCGGTCGTTGATGTCTTACTAAATGGAGATCTTGCACCAGCCATTACGTATCTACATCATTTAGGCCTGGTTGATCAATGCGTCAAGCTTTTAGATATAAAAGATTTGGCTTCTTTAAAGTTCGACCATTTGACAAGTATTTATGTAGAAGATTTTAAAGGCTCAGAAGCTTCAGTATTTATGGATTTGACCCAGATAGTTGCGCGTTTGAGAACCGAGTGTCCATGGGATAAAAAACAGACTCACACCAGTTTGGGTAAACACTTAATCGAAGAGGCCTACGAGGTAATAGAAGCGATTACTCAACTTCAAGGCCAGCTAGATGGAACAGCTGAGCCCCAATCTGATGACGAACAAGTCGACGGTACAACACAAGCTTTGGCAGATGAATTTGCCGGAGA
Organism: Actinomycetes bacterium; assembly: GCA_021785005.1. Classification (GTDB taxonomy): domain Bacteria; phylum Actinomycetota; class Acidimicrobiia; order Acidimicrobiales; family Acidimicrobiaceae; genus Acidithrix. The sequence goes on from JAJYGT010000049.1 coordinate 4,528, forward strand.
ACTTGGGGACCTTTTCGTTCAAGTTTTATTTCATGCGCAAATTGCGTCGGAAAGCGGACTTTTCGACCTTTACTATATTTTGAATTCGATAAAACAGAAATTGATTCGTCGGCATCCGCATGTTTTTGCGGGATTGAAGGTGGAAGGTGTTGCCGAGGTATTGTCTAATTGGGAATCAATCAAGCGGACGGAAAAGGTCATTTCGGAACCAGCTGAGAACATACCCAAGGCATTGCCTGCGCTATTATTCGCTTCAAAGGTTGTTCGTAAAGCCGACGCTTTTGGATATAAGCTTCCTGAGCGCGACGCGTTGGTTGAGGAGATTATTCGCTGTGCTGACGAATTGACTACGAGCCCTGATCGCCTTGGAGAGTTGATCTTTTCGGTTATTAAATTGTCTAAACTCGAAGATATTGATTTAGAAGCAAAAATAAAGGCGATTGCAATAGAGTTTTCCGCATCTTTTCTTGAAGATCGTTGAAGAGTTGCTTTGTGTAGCGGAGCCTGATTTTTGCGTCGACGCACGTTGTAGCAAATTTTGCGTTGCGAATGGAGTCATCGAGTAAAAGCGGTTGCCCGGGAATTGCATTGCGGTATCTAATTGCTAGTTAGATATAAAAATAAATGAGGATTAAATGACAACAATAACCAAAGTAATCGGGCGTGAAGTTCTCGATTCCCGCGGAAATCCTACCGTAGAGGTGGTTGTATCGCTGTCGGAAGGTTCGAAGGGATCGGCAATTGTTCCGTCAGGAGCATCGACCGGATCACTTGAGGCATGGGAGCTTCGAGACGGCCAAGAACGTTATGGTGGGAAAGGCGTTAGAACCGCCGTTGCAAATGTAAACGATGAGATCTCATCGATTTTGGTTGGTCAATCTCCATATTCGCAACGTGAGATTGATCAGCAGATGATTCTTGCTGACGCGACCAAAAATAAAGAGCGCCTAGGCGCCAATGCGATTCTCGGGGCGTCGATGGCGGTTGCGAGAGCCGCAGCAAATAGTTTGAATCAGCCTTTGTACAGATATTTAGGTGGTGGAAACGCACACGTTTTGCCAACTCCCATGATGAATGTCATCAATGGAGGGGTGCACGCGGATAATTCAATTGATTTACAAGAGTTCATGATTATGCCGATTGGTGCGCCGAACTTTACCGAGGCGCTGAGATGGGGCGCAGAGACTTACCATGCTTTAGCGTCGACTCTAAAGTCTTCTGGACTTTCCACGGGGGTTGGTGATGAAGGCGGATTTGCTCCGAATTTGCAAACAAACCTGGAAGCTCTCTCGATTTTAGTTCAAGCAATTGAACTAGCTGGATTTCAACCTGGTGTCGACATTGCCATTGCGCTTGATCCAGCGAGCTCAGAACTATACAAAGACGGTCAATATCGCCTAACTGGTGAGGGGCGAACGCTTGATTCGCACGCTATGGTGAAATTTTGGTGTGACGTTGTAGACAATTTTCCAGTTGTTTCGATCGAAGATGCCATGTCTGAAGTGGATTTTGATGGATGGAAAATGCTAACTGACGAACTAGGCGAGAAGGTTCAGTTAGTAGGTGACGATTTGTTTGTCACCAATGCTGCGATCCTTGGTGATGGCATAGCGAATGGGCTTGCGAATTCGATCTTGATTAAACTCAACCAAATCGGTACTCTATCTGAGACGTTGGACACAATTGAGCTTGCAGTTCGTTCGAGATACAGCCCCGTCATCTCACATAGATCGGGCGAGTCCGAGGACACTTTTATAGCAGATCTGGCTGTTGCTACAAATGCTGGCCAAATTAAAGCTGGAGCGCCTGCCCGGAGTGACCGCGTTGCTAAGTACAATCAGCTTCTTAGAATAGAATCAGAATTAGGTTCCAGTGCTCGTTTTGCTGGAGCTTCTAGGTTACGACGGTAACAAAGTTCCTGACAAATACGTAATCCATACCGAGTTGTATTGGAGAGATTTTTTTCTCGATGGCAATTCGAGTTGGGAATTGCATGCATGATATTTATTGTGGATTTTGCTGCTAGAGTAGCAATGTGACTAAGATTGAGAGCTCAACTCGTAAGACAGGTTCTCGTCGTGTTTATTTGGCGCTTGCAATTGCTACGTTATTGTTAGCAATGTTGCTTCTGGTTTCTCCCGTCCAAGCTTATATTGCGCAAAGAAGTCAACTTGCCAAGACAAATTCTGAAATCTCTGCGCTAAAACAGCAGCAGGTAACATTGCAGAGTCAGATTTCTCAACTGCACAATCCTAACGAACTGGCTTATTTGGCAAAGACCGAGTTGAACATGGTCTATCCGGGTGAAAAGAGTTACTTGAATCCCAAGTGATCGACTTTGACGAATCTCAAACCACTCACGTCGCTTGTTTCAAGGTATGTGAGGGGTTTGAGATTATTACGCGTATATTCGCGCTCCATGCGTGAAGTGACGATCTTTTCTACTGGTCAGATTATTTCGTTGAGTTTAGGAACCGACTACGCAGGTAAAAAACATGCATAGTCGATCCAACAATTGAGGGTTTCGAGTCAGTCTTCTCTGTTTGCTGCGCTAGCAATTGCGTCGTCTCCGGCGTCGGTCCTACGTCCCGAATTGACTCCGAAATAGTAAAATCCCAATGCGATTATTACCACCACGCCAAGATCAGTGGGATATTGAATGAGACCTTTACCACCATTGTAAGGTGAGCCAAATTCAGCTGAACCAAAGTAAGTCATCAATAGCAACGCAACTAGGTACAAGATTAGCCAGAGCGCGCTCTTAAGGGACGCGGCGTCAACTTTATCCAAGGTAGTACCGTTTCGCGAAGCCGCGATTGAATAGATGATTGCACCTCCCAGGATGGTTACGACCAACTTCCAGTCGATGGCCCAACCGGTCCAATAGATAATAAGTGTGCCTATGACAAATGCCAGTGGCGCGACCACGTTCAGGGCACCAAGCTTGAAGGGTCGAAACGCGTTGGGATGTGTGTTGCGTAGAACTGCTGCTGAGATCGGTCCAATCATATACGTCAAAACCGTCGCTGAGCTAATCACTCCTACGAGGCTTTCCCAGGTTGGGAAAGGAAGCAGCGCCAGGATTCCAACAATCAATGTCAGAAGCAACCCTAACGTTGGAACGGCTGTACGTTCGTTTAGCTTGCGAAAAGGAGCGGGTAAGTAGCGGTTATTAGAAAGTGCATATACTACGCGTGCTGTGGATGCCAGGTAGATATTCCCAGTGCCCGCAGGAGACAGTACGGCGTCAGCATATAAAAGTGTTGCCAACCACCCAAGACCAAGTGCAGAGGCGACTTGTGCGAAAGGACCAGTAAATGTTAGTGCAGCCCAGCCCTTGGTGATCGCCGATGGATTCACGCCAATAATAAACACTACCTGCAACAAGGTGTAGAGAACAACTGCGATTCCTACTGCAACAATGATTGCACGTGGAACGTCTCGTTGTGGATTACGGGCCTCACCGGCAAGATCGACCGCCTGGCGGAATCCAAGATATGCGAAGACAATACCAGAAAGAGCTACCGCCTTTAGGACTCCGGCTACGCCGTATGGGGCAAAGCCGCCCGGTATTTTAGAAGTTGCCGAGGGGTGGAATGTAAAATTTCCCCAGTGTGGTGCCACAAAAAGGAACACCAGTACTGTCACGGTCGGCATTATGAACTTGATCGTGGTTACTGTAGTGTTAGTTTTGGCAAATGCCTTCACGCCAATTGAGTTGATTCCGAAAAACAAAATCAAGATTATTGCTTCTGCAATAAAGCGATCAATAGTGCTATTGGCGAATACGGGGAGATAGTGTTCTGCGTACTGAATCACCGCTTCGGCTTCGATGGCTGGAACTGTCGCATATGCGATAAATGCGGCCCAACCCATCATAAATCCGGTTAGGGATCCATGTGTTAGGTGTGGATAACGGGCAATGCCTCCAGCTTCAGGAATCATCCCAGACAATTCCGCATAGACAAGACCGATAAGTGCCACGGCAACACCGCCGATGAGCCAGCCAAAGATTGAAGCTGGTCCGGCATCGTTCGACGCATACAATACGCCGAACAACCATCCAGAACCGATAATTGCTCCAAGTCCTGCCATCGTTAGGTCAAGCCGAGACATCTCGCGTTTCAAGCCAGTAGTCTTGCTTGGTTGAAGTTTCATGTTATCTCCTTTAGTTCGTGTTCATTACAGTTGCTGTCGATGAGCCTATGTTAACTGATTTTTGTTGCGTTTTGGAGTAAAAAATTGCAAAGTATTGGAATAGTAACAATTCAAATACTTGTTTCCAAGCCAGTTTCAACGTTTTGTTCCGAGCAAGCAACTAAACGCCGACCAGGTAATGGAACGTAGCTAACTATCGTTTACCCAGGTCATGAGGCAAAATTGCGAGTCCTTGGCGTCAACATTAGCTATCGTCATGCGAAATTGAACTAAAAGTTTCGAGTCCATTATTTTGAAGATCGAGATATACATGTTTTTGTGAATATTTTTTATTTTTACGTTTTAAAGTTAGATCGCTCGTGTTCGATCTTTAGACAACTTGGCGACGAGGAAATCTATTTGGTGTCGCGCTAGGTACCTGGGATGGTTGCCTATGTTGATTTAGGATATTAATCTAAAGACACAAGTTGATGCGGTCGACAGTTAAATTAGAGTGCAATTCCAACCCCCCCAAAAAATAGCGAATTTGGCTCGCCTAATGTTGAATTAGGCGAGCCAGCTCTCTTATTTGTCGTCAGGTTTCTTGTCTAGGGAATTGGATGTGAGTTCCTTTGGCGGTCGATCACCAAACTCCGGTTTCAAGTGGTATTAATCCAAACATTCAAATAAGGTTCTAGTGCGGATAAACTGCGGTTTAGACCAATGGAGTTAGCTTGAAAATCTTGTCGACAAAAAGTTCACGCTTTCGTAGATCAAATATGCTCGCTGTATTAGGAATAGGGGCACTACTAGGCGGTTCAGCTGCCATCGGACTGACGATGGTTTTTCGCACGCCACACCAGAGTACGCGCCCAATTTCAAATCAGCAATCTACAAGCACCACTATTTCGGCAAGTGGCGGAGTTTCTGATGGAGGTATCACCAACGATATCGTAAATGATAATACTCCTCCCGCAGGAGAGACAATGTTTACATTTAGTGGAACCGGGCTTCGGCAAAGCAAAGTGGTAAACCTTAATTACTCTTGGACTGCAATATGGAGTGCTGACTGCAGTGACGAAAATGTTTCAAATTCGTTGACTATTGATTTAGTTTCTGGATTATCAGGTGCTGGTTTAAAAAGTACCAATGTGAGTTTAACGACTCCACTTGTGGGAGAAAAAAAAGTTAGTATTTTAAATACCACTATCGGCCCGGCTACTTATGAATCTGGCATCGCTAAAGGGGTCGCGGCAACCGGGGTACAGTTGCAAGTTTACTCAGGATGCGATTGGAACGTATCCATAATTAAAACGAGCTAAAAATAATGCGCTTGCCAGAATTGAGTATTGGCATTTACGACGTTTCCTTCGGTGAACAGCACCGTAAAATTTTCGCAACTTAACGTGAGCCGCGAATCTTCGTACGATGATTGCCATGGTGATGACGGCCAGAGCGACGAAATTGTCGAACAATTATAAAAATGCCGATCAAAAAAATTGGCGTGAATGAAGCGAAAATAAGATTCAGCAACAGCGGTATAATTACCAATCCGGCAAAAGATGCCACTGTAATCATTCCCGCAAAGATGAACGGAATCGCTGCAAGGGGAAGTCGCCTACCTTGCCTGACCTGGTAAAGTGTCGACTGGCTCTGCGTGGGAAGAGTATGAGGGAACGGATACGAATTGGTGGAGACGATATGTGCTGATGCAGCTTCTTTGACCAAGGATTTTCCGCCCGGGATATCTTCAACAACGCTAAGTAGATCGTTGAAGGTCTTTGCGGCTATCGCAACTTCAAGGCGATGGTGTAATTCCTCAGTTGTTATGAAGCCTTTCTCGAGAGCCATTGATAAGAAGTTTGTAATTCTGGAGCGATCATTGTCGCTTGCGCGCAAGAACATATTTTCAGCCATGTCTATTAAACTACCACTTAATCCTAAGATTTGCAGAGAACTTTTTGAGACTTTATCTTGATCGCAACTTAAGAATCATAGAGTCCATGTAATAGCGGCGATTTTGGAGCCAGTCCTCGTAGGTTATCGCGAATATGTTGTGATCTTCCCATACCCCGTTGATCTCGATGTAACGTAAGGCTAGCCCTTCATGGCGCAGCTTTAGTTTTACGGCAACGTTTAGACTAGCGGTATTTCTTGGTACTATCGAAATTTGAATTCTATGTAATCCAAGATCTTCAAAAGCGAATCTAAAGATTGCCGCGACGGCTTCTGGAATTAGGCCACGACCTGCATACTCTTGATCAATCCAATATCCAATTGAAGCTGTTTGTATTGGACCTCTTTGGATGCCGGACAGATTGGCCTCGCCGATGAAACGCCCATCAAGAAACACCCCGAACGAATGTGCCGTTCCACTTCTTGCCTCTTGCTCTCGTGCAACACATCGAGACGTGTAAAGTCTCTTGCCATTCGGATCGCCCCATCCTTCTGGTGGGAGTGGTTCCCATTGACTTAGCCAATCGCCACAACGCACCCGAACTTCTCGCCAAGCGTCAAAATCGGCGTCTTTTAAAGGTCTAAGTGTTACCCTATTTGCCCTAAGAATCATTGTCATTTTCATTACTAACCATAGCTCATTTCGGATCGAAACGACTCTGTTTTGTATTTTCGGTTAGATTACTATTCTGAATGTAGTTTTTCTATGAGATTTTATCTGATTTACCTTTTGCTTAGGGATTTAGGAGCATAAAAAATCATCTAAGTCTAAACTTCAGGGATAAGCGCTAATTGAATTCGAGAACCTATGAGCTTGGAAGGGATCTTGATGCAAGTAACGGTGATGGTCAACGGGCAAAATTTCACAAATGATATTGAGCCACGTATGTTGCTAGTGCATTTTATTAGAGACGTGGTTGGGTTAAAGGGTACAAATGTCGGATGTGAAACGTCAAGTTGTGGTGCTTGCACCGTTCACGTTGATGGTAAATCTGTAAAGAGCTGTACAGTTCTTGCTGTGCAAGCTGATGGAATGTCGGTTACTACGATAGAGGGTCTTGCCTCGTTGGATGGGGAGATGACCGCGTTACAAAAGTCATTCCAGAATTGTCACGCACTTCAATGCGGTTTTTGTACACCTGGGATGATTATGGCCATGGAATCGTTTCTGCTAGAAAACGCGTCTCCTTCTGAGGCAGAAGTGCGTCACGCGCTCGAAGGTAATTTGTGCCGATGTACTGGCTATCACAACATCGTAAAAGCAGTTCTCTCAGCGAGTACCTGAATGCAGTTTATGAAGTTGCAGCGCCAAGATCGCGGCACTCTCAGGTTTTGTTTTCGTCTGTTCGGGAGATTTTTCTGGCGCTATCAGCACGGTTGTTTCGGAGATAGCTTTAAGGCTTTATGTTGGGTCGGTACAACATAGCTATCTCGTGATTCAAAGGCCATATGGTACAGTGTTTGTCTCGCTTGGCTTAGACAAAATTCAAGAAGTCTTTGCGGATGCGGCGATCGGTCTGGGTAGAGCAAGGATATTTGCTCAATTCGAACTTTTGATGCGATCTTATAGAAAGGCGTGGAGCGAAGTGATTCCTGTAAAGTTTGAGTACTATAGAGCGACGGACGTGAGTGATGCGATTGATGTTCTGGCGTCAGCACGCGATGCAAAAGTGATAGCTGGCGGTCATTCGCTTTTGCCTCTTATGAAGCTGCGATTTGCGTCTCCTATGACACTGGTCGATATAGGTCGAATTTCTTCGCTTTCTTATATTTTGGATCGTGGCGAATACGTTGCGATCGGGGCGCTAACGAGTTTGCGAGATATTGAGACGTCGCCTATTTTAAAGACATCAGTTCCAATATTGAGTTATGCCGCGTCATTTGTAGGTGATCCCTCAGTTAGACATCGTGCCACCATTGGTGGTTCGGTCGTACACGGGGATGCGGCGGGGGATTTACCCTCAGTGATGCTGGCAGTTGGTGCCACGGTCGTTCTGCAAGGACCGGATGGCAAAAGATCAGTCAGCGTGGACGACTTTTTTTTGGGCTTTTTAGAGACAAATATAAATTTCGATGAGGTACTCCTTGAGATTCAAGTTCCAAAATCAGATGCTGGGTGGGCAAGATCGGAGTTCAATAGACGTGCACAAGATTGGGCGATTGTCGGAGTTGCGGTTTTAGGGGGCAAAAGCCCGCGTGTATCTTTGATAAATATGGCGTCAACTCCAATTCGAGCGTTTGCTTGTGAAGATGCGTTGGTAGCTGGTGGTTCGATCAAAGAGGCTGCTGATTTAGTTTCTAGCGACTTAGATCCACCCGAGGATTTGAACGCTACTAGCGCATTTCGGAGTCACCTTGCTAACGTGTTAGTTCGTCGCGCACTTGAGAGATCATTGTAAAAGATCATTGTGAGCGTGAACATGTTCATCGTTAATGTTGGGGAAATTGTTGAGTAGCTATTCATCTTACGCTGGACGAGGCAAATCGATCTGCGAGATCCTAGCGATCGAAGACCCTGAGTCCCTTGCGAAACGCATTTCGAACTATGGATACATATCTTCAAGTGAGCTTGCGACTGCTATATTTTTAGCGATTACCTTGCAAAAGCCACTTTTATTAGAAGGTGACGCTGGAGTCGGGAAAACTGAAGTAGCGAAAGTTCTTGCGCAGATGCTCGGCACGGTCTTGATTCGCCTCCAATGCTATGAGGGCATAGATGTGTCTCAAGCACTTTACGAATGGAACTATTCCAAGCAGCTCTTGCATCTTCGATCGCTTGAGGTAGCCAAGCAGTCGGCCTCTTCTACAAACATCGACAAGCTGGAGAATGAACTCTATAGTGATACCTATCTCATTCGTCGCGCGTTATTACGAGCCCTAGACCCAGTTGCGGCCGGTGACAAGCTGCCTGAAGTAGACGGGTTCACACTTCCGGCGGTGCTGTTAATCGACGAATTAGATCGCGCAGACGATGAGTTTGAGGCTTTCCTGCTCGAGGTGCTCTCTGATTACGCGGTCACGATTCCTGAGTTGGGTACGATCAGTGCGAAGATTCCACCGGTTGTAATAATTACCTCAAATCGTACTCGCGACTTACATGATGCTTTGAAAAGGCGATGTTTGTATCATTGGGTGGATCATCCTAGCCCAGATTTGGCATTATCAATATTAATGTTGCGCGTTCCAGATGCAGATTATTTTCTAGCAGATCAGGTGGCTCGGTTGACCCAAACAATACGTGATCTCGATCTATACAAGCCACCTGGAATATCTGAATCCATTGACTGGCTTCGTGCACTTATGGCTCTAGACGTCTCTGAACTTACTGGCTCTGAGATCAAGCGTTCGGTAGCATCAATCTTGAAATATCGCGAAGATGTTGAGAAAGTTATTGCGAGCGACTTTGACGAATTACTACAAAGTCGTAAACCGAACCCAGACTGAAAATTAGAGATTAAAGCCAATCTCTTTCGTAAAGGTGGTTATTTGAACAATATCTACGATTTTGCAGTTCGCTTTTGGGTCTATCTGAACCAGCAGGGGCTAAGTGTAGATCTCGATTCTTTGTCGAACTTCGTCAGAGGTCTTGTCGTACTCGGATTATCTACTAAGCAGCAGATGCTAGAAGTCGGATTGTGCACGTTAGTGAAAAACGAGCGAGATATAGTACAGTTTGCAAGACTATTTGAAGCATTTTTCCACACGCATGACCAAGTACTTGACGACGATGATTTTACGAACTTTGTGTCAGAGATGATTCTTGGTGGCATCGCGGCTAACGATAGTATCACGGAATTGTCTAAACGGACCGATGGGTTGTTGAAATACTCTCCGCTTGAAATCCTGGGTGATAAGGATTTTGCTAGTTACAGCGTAACGGAGTTGGCGCTGCTGGATGAAATTTTTACTAGACATAGAAATTTTGCGAACTTGCGTCATTCCCGTAGGAAGGTGCCTAGTTCCACTGGGAACACCATCGATTTGAAGCGGGTTTTGACAAGGTCTACACGCTATTTTGGGGAACCGGTGGAACTTAGCTACAGAGGACGAAACAAAAAACTACAGCGGATGGTATTTCTTATCGACACTTCTGGATCCATGACCACATACGCACGTCCGTTTTTGGGTTTTGCGCACGCGACTGCTATTTCACGAAAAAAAGTAGAAGTTTTTGCCTTTGGCACTAGGTTGACGAGGATCTCGCGAGAAGTTTTAGCTCGTAACGCCGATGATGCTCTTGCGAATGTATCTCATAGGGTCACGGATCTGGCAGGCGGTACCAGACTTGGAGAATCATTAAGAGAATTCAATAAGAACTACGGCGTTAATGGAATGGCTCGTGGGGCAACCGTCGTGATTGTCTCAGATGGGTGGGATCGAGGCGATCCGTCTGTCCTCAACCTTGAAATGCGGCGTTTGCGTTTTGTTGCAAAAAAAATTATTTGGGTCAATCCCCTAAAAGTTCAGCGCGGGTTTATGCCAACGGCAAAAGGGATGGCAGCGGCACTTCCATACGTTGATGCCTTAGTAGAAGGTCATTCGCTAAATTCGCTACTTGATCTGGCCGGATTAGTCGCATCCACTCAATGACGCACTGCCACAAGTGTTCAACCTAAGGCGTGCTTGCTTTACTTTAGTGACAAAGTGCTAAAGTAATTTGTATCCTAAAAGCCCAGTCGACCGTGAGGTCTGATGATTCGGGAATTGAAAGCAATCGTTTGCGCGTTAAACCAACGTAAGTAATTTTTTGATATTTGAGATTTTGTGACTGTACAGCTGGGTATTGTTTATTCACGCTCGACGCAAATGGTCTGGAGCAGTATGACGCGGCTGGTAAATCTTCAAACAGGAGTACACATGATAGAGGTTTTAACTGGATCGGCGAATGCTTGAGGTCCTTCGCGATGTTGCTGCTTGGCACGCGAGAGGATGTAGGGTTGCGATTGCGCGAGTGGTGGATACTGTCGGATCTGCGCCACGCGAGCCCGGAGCGACGATGGCCATTAATGACCGGGGCGAAGTGTCTGGCTCAGTCTCTGGTGGCTGTGTTGAAGGTGCGGTTGCATCTGAGGCTCTTGCATGTTTAGGGGTTTCCGAGGTAACTACGCGGTCTGGTTCGGTGCTTGAAATAGATACGCAAGGTGTCGTGACTGAGTCGATTGTACATACCTTTGGCTACTCTGATGACGAAGCATTTTCGGTAGGACTGACCTGTGGCGGTACCTTGAGAATTTTAATCGAGACACAGGATCTGGAACGATATAGTCTTGTTTGTCGATTGCTCGAATCAAAGACGGCATTCGTGAGAGTCACCGTAATTGCGGCCCAAAGCGCTGCGGGTGTGCTCGAACAGACACCTGATCAGAGTGCTTGGTTATCTCAAGAAGGTATAAGTGCTTATGAGGTGCATGGCGGACTTGCTAAAATCGGTGCGACGCTAATTGTTGTGGATGGACAAGCGGTGCTAACACAAATTGAAGCTAGCGAGCTTGAGGTGGTGCTGCTAAGGGATGCGATTGCTGCACTTGAGTCAGGATTGACAACAGTTAGACACTATGGTCGCAATGGCCAAGCGAAGTTGGATGAGCTTGAGGTGTTATTCGAGGTGTTCGCTCCACCTCCTCAGATGCTTATCTTTGGCGCGGTAGACTTTACGTTATCTTTAGCGCGACTTGCGAAAATGCTCGGGTATAGGGTGACGGTTTGTGATGCGCGTCCGTTGTTCGCGACGAAAAAACGTTTTCCTATGGTTGATGACGTCACGGTAGGGTGGCCGAACGCAGTATTTGAAACGTTGGCAACACCTCTTGGATCCCGCGATGCTGTATGTGTTTTGACTCATGATCCGAAGTTTGACATTCCCGCTATCACAGAATCTCTAAAGACCAAGGTGGGGTACCTTGGGGCTATGGGATCTAGGCGCACATGTGATGAGCGACTCAAACGCTTAATTGATCTTGGATACGGAGAAGATGCACTCGACAGGATTATGGCACCAATCGGTCTAGGCATCGGTGCGCGTACGCCCGAAGAGACTGCAGTTGCGATTATGGCAGAGATAATTTCCAAGCGATATCAAAAAGTTCCTACATCGCTACGCAATTCGAGCGGGCCGATTCACTCGTTGCACGCAGAAATCACGAAGGCTTGAAATCTTGTCTTTACCGTTGGAAGTGAAGTTATGAAATTGGTGGGTACTTTGCTGGCGGCAGGCTTGTCGTCGCGATTTGAGGGTACTACAAGCAAGTTAGTGGCTCCGTTTCGAGGAAGTACGATCATTGGTCACTCTTTGAGGGAATTTCGAGAATCAGGGATTGAAGAGCGAAGCGTGGTAGTAGGAATTGCAGCGTTTAATTCGATTGAAATGGATAAAGAAACCGTTCTTTTCAATTACAAACCTGAGCGCGGTCTAGCGTCATCGTTAGGTGTAGCTCTTGATTGGGCAAACTCTTTGTTAGCGGATGAGATCGTCATCGGCCTTGCGGATCAGCCACTAATTGGATCGCACGCTTGGCGAATGGTCGCAAACTACCAGGGAAAGCCAATTGTCGTTGCTACCTATGAAGGTCTGCGCCGAAATCCAGTGAAGTTGAAAAAAGAGATTTTTCATTTGATAGGCCGCGAGGGAGATCGCGGGGCAAGCGCGCTCTATAGGCTCTATCCAGAGCTTGTGGACGAGGTTGCAGTTTCTGGAACGCCGATAGATATAGACACCTTGGAGGACTTGCATAAATGGAATTGTTGAATGAGTTTAAAGTGGATGTTCCAATTGAAACGTGTTGGGCATTATTAACTGACCTCGAGAAGATCGCACCTTGTCTCCCGGGGGCGATCTTGGAGGAGGTCAAGGGCGATGAATACCTCGGAGCCATTAAGGTAAAAGTCGGGCCTATTACTGCAGCCTATAAAGGTTTTGCGAAATTCCTTGAACTAGACAGTGCGAGTAAAAGTGCGGTAATCTTCGCCGAAGGACGCGAGACAAAGGGTCAAGGTAATGCATCGGCAAAGATTCATTTCAGGCTTGATGAAGTGGAAACTTCGACGAAAGTAACGGTGACCACCGAACTCACGATTACCGGGAAAATCGCTGCTTTGGGCAGAGGTATGATATCCGATATTTCAAAGAAACTTATAGGTCAATTTGTAAAATCACTAGAGGCATTAATAGCTTCTGAACCAGTTGGGTCCGGTTTAAAAGATCGTGAGTCAATTGCACCAGAGTTAGGCGCAAGCGAGACGACACAGAGTGCTGCTAGTAATGAAAACTTCAGTAATGCTGCTCCACTAAATCTCGTAAAGACTGCGGGAGGAACTGTCGCAAAGCGAATTCTACCTGCGATTGGTGCGACGATATTTTTTATGATACTTGTTTTTTGGCGTAGGTCGTCTAAACGCACAAAAGGAGCTTAACACTTGGCAGCTAGAGCTTGGGATGCCGTACCTGAAAGCGACTATGAAGAGGTATCGCGGCTTTTAGGCAGAAAGCCAGATGGTATTTTTCAAGTCGTCGCACGATCAGCGCCTGCTAACCTGCCTGCGGTCATTGCGTGTTGGCCAATAATATTGCCGGACCGTCCCATGCCTACGTTGTTTTGGCTTTTAGATCCAAGATTGACAAAGGAAGTATCCTCCTTGGAGGCTGCGGGAATAGTCAAAGAAATTAGAAAGTCGGTAGATTCACAAGATCTATCGCGCGTCCACGCACGCTATGCAAGCATCAGAGATGCATTAATACCACCTGATTACACGGGACCCAGACCAAGCGGTGGTATTGGAGGCACTCGTGGAGGATTCAAGTGCTTGCATTCGCACGTAGCATGGTATCTAATGTCTAAAGAGGATCCAGTGGTCGCGTGGGTTATGGAGCATTATGCCGGATCACTATCTATTGATGCAGTAACAGTTTGCGACTTGCCCGTCGGTTTGAGAGCGCTCAATTCTTCAAGATAGCGATTGTAGTTAAAGCTCTATCAACTCTAAATGCTTGAAAATTTGGATTTTCGTAGCTACTAAATTAGAGCGGTGCCGTTTGACTGTCCACCTGATTCGGCCTTGAATTCGATAGTGACGATTTGAACGATATATGTCGATTGTAATAAAAAAATCCAGCAACAGAGACTAGCAAAAGTACGATTGAAAATACCTCGACTGCATCCCAAAGACGAGGAATAGCAAGCCATAAGTATTCGTCCCAGAAACGAGTTACTGACCACATTATGATCGCTAAGATTGCGAGAGATCCTACTTTGAGCGGATTCAGTTTGCGCGCGGCAAATTTCTTTTCAGCGTAAAGTAGCACTAAGAAGATGGCCCCGTCTTCAATTGACTGGAATATCGGAACTGGTATTCGATAGCCGATTTGCCCCGCATACTGAAGTCCGTACCACGATGTAGTCGGTCGTCCGCCACCTTGGTACATGAGCTGAGGTCCAAGGATTCGACCCACCGACCAGCCCAGTATCAGTGCGGGTGCTACCATATCAAATGCTCTGGCCAGACTCAGCTCAGGTGCGTATTTTTTCATTAAAAATACGCCAACAGGAATCGCACCTGCAAGGCCACCGAAGGATGACAAACCGCCGTGCCATATAAGGGGAATTTGAATGGGGTTGCTGACGTAATAATTTAAATTAGCCACGACATGTACGATTCGGGCGCCAACGATGGCCGCTGCAATAATCCAGAGAAAAGATTTGCCTACCCATTCGTAAGGTTCGTTTGCGCTTCGCAACCTGTGCTCAAAATATCTGTAGGAAAGGTAGAATGCGATCGCCAAACCGATGCCATAAGTGTGGACCTGCAACGGTCCAATGTTAAACTCTACCGGTATTGGTTTCATAGAATTCCTCAAGTGTTAGGGCGTCAAAGTATCGCTTGAAAATATTATGCGCGTGCTCGTTACTTACTCCATAAGTCGTCTTAGCGCTAAAAAATTCCAAATCTGTTTGCGATGTAAGTCTAGACGGATATTTTCATCAACATGAGTGGACCGTAAAACGTTGGTTCTTCCCCCGTAACACCTGGGCATCCTTTATTCACAAAAATGTTACCGTGGTAAAATTTTGTAATACTTGGTAAGTCCGTATCGCTGCGGCTGAAATTTTAGTCTTTGTAAGGGCTTGAGACCGATATTGAAGATGATCGAAACTCGACCTTTAAATTTTTATAATATCGATTCGGTTGGTGTCTCCCGATTGTCGACCTTGGGATCCTTGTGTCAAAAGCAATAAGGATGCTTTAGGATCGAGTTTGCTCATGACCACCCGTGCGGTATCTTCCCAGCTCTCATCTGTTGGCTTAATGACGTAAGGTGCCACCCCAGAAGTAAACAAAAGCCTCCGAGCGGTAGCTTCAAAAGGAGATAGAGCGATGATCCAGGGTTTCATTCTGAACTTGGCAATGCTCCTTGGAGTTGCTCCCGACTCCGTCGGAGTTACGATATAGTCTGGCTTTAGTTTGTCAACTGCTGAAAGTACAGATAGGGCTACTATTTCAGGGATAGTAGTTGATACTGATCGCATTCGGTCAGCCACGCGTTCACGAGATGGCAAAAACGTTGCGTGCTCTTCTGTGTGGCTGGCTACTCTAGCTAGCGTGGCAACGGCTTCAACTGCGTAATTGCCCATCGCAGATTCTTCTGAGAGCATGACTGCGTCGGTGCCATCAAGTATTGCGTTGGCAACATCTGTTACTTCGGCACGCGTTGGTCTTGGGGAGTCGATCATGGACTCGAGCATTTGAGTAGCGGTAATAACTGGTTTACCCGCACAGTTCGCTCTGAAAATGAGTTCTTTTTGGATAAGGGGTATTTCTTCGAGTGGAAGTTCTATACCCAAATCTCCACGGGCGACCATAATACCGTCGGCCGCTTCTAAAATTGCGTCAATGTCCCTAAGAGCCGCAGGATGTTCGATCTTGGCAAACAAGAAGGGAGAGAATCCATGATCGCTTGCAATTTTGCGAGCCCTTGCGAGATCTTCGGCTCTTTGCACGAAAGAAATCGATAGGGCATCGGCGCCGCGGGAAAGAGCGAAGAATAAGAGTTCAGCATCTTTATCAGTCAGTGACGAGATGTCTAGTGTCGTACCAGGAAGGTTAATTCCCTTATGGGAGCTGAGCTCCCCGCCGGCTGTTACTTTGCACAGTATGTTGTTTCCGGTCACACTAACGACTTCAAGGGCGATAAATCCATCCGCCAAGTAAATCAGTGATCCCCCTGAAACGGCCCCAGCAAGTCCCGGAAAGTCGACCGGTATCGTGATTTCGTCCGACTCAACTTTGGTGTCCGAGGGCGCGAGAGTTACTGTATCGTCTCGCTTTAGTTCAATTGGTTCAGCGAGCTTTCCAATTCGCATTTTAGGTCCTGGGAGGTCAGCAAGGATTGAAATCATTTTTCCAGTATGTCGCTCGGCCCGTCGCACCAAAGCGATCAAGCGCACAATTGAAGCGGGAGTGCCATGTGCCAGGTTCAGTCGCGCCACATTCATACCCGCATTGACCATTGCAACTACGGTTTCGATGTTTGCACTTGCAGGTCCAAGTGTTGCTACAATTTTGGTCTTTTTTCCTTCGAGCAACGTATTCATAGTTCCCATTCGATTGTTTCTTCACTGAAGACTTTAGCAAGTGCGAAGTCGGATTCGAATTGCATTTTGACTAGTTGTTAATTTTGCTTCAAAAAATGGAGTGCAAACTCGAGATCAACAAATTGTCTGTCAAAAATTTTGTTTTACTAAAGAGAGCTTAGATCGAAAAAATTATTCGCTAAACCGAAGAAGCAACTTCCCGGTTTTTGGCTCATTTGCGAACTTGTGATAGGCAAGACGTACCTCATTGGCACTGTACACGGAATCTACAACGGGCTTTATTTTTCCTGAAATAAACAGCGGTAGTATTTCGCGAGAAAACTGCGCGGCAATTTCGGCTTTCTCTGCAAGGTCTCTGGAACGAAGCGTTGAACCTCTTATCGTCGCGCGTTTTTGCATCAAGAGTCGTAAGTCGAGTTCAATTGCAGGGTTCCCGCTAATTCCGATGGTGACTATCGTACCGCCACTGGCAAGACTTGGTAGAGTCGTAGGAAAACTCTCTCCTCCGATTAGCTCGATGACCGTGTCGTAGGGCGCATATTGTGAGATCTGGTCGGGTGCTATGGCGTGGGCCCCTAAATCGTGGACGAATTGTTTGGCGCGGTCATTTCTAGAAGTGCCAAATACTATTCCTCCTGCTGTCACTGCAAGAGTTACAGCAGCTGATCCGACTCCTCCGGTTGCTCCCGTTATCAAAATGCGTTTACCAATTGCAAAGTTTCCTTGGGTGAAAATGGCGTCATAGGCAGTAATGAAGGCTTCTGGAATAGCACCTGCTTGCAACAGATCAAAGTCGTTTGGTAACGCTATCACCTGATCGAATCTGATTGCGATGTATTCTGCCTGAGCTGCTCCAGATGCAATTCCCATAACTTTTTTCCCGTTGAACTGGGTGGGTACCTTTGCTCCTTGTCCGACGACCATGCCAGAATATTCAAGTCCTAATAGGTCTTGAGGGGTTCCTTGTGGAGCACGATAATGGCCCGCAATCTGAAGTAGATCTGCGGCGTTAATTCCGGCAAAACCAACTTTGACCAAGAGGTCTAAATCGCCTATATTAGGAGGTTCTACCTCGGCGAGAACCGCTTCTGAGTTGATGATCTTTACTGCTTTCATCCAACCCTCTAAGTCAAGCTAGCATCTAAATGTTTTGGTCTATTTTGAATAGAAGCTGCTAAGGACGTCCAGCTCCTACGGGCACACCATCCCAGTAAACGCTTCGAACCGCGACGGGGTAGGAAGGGTTATCGGCTACGACTACCTGGCCACCGCCTATATAGATAGCTACGTGGTCAATTGGAGTGTAGTAAAAGATAAGGTCGCCCGGCTGAAGAGCCGTAAGAGGTATATGAGCGATTGAGTCATATTGTGCTGCCGCAGAGTGCGGTAGCGGTACTCCTGCATGTCCCCAAACGTAAGCAGTCAGTCCAGAGCAATCAAATGCATTCGGTCCCTCGGCGCCAAATACATACGGTTTACCAACCTCCTGCATAGCAAGCGCTACAGCCTCTCCAGCTCCTGCTCCAACTGGAATCGGCGAGGTTTGCACAGCCAAGGTAGAAGTTTGCGTACTTTGAACGTTTTGAGCCGCGGCGCTCGCTTGTTGCTGTGCAGCAAGGGCCGCTTGTTGCTGTGCCAGAACGAGTTGTTGGGCGCGACGTTGTGCAGCGAGTGCTGCTTGCTGCTGCGCTTGTTGTACAAGTACCGCAATTGATGAATTGACGCTATTGAGTTGACTCTGTGCCTGATCGGTTGCCACTTGAGCGTCCTTTTTAGACTGGGCAGCTGATGTTAGCGTGGATGTAACCTGAGCTTGTTGGACTTGCAACGCTTGCGTTTGCCGACGCAGAGTTGTCGTCGCGGCCTGGAATTGGCTTATAAGTGTTTGCTGTGAATTAGCAACTGTGCCTGCAAAAACTTTGCGAAGAGTGACATCGGTAGAGGTGCCTGTGATCAAATCGCTAAAAGATACTACCGCGCCACCCTCAGTATAAAAGTTAACTGCCTCAACTGCCAGTTTATGTTTGAGACTGACGATGCTCGACTGCGTTTGCAGAATCTTTTGTTGTTGAACATGCATCTGCGTATTGAGTGACTGGAGTTGTAATTGGGCTTGGTCGTACTGTTCCGCATACATCGCAACTTGATTATTTAAGCTGGAAATTCTCTGTGCAATCGACGAAGCTTGTGCTTTTGCGACTGCAATCTGATCTGCGCTAGCAACTTGAGTGCCCGCTAATGCGGGCACAAAAGAGAGAGATATTGTCGAGATGATTTTTAAGAGTCGCATCTTTTTTTGGCGGCTTGCGTAATTTTTATTCTTAGCCTTGCGAGCTGTTTTAATCGTTAACACCTGCATCACAGTTTGATTATGCTAGTCAGTCTCATCCCAAGTCACCCGCAGTTAATAAAGATTGATCTATCAACAGGTAAAATTCAGCATTTATTAACATTCTGATCACATTTCGACCATTAAATTGGGTTGCTTAAATTGTTTTTGACTTTTGTCGATGGGACCGAGGTTGGGTTACGCAGCAGTAATGGTGCTCGTTGGCGATTTATAAGGCGCAATTGCTCACTACGTGTCTTGTGAAATATTGGTTCATTCCTAAACAGTTCTGTTTGTTCGCTAACGTTTGTTCTTGTCAACAAACACAGATGAAACTCTAATGTATATCGCTCTGCTATTTGAATTTGGAGTTGCGATTATACGACCTCGGTGATTGTAACGCCCGGGTTATATTCGTAGTTGTTATTTTCAAATTGTGTAGTAAATTACAAAAGTGATGAGTGAAATAAAGACCCAAGAATTTAGAATTGAGCATGACTCAATGGGTGAGGTACGCGTTCCATTGGACGCTACGTGGCAGGCTCAAACCCAAAGAGCAGTCGAGAACTTTCCGATTTCAGGCCAAAGGGTGGCACCGTCTTTGATTGTCGCGCTGGCCGCTATAAAGTCTGAGGCGGCACGAGTAAATGCCGAATTGAATGTTCTTCCAGGCGATATTGCTAACGCGCTGAGCGTGGCTGCTGACAGAGTTGTTGCTGGCGAATATGCAGATCAGTTTCCTGTTGATGTATTTCAAACCGGATCTGGAACTTCCACCAATATGAATGTGAATGAAGTACTCGCTAGTTTGGCAACATCTTCACTTGATTCTCAAGTGGTTAGCCCGAACGATCACGCGAATGCCTCCCAATCTTCAAACGACGTTTTCCCAAGCGCAATAAGAGTTGCCGCCGCCAGAGAGATTTCGGTAGCGCTTGTGCCTTCCTTACAAGGTTTAGCATTGGCTCTTGAAAACAAAATGACCGAGTTTGCTGATGTTGTCAAAGCCGGTAGGACGCACTTGATGGATGCTACACCGGTCACATTAGGACAAGAGTTCTCGGGGTATGCTGCTGCGGTTCGGTACGGAATCGAACGACTCCATGCGGCAATGTCTCGACTTTGTGAACTTCCCCTTGGTGGTACCGCCGTTGGTACTGGAATAAACGCACCTCGGGAGTTTGCGCCAAAGGTTATAGCCCGGCTTGCGTCACGGTTTTCTCTACCGCTTATCGAAGCACGAAATCACTTTGAAGCACAAGGAACATGTGACGCACTTTCTGAGATGTCAGCGGTAACTAGAACAGTTGCCCTATCTTTGTACAAGATCGCAAACGACTTACGCTGGATGAGTTCAGGACCGAGATGCGGATTAGGAGAGATTCATTTGCCGGATTTGCAGCCTGGATCATCAATTATGCCCGGCAAGGTGAACCCAGTGGTACCAGAGGCAGTTTGTCAAGTAGTCGCTCAAGTGATTGGTAACGATGCTGCTGTTGCATTTGGAGCAAGTGCGGGAAACTTTGAGCTCAATGTGATGCTCCCTGTGGTGGCGCGAAACCTACTAGAGTCAATTGGCTTGCTTGGTGCGGTAAGTGATCTTCTCACAAAGAAGTGCATTGTAGGCATAACGGCAAACGTCGAAAAATGTGAAAAATATGCACTTTCTTCGCCTTCGATTGGTACTGCATTAAACCCATATATTGGATACGAGGCCGCTGCCCGGGTAATTAAAAAATCTCTTGAACAAGAAAAAGACCTACGGACGGTAGTGCTCGAAGAGGGATTATTGACTCCAGAACAGGTCGATAAAGCATTGAACGTCCAAGATATGACAAAGGGTGGATTTTTGCGCTAATTTGGTGATATGAATCCACTTGAAATCTTGCGTTATATCGCAGGTTTAGATGACGAGTCACCAGAGCACGTTGTCGCTGCTTCGCTTGATTCGTTGAGTGTTCTAAGTGCGCAACCCGAACTGTTGTTTGTAGCGCTTAAGCGTCTACTGCTAGCGCATCCGCGAAATGGACTTCTATGGTGGGTTGCAAACAAGATATTATTGTCGATTGATATTGAGAGTGAATTGCTCGAAATCAAGACAGTACTATCCAACGATGTCACCTTAGATGCTCTTACTGAAGAATTAGAAAATGGGACCGTCCTTTTTTTCTTGGATGAAAATCGAGGATTTCAAGACGTTCAGACTCCAAAGCTAACGCGACGATCGCTTCAAGCCTCGTTAGCGCGCCTAGAACGCCGAGGACCAATTAATTACTTTGATCCGATTCATCCGTTCACACAACTCCTCGCTAAAGCACATCCAAGAGATCTTTCGGCAGTTGTTATTGAACCAACGTCGTTTTCGAATGGATACGTCGTAATAGCCAGCGAAGTCGCTTCGATAGCGGACCGGGTGTTGGTAGAAGGTGTGCGAGTAATATGTCGAGTGCCCGTAGGTTTTGAACTGCCGAAATTACTTTTTGAAGCGCAGGTTAACGTGCTGGTAAAAGATTGTGATAGTTCGGATCGATTTCTATGCGATGACCTAACGGAATTAGGAGCGTTGCCCGGCTTTCGAGCGAATCCGGAATTGGTAACTCTTGTAATGGGTAACCGTGGAGGGAACCGTAGCGATAGAGTTGCGTCTGAATTGCTCCTTATTTGACACTTGTCTTGTATGCAAATTGCTGGCAGGTATAGTGCCATGTAAAACACACTGGCTTAATCGATTTGAATTCTTGAAAGATCTTTGCGTGCCAGTCATTCTACCGAGCACTGTTTATCCGATGTCTTGATTTCTGGTGCGTTAGATGATTATCCGAAGTTCGTTAGGTTGTCTCTTTTGGAGCGCTTTTTAATTACTTGCTCCCGAGAGTGTTTTTTCGACTCCATGGGTATTAACCTCCATTTACATCATGGAGGTAGAACTCACATTAGGTGTGGATTAATGTTTAGGGAGCCTGCCATCGGTTGTTTGAACTTTAACGAGACTTTTTTCAAGTTCAGCACGTGTTATCAACACGCCCAGGTTGTCAGATAACACAATGACGCTGACCAAAACAGTTTATGGACCAAATACACCTTCTGTAGTGTCAATTCAAAGACCGTAAATACTTAGGATGAAATTGACGAAATCCCAGGCCAGTACTTATGTTTTGTTTAGAATTAAATACTTGATTGAATTCACGTGCCGAAGAAATCTATATAGTATCGTATTACCAGTGCAGTCCTATTTGGATAGAAACGGTCGAAATGACAAGTAAATGGCGCGCAATGGTTATCACTTTAGGTATCGGGGGGGTGTCCCTATGTTTTTGTCAAGTTATTTCAGACGTTTTTTGACATTGGGATCTGAGATGAACTTTGGAGTGCGACATAGGGTTGGCTTTACCAATCTCCTCATGATCAAACTATTTGTCACGTCCCCGTCGAACCCTTGCTGATTGACTTGGGGAACTTTCTCGCGTCTACTTGATGCCAGACCAGATAAAGAGTAACGCACGGCAGATGACATTAGTGAGTCTCACTAATTTTTCGACCTTGTGTACCAGGAGCTCACTCGCCTTTGAGCCCAAGCTTCCCATCTCAACCCTTGAGTTCATTAAACACGACTCTTCCGTACAGGTCTGACGTTTGTTGAAAAGTGAAGAACAGGGCTGCTGGATTTGTGGACAATCGCGCCCCAGCTTGATCTCGTTATGCTGTTGAAGCTGTCTCGAGCGGCGCCACGTAGGGGCGCGACCGAGCTACCCCTGGGGAAAAGCCGGGGCAATTTGCACAGCAGAACAGGGATCAAAAAGTTGCTTCTACTCAGGTGGATTGCGGCTTTACCACAGGGTCGCTTTTTGACCACAAGCTCCACAGCCGCTACTACTACCAGATAAACATCTAATTTTCTTTAGGAGCCAGGCTACTTGCACAGCGACGGTGCTCCAGGAGTTGCGAGTTCGCCTATTTTTGTCAAGCGGCTATCACTGTTTTTTGCTGGTACTGACTCCCATCCCGCAACATGGCGTAGATTACGTCACATCGGCGCCTAGCTAAACAGATCACCGCAGCGTTGTGCTTCTTACCCTGGGACCGCTTGCGCTCGTAGTAAACCTTGGATTCGGCGTCACAGTTTGAAGCAATCCACGCCGATCGAAATAGTGCGTTCTTTAGCTGCTTGTTGCCAGACCGGGCTGGGAACTCTCCTTTGATGGAGGTTCCAGAGCGGCGGGTAACCGGAGCAATGCCAGCATAAGCAGCAAGATGCCCAGATGTGGGGAAACTAGACGCGTCTCCGATACACAGGAGTATCGTGGCCGCGGTCTTGATACCCACTCCTGGCATCGACATCAAGACCGCGGAAAGAGGGTAATCGTCCAGGAGTTTTTCGACCTGAGTGGCAACCTCTAGGCGCTGGGCCTTGAGAGCTTTGATATTTGTCGCGATCTGGGGAATGACGAGCTCCACAGCGCCGGTTCCAGCAACAGTGACGCTCTGCTGGGCGAGGGCGCCAAAAATCTCATCAATGAGTCGGGTCGGATCTCGCGAAGACTTAGATTTGGCCCATCGAAGTACTTTGACTTTTCCAGCAGAGCGCAACCCTGAGGGTCCGCGGTATTTGATGAAAAGTTCCAGGACAAGTGGCTGAGTAATCCGAGTTCCAGGGAAAACCCGTTCCAACGCCGGGAATACCTGCAATAAAAGTCCCCTGAGGCGGTTAATCGCTCTGGTGCATTCATGCGTAAGGTCCTCGTCGAAACCCGAGAGCACCTTCAAGGCAGCCAAGATCTCGCTGTCGCGATCTACAGTGCGTAAGGTATGGGGCATCGATCTAGCGGTATCAGCGATGATGAAAGCATCGCGGGCATCGGTCTTTGCGTTTCCTGGATAGAGATCAGCCGCCTTTCGCATCGCCAGTCCAGGCAGATACGCCACGTCAACGCCAACATCGCGAGCTATGGCGATCGGAAGCGCTCCGATGGTGTTGGGCTGATCAACTACGACCAGAACGCGACCGTAGCTAGACAGATGGCGAAACAGCTCGGTGATCTTGGCCTCGTCTTGGATGAGCGCCTTGTCGAAAACCTTCTCGCCGTTTGCTTTAAGTGCAGTGGCATGGTGTGCAGATTTTCCAACATCGAGTCCACAATAGATGTCATATGGATATTCCATGAGAGAGATCCTCCTCTCCTTGGTTGGTCACAGCCGCGACACTCGATGCGGTCACCCACGTTACGACGAGACCTGGCCGAAGTTAGCCTGGCCATGTCCCTATTAGCCGTCAACAAGCGTCTCCGGATCTGGCGACAACACCCCCTGGATCATTAACGACAGGGGAAGAAAGTCATACCAGATCCAGTGACCAAGCCCCGACCTTCGGGGCCTACTTAAAAGGTAACGGGGAGCAAGAACATCTGGTCTTGATCATAGGAGCGGAAGGTCTTGGTGATACCAGCTGGAACCTTCGACTTTACTGGGGGCTTTTCAAGATTCCTATCTGTAGTGTCAAACAGTTGATTATTGCTAACATCGCAGGTCATAGCTATATTCTAGTCGATGAGGTATAGCATTGCGGAGCAATAACGAATCTGTCTCTATCCCAATAAAGCTGATATCAGAACTCAATAAGACCGGTCGGTGAATGAATACTGACTCACGCTCCTAGCGCCATTAAGACCTTACTAGAGTTCGACAGCAATAGTGATACGGACAAAATTTACGCTTTTTAGCTATTTACCCCTATAACTTGTATTGCAATGTGATAAATTCGATAATCGTGAGAAGGTTGATTCTGACCGTTTTGGTGAGTTTGTCATTGTTAGCGCCGCTCTTTGAATTTAACGCAGGAGCAGCTTATGCTGGGGGAGAGAAATATCCTCCAGGGTGCCAGGTCGGACCACCACAGCAGTCGCCGTGGTCGAGTTGGTGCTGGATGGGGATATGGTACAATTATTACGGAAGCGATGTTGAAGGCGGACAATACGTTTTGCAAGATACGGGATATAGCCCGGGCACAATTGATGGCAAGTACGGACCTAATACGCGCAACGCGACTATCGATTATCAATCATCAAATGGTTTAGGCGTTGACGGAATAGTTGGAACCCAGACTTGGGGTAGCTTTCAGTCCAAGCTGTACTGGAGTGGGATTGATGACACCTACGGTGCCTACTACAACGTTGGTTACGACGGGATTCGATTTTACGACGAATATGTGCTAAACGGGGGCTGGTTTGTGCTTGATTCTGGTCACGTTTGTGACCCCTACGGAGGTTATTATGCAATGGCATTTGCCAATTGTAATCCGGCTTAGGTCGCAGCGAATAAAGGAGTAATGTATGCCTATACTTCGCAGATGCTTGCTCGAGTCAATAGGTCTCAGCTTAGCGTTGATAACAGTAGTCGCATCCCTTGGTGATCAAAGTAGCACGACTCACTTTGCATCGGTCGCGGGTGTCGCCGCTACAATCGCTAATAGTCCCGGCGGCTTCGACGGTAATCCCTGGGTGATTAATCAACCCCGGCCATCTGGAGTGCCAACTCCCAATTCCCCCGGCGCAACTCGTCCGGCGCTTGTAACTAATCCTGACGGTCCGTTGAGTCAAGCAATCAATTCGCTCATCGAGCACATGAATCTATTTCCGATGACCTTTGTGCGTGGGATTGACTATCCTGACGTGAACGCCGCGACCGTCACCTATAGGCTACCGAACAACGAGTTTTTCGTAATAACCAAGCAGAAATTACCGAATCCATTAAATATCAATACTGTAGCTTCGAACGGTATGAACGATAGTGTTCGCCAGCTCGCGAGCTCTTCTGTTTTGGTAGAAGTAAGTCACGCAGCACCAACATTCGAAGCTGTGCTGGTGCGCCCAACAGGCATTACTTGGACTCTCAGCATAACGCCGTCGGTCGTCCCACTTCAGAGTCCCACTCAAGGTGCGGTGGTTTCTGGAACACCGGTCTCTGCAGTCGACTTGGCTGCGATATTAAGTGCTCACTTTGACACCTCGCAAACAGACGCCTAATTAGTCAAATGGTATTGTGATTTGAGCTGAATACTTAGTGTCGCTTGACTCAGATGGGGTAGGATGACGCGATAAGATGAAGCAGACATTTATGGCTCTCCTGATGCAGATGTGGATCTCCAGTGCCCCGAATCGAGGAGTAATCCCAGCACAAGTCGGACTTTCAGAATCCAAATAGACCCACAAGAAACGCGCACGGTTTCCGACCCCCAAATTTGGAGTTGCGAAACATACAAAAAAGGGAGACCAGATCCATGCGCGCTACTTCTCCAGTCAAGCAGATTCTTGACCTAAATGGGGTCGTTGTAAGTGAAGTTTCTCTCTTTGAGACAGAGATAGTGATAAAGCTAAACTCACCCGGACCAAGCTCGGTTGTCCGAGGTGCAAGTACAAGACACACTTTCGCTACGACATGCGAAAGGTCAACTCACGCTGGAGGCACTTGGACGTTGGAGTTCGCCAGATCTGGCTCTTTTGTCAACTGAGACGACTGAAGTGTCCGAGCCACGGGGTGATCACCGAATCGGTGCCATTCGCACGGCCAGTACGAGAGTCCGGCTTTACTCGGGACTTTGAGCACTTAGTAGCTTGGTGTACTGCCAAAATGGACAAGACATGAGTTAACAAGTTGACCAGGATCGTATGGAGAACAGTAGGTATGATCTGCGAGAGAGTGGTGGCTGAAGAGTTCGATCCCAAACGCCTTGAGAACCTCTTTTTAGCAGGAGTCGATGAGATCTCCTACAGTAAGAATCACAACTATCTCACCCTAGTTACCAACCCCGATACCGGTAAGATTGTTTATGGCTCAAAAGGCAAGAGTGCTAGCCCAACTTTCGTGCTGTCACCCAAAGTTCCCCAGGTCGCGGCCATAACGGTCCGATAATTCGGGCACTACAGTTGAGCAACTACCTTCTTGGTCCGTCCGAGGGAATCGCGCACTCCCAACAGCGAATAGATTTCGCGCTGGGTGGGATCTGGGGTGGAGGAGATGCGAAGGTGATGGGTCTGCTCTTTGTCGTCTCGAAGCGTTACGCTGAGGCGGCTGTGGGTAGCCACTTGGGAAAGGATCATCGGGACGCTTCTGGTATCGCCAGCATTGGATAAAGTCAGCGAAATTGCCCCATAGAGGTGATAGGCAAGCACCGAGATTAACAGGTGCGCCGCGGTTCTTCTTGCCAACTGGTGATATACCGGTCTCATCCCCAGGTCGCTCTTGAGTGCCCGAAAGGCCTCTTCCACCTTGGTGAGTGTCATGTAGAGCTTCCAGATCTCTTCGGAGCCGAGATCTTTGCGGTTGGTTTCAATGACATAGGCGCCATAGATGGTCTCTTTGGCATCGATTACCACGGGCTTTTCTCTCAAGATGAGATCGGTTACTTTGCCGTCGTCGCCAAGGACAATTTCGATCTCATAGCGACGCGCGATGCTGGGGTGTTCTGCTCTCAGCCTTCCGATTCGTGCCGCCACGGTGACCGCCTTGGTGTATTGGCCGCGCTTCACCGAAGGTTGTGTGCCAAAAGTTGTGCAAATTCCATTAGCTGAATGAAAAGCTGGTGGTGGTCACGGTATGCAACCGCCGAACAAGCTCACCAATACCGGGATCAAAGAGCGACCGACCTTCTATCAAATAAATATTTGGCTCTTGCAATTTAAAACGTGCCAAACGTGACCTGGACAGGTGCGATCTCCAACCCTAACCTGAGTAAAATTGCGAGTGGGAGGAATAAGGTTTTGCAGAGAAAACGCCGACGTAACCCTATTTCGATGGGTTGTTACCTCGCGATTTCCTCGCTGATCCTAGCTGCGTGTGGCTCCTCAGCTGTATCAAACGCGACACACTCGAACTCCTCCACGCCAAACACACAACTCAAGGTAGCACGCGTTTTTCCATTGAACATCCGGCCCGTAGGTACTGAAAACGGTGTAAATTTTGAAATTACCGACAACCTTATCGTACTAAATCAAGACGGCCAAGAAGCCTACCAGTAGTCGTTGCCTTCGCCACATGTTTTCACGAGCGTGAGCTTTGTGAGTCCTGCTCTTTTCTTTGCAACTGGAATCAACGAATCTGGAGCGAGCGTCGACGCTTTTTATAGCAACAATTCAGGTAGAATATGGAGTTCACTCGGCACGTTCTACCCTGGCAACGGCGCGAACGCAGATATTTCTTTCACGAATAGTACCCAAGGTCTATTCCAACTCCTACCTGCGGGCGCGAATCTTGCCCATACCCTATACGCATACAAGAGCGCAATAATCAATGGAGTTTGATGGCACGTTCCAACCAACCTACGCCAATCGCGCTGATAGACTCGCCGTTTATACCGTCGGCACACAACCTCCCCACATACCCCCTTCACCTTTAGCGGCTGGGTTCCAAGTGAGATTTCTTTTTCCTCAAACGTCCATAGTTGGCTCTACTTTTTGACACCTTCAGGAAAATTGACCTCTGTCACACCGATACCTACATTAGCCCAACTTTCGCTTCACCACCCACAGATCCCCATGTCCTGACCATGAGGGCTTCTGAATTCGGGCACTACAGTTGAGCAACTACTTTCTTGTTCCGACTAAGGGG
>JAJYGT010000104.1 GCA_021785005.1 Actinomycetes bacterium
ATGTAATGGCTCTATCGGATCGACTCGATTGGGTGGCAAAATATCGTCTAGTTTCTGGATATCGAGAGAGACATGGACTCGAATGGGATGATCCGAAGCTTGCAGCAATAGATCTTCAATATCATGACATAAGACCGGCCAAATCGTTGTTCTATAGATTGAACGTTGAAAACGTGGTTGAGATGAATGAAGTAAGTCAAGCGGTCGTAGAACCTCCTAGAAGGACCAGAGCGTACTTTCGCGGGAAATGCCTCGCGAAGTTTGGACCAAATGTAGCCGCGGCTAATTGGGACTCTATGATTTTTGACTTAGGAGACGACCCTTTGCGTCGAGTTCCAATGATGGATCCACTAAGAGGTGGCGCAGAGTTTGTCGATGAATTGATTAGAGAAAGTGCGACCGCAAGCGAATTACTGAGACGGCTCGACACTTAGACAATAGGAGATTTTGAATGGCTGAACGTGAGATGATAAAAAAATCGTCCTCTACGAGAACAGAGGAAACTGCTGCGGTTGAAACGACTCCTGCAAATACTGAGAAGTCGGAAAAATTAAAGGCGGAGCTCGACGATCTTTTGGACGAAATTGATGAAGTCCTGGAGGATAATGCAGAGGAATTCGTTCGAAATTATGTGCAAAAGGGTGGTCAATAAGATCTTGTCGAACGTTTTCTGTAAGGAGACGGAGCCGATATAAGTTGCGCAAGCTCGAATTTTTATATGTTTACACCTAAGGTACGTATTAAAGGAGAGGGCGACATCGGGGAAGTGCGAGTTCATCTTCGGCGACATGGTGAAGGTTTGAACTTTGTGACGCACGAGTTTGAAGATTTGATCGTATAAAAATGATATGTAGATCACGCGTCGCGCGATCATAAGATGTTAGAGACGCTACCACCGCGTTGGTGGTTAATGGGAGTTGTAGTAATTTGAGTTTTCCGTTGTTCAGTCCTATTGACGATCCAGGTCCAAGCTTTTTAGGGACTTTGGAAAAAGTGGGGTTATCTCCATTTGCTTATGGTGAATCTGCAAAGTTTTCTTCTGAGGTTTTGAGTGTGCCGCACGGCACGACAATTGTTGCCTTCAAGTACGAAGATGGCGTTGTTATGGCCGGAGACAGACGGGCGACAGAGGGTAACTTTATTGCTCATAGGCGGATCGAAAAAGTTTTTGCGGCTGATCGCTACTCAGGTGTGGCAATCGCTGGTGCTGCAGGGCCAGCGATTGAGATGGTCAAACTGTTTCAAACACAACTTGAGCACTACGAAAAAGTTGAAGGAGTAACACTTTCTCTTGAGGGTAAGGCGAATCAACTTGGTCAGATGATCAGAGCAAATTTGCCGATGGCCATGCAGGGTCTGGCGGTGGTGCCGCTTTTCGCCGGATGGGATTTGATTCGCGAGATGGGTCGGATATTTGCCTACGACATCACTGGTGGTCGTTATGAAGAAGTGGCATTCCAAACTACCGGATCAGGTGGACGAGACGCCAAAGGCACAATAAAAGCAGGTCTTAGGCCAACACCACTCACACGATCTGAAGCGCTTCATTTGGCGGTATCGGCACTTACGGAAGCTTCTGAAGAAGACTCAGCGACCGGGGGTCCCGATCTAGCTAGAGGAATTTACCCGGTAGTGGCGACGATTTCAGTGAATGGCTTTGAGCGGGCTAGCGATGACGAAATCGCGGTAATTTCAAGTGAAGTGTTTGAGAATCGAGTGGGAATAGGAGGCGGTCAATAATGAGTATGCCTTACTATGTTGCTCCTGAACAGGTAATGAAGGATCGAGCCGATTATGCTCGAAAAGGTATTTCACGTGGCCGATCATTGATTAGCGTTGTGTATGACGTTGGCATCTTGGTTTGTGCGGAAAACCCCTCAAAATCGCTGCATAAGATCTCAGAGATTTATGATCGGATCGGCTTTGCTGGCGTTGGGAAATACAACGAGTTTGATCAGCTTCGAGTTGCTGGGATTCGTCATGCCGATACCAAGGGTTATGCATATTCTCGAGACGACGTCGATGCGCGGTCATTGGCGAACGTTTACGCTTCGTACCTAGGACAAGTGTTCACGCATGAAATGAAACCATTGGAAGTAGAGATACTTGTCGCTGAGTTAGCGCGCAATGACACCTCGAAGTCTCAGCTGTTTCATATTCTCTATGACGGCACAGTGATGGATGAGTCTAACTTTACAGTTCTTGGTGGAGATTCTGAAGCAATTGCAACAAGGTTTGGGGCGAGTTTTGTAGAAGGTATGTCGCTTTCAGATGCGCTTGCTAAGGCTGTAGCCGCCTTAGCTGGTCCTGATCGAGTACTTACTGCGGATGATCTTGAAGTTGCGATACTAGAGGACTCTAACGGCAGAAGAACGTTCAAACGCCTTAGCTCGGCAAGCCTAAAAGAGCTGCTGGAGAAATCGTAATTAGACCGACGCGTAAGAATTTAATATTGAAATAGCCAATGCGGTGTCGCGGCGGGGAGGTTCGGTAGTTGACCTTAGAAAAGCGAATCTTTGGCCTTGAAAATGAATATGGTGTAACATGCACGCTGCGCGGTCAGCGCAGATTAAGTCCCGATGAGGTCGCTCGATATCTCTTTAGGCGTGTGGTTTCTTGGGGACGTTCATCGAATGTTTTCTTGGAAAATGGTGCGAGACTTTATCTCGATGTGGGTTCTCATCCCGAATATGCAACACCTGAATGTGATTCGCTTTATGATTTGGTTACGCACGACAAGGCCGGAGAACGCATTCTTGAAAGTTTGGTGTTCTCTGCTGAGGCGAGAATGCGCGAAGAAGGTATTCGCGGTGTCATTTACTTATTTAAAAACAACACGGATTCCGCTGGTAATTCATATGGTTGTCACGAGAATTATCTGACAACGCGCGCAGATGACTTTGCACGTTACACGGAAGTATTGATTCCATTTTTGGTATCACGCCAAATTTATGCTGGCGCTGGCAAGGTTTTGCAGACTGCGCGAGGACCAATCTTTTCTATTTCACAGCGTGCAGAGCATATTTGGGAAGGCGTTTCTTCTGCGACGACTCGGTCAAGACCGATTATCAACTCTCGCGATGAGCCTCACGCTGACGCCGAGAAATATCGAAGGCTCCACGTTATTGTTGGGGATTCAAATATGAGCGAGTACACCAATTTTCTAAAAGTTGGCACGACCGCGATAATGCTGCGAATGCTTGAAGACCCAGGTGTATTGTTGCGAGACTTGTCTATTGAGAACCCTATCCGGGCGATACGCGAAATTTCTCATGACCTTGAATGTAAAAGAAGAGTTCGTTTATCTAACGGACGCGAACTTTC
Organism: Actinomycetes bacterium; assembly: GCA_021785005.1. Lineage (GTDB taxonomy): Bacteria > Actinomycetota > Acidimicrobiia > Acidimicrobiales > Acidimicrobiaceae > Acidithrix. Next base: position 3,325 of record JAJYGT010000104.1, read on the forward strand.
GGCCTTGGAAATTCAGCAAGAGTATTGCGATCGAGCTGAAAAATATGCAGAAAGTCCTGGTCTTCCACCCGAAGAGATGCGTGCGTTACAAATGTGGCGCCACGTTCTTGATGGCCTTGCGACAGACCCGCTCTCACTTGGGCGAGAATGTGATTGGGTTATAAAGTATAATCTCATTGAATCCTTTATGACCAAGAACAGCTACTCGATGAACCATCCACAAGTATCGCTAATAGATCTTCAGTACCACGATATTTCTCGCGAGCGTGGGATTTATTATAAGTTACAAAAGCGTGACATGGTAGAACGAATGGTTGACGACGGAGCGATCGATAAGGCTATTGAGGTTCCTCCTCAAACCACACGGGCTAAACTTCGGGGAGAATTTATAAAAAGAGCCAAGGAAAAGCGCCGTGATTTCACTGTTGATTGGGTGCATTTGAAGCTAAACGACCAAGCTCAACGTACTGTGCTGCTCAAAGACCCGTTTAAATCTGAAGATGATAGAGTGGACAAGCTGATAGAAAGTCTCTAGTCCGGCAAAAGTTAAATCCGAGGACTCTTCGGGTATAGTTACTTCAGAGTATACGGAGCGTTATTTGTCAATCGAAGACGATGTCGCAAATGAGAATCCAGGAACAGCCAAGACTGCTAAAAAGAGTAGAATTCGGCGCTTTTTTGCGCACCCTAATATCATCGCGATATTTGTCTCTCTAATGCTGGGACTGCTGATTCGAGCATTTCTTTTTCAATCGTTTTATATTCCATCAGGTTCAATGATCCCAACGCTTCAAGTCGGTGATCGTATTGTGGTATCTAAATTAGCTTTCGCTTTTTCAGGTGTGAAACGCGGTGAGATCGTGGTGTTTGCCCGTCCGCCAGCAGATACCATTGATCCAAACGTACATGATTTAGTAAAACGCGTGATTGGATTACCGGGTGATACGATTTCCTCACGTAATGGGCACGTTTTGATCAATGGCAAGATATTACCTGAGCCGTATTTGCCTCATGGTGACCCAACGTATAACATTCGAACCCAAGTAATACCCCCAGGCGACTACTTTATGATGGGCGATAATCGCGGAGATTCGTATGATTCTCGTTTTTTTGGAGACGTTCCGGGGAAACTTTTTGTAGGCCAAGTTATACTACGTTTTTACCCACTGTCTCGCTTGGCAATTTTTTAACCTCACCTTAAGCCTTGGAATTATTTCGGCTTGACGCCTCGTGTCTAGGCAAAAAGCACACCGCGATGCGCCATTGGATTGCGGTGTTGGATTGTATGTGCAAACCTCATTTCGCCGGGATTTAAATTTGTGTTGCATTCGAGAGTTTGTTTTCTTTCGATCTATTTGAGAAAATAAGGTTACTCGGAGCGATTTTAAGCACTATGTCACGTAGTGGCGGTCGGTTCGACTCCATTCGCTCAACTTCGCCTTCTACTTTGTCGATAGTTGAAAATAGCCAGAAAGTATAAATGAATTAGTTTGGCGATGCGTGTAAGGATGCAAGTTTGCGAAGGGAGTCGCGATGCCTCTTATAAAGGCTAGCTGTCCGTCATGTGGAGACGTGGAACTCACATTAAGTGACCTAAAGGTCATGGTTTGTTCTACTGACGGACGTGCCTCCTACAATTTTAGGTGCCCAAAGTGCACGTTTAGAGTTTCGAAGGCGGCCGAAAAGGCTGTTGTGGATGTTTTGTTATCTTCCGGTGTCACGATGAGCTTTTGGAGGTTACCTCTTGAGCTCGACGAGGAACACGTTGGTGGTCCAATTTCTTATGACGACTTGATGGAGTTTCACTACGAAATAGCTGGATCGGATTGGCTTGATCGACTAAACGAGAAAAAGTCACGATCAGAGGAATAAGTAAACGTGCTTCTTGTGCGCCAATCTTTTGATCCAATTGCAACCATTTGTTGATCTTGATCAAGTTCAAGTATATGGAAATGCGATTAGGGTAATCTGATATGTTCAACCTTGATCCGTCGAAGATGCTAATTGTGATTGCGGTCGCGTTGATCGTGCTGGGTCCTGATAAGCTTCCAGTTTTCATGCGAGGGGTGGGACGCTATTGGAACGAGTTTCAAAGAATAAGGGGTCGTTTACAGACCGAGATGAACGGGGCAATTTCACAAATATCTGAAGTTGTCGGACCGCTATCGACTGCGATTGATTTGGGGGCGAGCCAGCTCAAAGGCCCACTTGGGTTTGCTGCTTCGTTTCTAGGTCCAACATCAACTGAAATCACTAGTTCTACCAGTCAGACCGTAGAAGTGATTGGGTCAAATATTTCTAATAATCGTACCAGTGGCCCTTATGTTGCGGGTAGTCCAATTCTTACGTTGAATCCTTGGAGTATCCAAGATGGAATTGCTCATCCAACTATTAATTCAGATCCGTACTTAAACTGAATTGATAGCTAAGAGTTTTATTGCTTAGATTATGGATGTTGGCGTGTGAAATTTCCTAAATTAAAATTGAGCAAAACAAAAGAGCGCAAGACCGAATCAATGACCGTGCTCGAGCATCTTGGTGAGCTCAGGTCACGAATAATTAAATCGGCCATAGCAATTGTTGTTGGTTCCATAGTTGCCTATTTTTTTTACAATCAGGCGTTGTCGTTTTTTACGCAGCCATATTGCAACCTCACTGGTAAGTCAGGTTGCGCCCTTTATGTAACAGGTCCGATAGATGGGTTTGCTCTTCGGGTGAAAATGTCTGGATATGGGGGCATCTTCTTAGCGTCGCCGGTCATTTTATGGCAACTGTGGCGTTTTATCACGCCAGGACTTCACCCACGAGAAAAGAAATACGCGGTTCCGTTTGTTCTTAGTTCGCTGGTACTGTTTACTGGTGGCGCACTTGTTGCCTACTATATCTTTCCTCACGCGCTTAACTTTTTGCAAAGTGCTGGCGGTCGAGAGTTAAAGCAAATTTATACTCCGAGCAGCTACTTGAACTTGATAATCGTGTTGATGGTTGCGTTTGGAGTTTCATTTGAATTTCCAGTTCTTTTGGTGGCGCTAGAGATAGCTGGCGTTGTCACGCCTAAAAAACTTGCGTCTTACCGGCGTTGGGCGATAGTCGGCATTGTTGCGATCGCAGCAGTGCTAATTCCAAGTTCTGATCCTTTTTCTTTATTTGCGATGGCAATTCCGCTCATTGTCTTTTATGAACTCGCAATCATTATCGGTCGTATCTTGACCCGCAAGCCCAAATCTGTGAAGGCTACTGCTGATATGGGATAGTGATGCGAATTCTAGGGTAGGATACGAGATAGATATTCGTTTGGAAGCCAAGTTACTTGACCAACTACCTAGCACATGAAGCTGGATATGCCTCGTTTATCGAGCGCACCGGCCTTTCGCCCGATCCCTTTCAAGTAAAGGCCTTTCAAGCAATTGATCTTGATAGGTCTGTGCTTGTGGCTGCCCCGACTGGCAGTGGCAAGACATTGGTCGCCCAATATGCGGTTGATCGTTCACTATCTCTTGGTCTTCGTACTTTTTATACCACTCCACTAAAGGCACTTTCGAACCAAAAATATCAAGAGTTCATAGATCTTTATGGAAGTGCGAGAGTAGGATTGCTCACGGGCGACAACGCTATCAATCCTGGTGCGGACGTGGTAATCATGACCACGGAAGTCTTACGGAACATGCTGTACGAAGGCACCTCCGACCTCTCTCGTTTGGGTCATGTGGTCTTGGACGAGGTGCATTATTTGCAAAATCCTTACCGTGGGGCGGTTTGGGAGGAAGTGATTATTCATCTTCCTGAGCACGTTTCACTCGTTTGTCTGTCAGCAACCGTGTCGAATGCCGAGGAGTTCGGTGATTGGATCCGCACCGTTAGGGGACCAACGGATGTTGTCGTGGAGATGACTAGGCCCGTCGAGCTCGTTCACAAGTACGGAGTTGCCAGGGGTCGGGGTCATGAGTTTGTTGTTTTTGACGCAATCACAGATGACCGCCCCAATCTGGAGTGTGCAAAATTTGATGATCCGCGTTCACAGGGTACGTATGTTCCGAGAAAAAATAGGCCCAATGTCGGAACTCCCCGTCGGATAGATGTCCTTGAGTATCTAAAAGATGCTCAGATGTTGCCGGCGGTCTTTTTTATCTTTTCGCGCCAGGGATGTGAATCCGCCGTGGAACAAATGGTCCGAGCCCAGGTTCGTTTGACTACAGCTGCTCAGCGCACAGAAATCCGAGCGATCGTAGATGAATCGATATCGAATCTTTCGACCAAGGAC
>JAJYGT010000031.1 GCA_021785005.1 Actinomycetes bacterium
GAACGCAAGTTCCAAGGTGATCGTCCCTCAGGCTCTAGCTATCGTGGAGACCGTCCAGACCGTGGAGACCGTCCCTATGGAGAACGCAAGTTCCAAGGTGCAGGAGACAACGACTCAAGAAGATCAGGCTCTAGCAACGGCGAAGGCAATAGTAGCGAGAACGCACGCCAAGAAGAAACATCGCCTCGGTGGGGATCTGTCACTTCCAGGGGCGCAGCAAATCTAAATAGAGAAGATTCGCCGAATTCATCAAAAATAACCAGAATTGCACCAGAAGAGCCACACAGTGCCCCTGAACCGATGGATGTTTGGGTAGACGAAACTACCGCGGATAAGAAGATTGCTTACTCAGCTAGGTCAGAGCGAACCGAAACTGGGGCAAAGACGTCGTACAACGTGGATGAAATCTTGGCTCGTGAGAGTAAAGGCAGTGTGTCGCAATTTCGGTCGAGTGTAGTTAGACGTGACCTCGGTGATGCGATTAGGGCCTATCAAGCAGATAGATATAAAGACGCAAAGCGTCTATTAGAAGGTTTGCTAAAGTATCTGGATCGTTCGCCAAGTGTCATGGAACTTTTGGGTCTCACTCATTATCGCCTTGGCAATTGGGCTGATGCGATTCCATTGCTCGAGCGTTCGCATGAAATTTCAAGATCAGTTGACCAATTTCCGGTTCTGGCCGATTGCTACAGAGCTCTTGGCAAACATGACAAAGTAAACGAGTTATACCTTGAAGTTGGAAGGATCTCACCTTCACCTGAGGTTATGGCCGAGGCCAGGATAGTTCTCGCGGGTTCAATGTCGGATCAAGAAAAATATTCTGAGGCAATTTCCTTGCTCCATAGGTTTGAAAATATCGCTAGGCGAAAGCCAAGGTTGGTAGATATTCGGCAATGGTACGTATTGGCTGATTTGTACGAAAAGACAGGTGAACTGGAGCACGCGCGCACATTGTTCAAAAAGGTTGCGAAAGAAGACGTAAGCTTGTACGATGTCGCAGAACGATTGGCCGATTTGCGCTAATCTAATAGTGTTTTGGGAATCAGTTTCATACTGATTATTATTTGCGCAATTACGAGGAGCAAAGCATGGGCGTTGATATTGAATCTTTGTTGGGCGCTGAGGCGGATTCGCTTTTGAACCACAAATGTCTTGGTGTTCCGAAAGACTCGATTAATACGCCGGGACCAGACGTGCTATCGGACATTTTTTCATACTCTGATAGGTCTCCACAAGTGCTGCGATCCCTTTCGGCGTTGTACGGATCCGGTCGCTTAGCCAACACAGGCTATATCTCGATCTTGCCCGTGGACCAAGGGATAGAACATTCTGCGGCTGCTTCATTTGCGAAGGCTCCGGAGTATTTTGATCCACAAGCGATTTGCGAATTGGCTCTCGACGCTCAATGTTCTGGGGTCACCACGACATTAGGTGGACTCGGAATTGTATCTCGAAAGTACGCTCACAAAATTCCGATGATCGTGAAGATCAACCATAACGAGCTTCTTACTTACCCGCCAAAATCAGACCAGGTTATGTTCGGTAGCGTTCGCCAGGCTTGGGATCTTGGAGCTGCCGGCGTGGGTGCAACAATATATTTTGGGTCGGATAATTCGACGCGACAGATCAAAGAAGTATCAGCAGCATTTGAAGAAGCGCATCGCCTTGGGATGTTCACAATATTGTGGTGTTATCTGCGAAACTCAGCGTTCAAAAACAGCGGTGCCGATGATTTCCATGTTTCAGCGGATCTAACTGGACAGGCGAACCACCTGGGTGTGACCATTGAGGCTGACATCATCAAACAGAAGTTGCCTGAAAATAACGGTGGATATATTTCGGTCGGCTTTGGTCGGACTGATCCCGCAGTTTATGAGAAGCTTACGACGGATCATCCGATCGATCTCACACGTTGGCAGGTGCTTAACTGCTATGCAGGTCGAATTGGCTTGATTAACTCCGGCGGAGAATCTCGCGGCGCCAGCGACATGGCCGACGCTGTTAGGACAGCTGTCATCAATAAAAGAGCTGGCGGGTCAGGTCTGATTGTGGGTCGAAAGGCATTTCAACGTCCCCGTCGAGACGGTGTTGAACTCCTCAATGCAATTCAAGATGTCTACTTGAATGAGTCGATAGACATCGCCTAAAGGTAAAGGCATTGTTGGTAAAGCCAGTTGCAAACCCGTGAAAGGTTTCGCGATTGATGGTGAGTGCTTGGCGCAGCCGTAAAGTTTCACGGTGTAATGTGTTTATTGGTAGTTCCCATGCTTGAGCACGACGATTGTCAGCTTTGCACTTCTGCGAGGATCATCCACTCGATTGGTTTTGGGTAAAACAAGGTGGATTTTGGTTTTAGCGGTTGATGCTTTAGCGCTGAATATAAAATTTCTGACGCTGGTATCGGCGGACAAATCATCGATATAATATTTGAGTTCTGCAATGCTTCTATCGCGTCCTGATTTGATGCGCTGTACTCCACTTTTTCGGGTAGGTACTGTAATATCGTATCTTCTACTGCGGTAAGTGTTTGGGAAATAAGTTTGATCGGGTTGACAAATAGCCGATCATCGGCACAAACTAGTTCGATTTGATTTTGCTCGTCCCGATTTCTTTGAGCCGTGGTCTCAAACTTGTCTCTAATTGCGCTAAAGATACTCTTCGTTGAAACAACGCTAAATATGCGATGTATTGGTTTGATTACTTTGGAGATATCTTTCGCTTGACATACGAAGCAAAGTAGATCAATTGATGTTTCAGGTGGCGCAGTTGCAAGGGTATCGAGTGCCGCCCTTACCCTGTGGTGTCCGTCGGCTAGTACCAACTCAGCATTTCCTACGGCATCTTGGACTAGCTCCTTTGCCGCTGATTGAGGTAATACGTAAAGGCGATGCGAAAACTTGTCAGCGTCGACTGTTCGTGCAACTGGACCAATTCGCATTGGATTTATGGTGTCAATTACGTCAATGTCAGCTATTGCCCATATCGGACCTGCACCTTTTGTGGCAAGAGAACTAGAAATCGTTGTATGGGTATTTATGTCCGATCGTATCTGTTCGTGTGGATGTATGTGGGAATGAATCAACTCTGATTCATCCGATATTGCTTCTTCAACTACCTGTTCGTGCTGGTTATCTTTCGTCAGCGTCAAAATGCCAAAAACTCCGGTAATTCTGAGTTCGTCGTGTGTGCCAGGAAAGCCAGACATCTCATAAAGATAAAAGCTGGACTCTTCGTCTTGGATAAGCTCTGGTGATACGTCAACCTCGTTGTCGTTATCAACCCCGGTGTCGGTCGGCTCGGTGTCTAACCGTAAGGCGCGAAAACTTCTAAATGCGTGCATTCTTCGTGTCCCAAACTTTTTGAGTACTTCTTAACACTTGCGTGTCTCTCTCTAGACTCTATAAAGACAATTGAAAAATACGAAGGGTATTCAGTGACCACGGAAAATTGGGTAATAGATCTAGACGGTGTGTTGTGGCTTTTGGACGATCCAATTCCGGGATCCGTAGAAGCGGTGGCCATGCTCTTAAACGCTGGTGTCGCGGTTACTTTCGCGACGAATAATTCTTTGTTGACGAAAACTCAGTATCAGGACAAATTAGATCGGATTGGGGTCGATTCATCCAGGGTGAATATCATTTCATCGTCGATGGCTGCTGCGACTTTGGTCAAGCCTGGCGAAAAGGTTTACGTAATTGGTGGCGACGGTTTGACTGAAGCGCTAAGTGCAGTGGGTGTGGAAGTGGTCGAATCCAGCAATGTAGATGTCGTGGTAGTTGGATGGGACAGAGACATAAACTATTCGAAGCTTGCTCGTGCGACACGCGCCTTGCGGTCCGGGGCACGCTTTATTGCTACCAACTCCGACCCGATCTACCCGACACCCCAAGGACCACTTCCTGGAGCGGGATCGATTGTAGCAGCTGTGGCTACAGCTGGAGGATTTCCACCGATATTTGCGGGTAAACCCGAAGCCGCTATGGCAAACGCCGTGCGCGCGGCAATTGGTCAGCCGACACTTATGGTAGGCGATCGGCTAGAGACCGACGGAAAATTCGCGCAAGCCATGCAGTGTCCCTTTGCTTTAGTGATGTCAGGTATAGCAGTCGACCATCCCACAGCCCAAGATAAGGTGGATCATCTTGATCAGGATCTTGCGACCCTTGTAAAGCGCCTGCTCGCTTAAAGTCGCTAGCTACGGCGATCTTACCCTATTAGGGAGCTGTCGTGGCGTACGTAGTTTGACTAGTTTATCCCATCACGGCCTGTGACAAATTCATACAATCTGTGCCAGGTTGATGACAGGTGTAAAATTGTTGGCTTCGACATCCCCATCTTGGGGCAATAATAGATGTTGAGATAAGTTCCTTGTTTCATGGTGGCGTGAATATGCGATGTTGGCATAAGTTCACGGCAATCGTGTTGAGTTCGCCGATATCTCCAGGTCAAAGATGAGATATCTTTCGCAAGGTAGTTAAAGCCTAAGAAAACGTATGAAGCTCATAAAACTAATTTTGTAAAAAATTCAGATACGGGGATTGGCGTGGCTTTTGATGCATATTTACATTGACTGGCCTCGAGCATGTCAATGGTCATTGAGTCGGTCAATATGTTTACCCTGCTTACCCCGAAGTTGCTTTTGCCTAAATCGACGCTGATCTTTGGCGATCAAGATCAAGATGGTAAGTGCCTTCCCATGGAAAGGAGATGTGTAGCAATTTTGGCGCTGCGCGCGACGTACTTTTCCTTGTTTTTACTGCCTTTTCTGAGCGATTTGTATGATCGCCAAGCATTAATTCGCCAACGTAAAATTACGTACATCACAGGTCGGTAGTATAAAAATTGAAAACGACGTCGTACGGTATCTAGAAGCTTGTTCGGTTCCACGAATGTGCGGATAATTTCTCTTCCGCTCTTCATGAGGAGGTGGTCAAGCTTGACTATGTCTTTTAGAAGCCCGTCAGCTTCACTTTCTTGCATTGAGGCCAAAAGCACTATTGGAAGATCGTGGTTTATGTGGGCGTTTGCGCCCATTAGCAGTGGGATGAATGACGGCGTTATCCCAGCGCGATTGATCGTGTTCATTTTCGACCAAGCCACTGCCATTCTGGGATTAGAACGCGCAGAATCATTAATAGCTTGAAAATAGTAGCGCGAAAATGCTACCGTAAACGTTTCAATAAACTTGGGATTTTCAAAATGGTCATCTTCAAACGCTTGTTTAATCGAGCTCGTAACAACGAAGTATGCCTTGTTAAACGCAACGAATTGGTGTAAATGATTCTGTTCTAGCTGACCATCAAGCAATAGCAACTGGCGCAATACTGAGTCGAATGACACAATGCAAGATAGATCAACAAATAAAACGGTCAACGGCTCCATTTGCAAAGCCTAGTAGCAGCAATTTAAATGGCAACAAAGCTTCGTAACGCCGATACGTAAGTAGGCCTTTTTTCAGTGGTAGAACGACGGTTGTCGTAAGATGCACACAATGTCTAAGGTACCTAATCATCGGGCGTGAGTAAAATTTATCGACCCATGGTTGACAGCTTCAATCGGCATGCTTGTTCGACAGGTCGCGCCTTCGCATGGCAATTCCAGCGATTGCTTCTAAAGCGCATCGGTGTGCATTGTTTATGGTTAGCTCTGCCCAGTCATACGGAGGTGAAACCTCCACTATGTCAATTCCAACGATTTTTACTTCGCGTGCAATCTTGCGAATCGCCCGCAACAGATCCACAGGTGCTAGCCCTCCGGGTTCGGGCGTTCCGGTGCCTGGAGCAAAGCCGGGGTCTAACACGTCAATGTCGATCGAGAGATAAACTCCTTTTGGTGAAGCGTGGGCTTCGCCGATTGACTTTTCAATCACAGAAATTATCCCTGACTCATAGATCTCATGCATGGTGTGCCATTTCATTTCTTGTTCTTGCATCCATTGGAATGTTTCAGCAGGTGGCCAATATCCTCTTAGGCCAACCTGAACGAAATGTTTACCCAATATTGCACCGGATTCAATAAGGCGTCTCATGGGAGTTCCGTGACTTGCGTAGTTGCCTTCGATCTCAAGGGCGGTGTCTGCATGTGCGTCGAAGTGAATCATGCCAATCTCGCCCCAGCCAACTGCGTGGGCGACCGCACTTGCACTGGGAAATGTAATCGAATGGTCGCCACCCAAAACGAGCGGGATTATATTGCGGTTAGCTACCGCAAAGACTCTATCTCGAATAGCTTTGGCACTCTTTTCCCACATTCCATGGCTACAAATTGCATCCCCGTAGTCCACGATCTCGAGCTCATCGAAGATCTCGATCTTATGGTCGAGGTGGTAAGTGCCTGGACCATAAGCTAACGCCCGCAATGCCCTTGGCCCGAACCGGGCGCCTGGTCGATTCGTGGTGGAGTCGTCCCAAGGTGCCCCCACGACCGCAATATCTGGCTGCCACTCGTCCAGCTGAGTTTCTTCAGTTAGTAACGGGCGTTGTGCAAATGTGGCTAGACCCTGATACGACGACGCACCCAGCTGTTCTTGCATTCCTAGGGGTAGTTCGCGCTTTTGCATCGCTGGCTCCTATTGTTGGTGAACCGAATTGATTCTGTAAGCTAAAAGCTAGCTTGGGTCACAGTTAGTGATACGCAAAATCATCTAGCTTATAATGAGGAATCTCTCATTTTCAACTCATGGAATTACGTAATCAATCTTTCAGGCTATATTTGGTGGTTTTTCAAAGTATTGGGTTTGTAAATCAGAAACTATCACGTTCGGGTGGACCTATCATTGATGTTTGGCAATGTTGATATTGAAATGGCATATGAGCTTTGTTTCACTGGGTTAGTGTAAAGCGTAGGTTGGGTATTAATCGTGCGAGTTCGTTTGGGTCGCCGATGCCGCTACGCCTTGTCAGCCTTTTGGCGCCAGCTATCGTTGTTATGGCTATCGTTGCAATTTATTTTCACCTGGGGGTAAACGGTAACGGTTCATACCCAACTCCAAGTGCGGTATTTCTAGCCCCAAGCAGCGCGGTGACTCAAACAACTTTAGGTAATTCTGCGACCCCTACCACGACAGATGGATCTTCGGATTCTCTTGTAGTGGTGACGCCGACCTATGGTGTGTTAGCTTATGATAACGCGTCTTCGTCTCCTCGCGAGATTGAACCGGGTACAGAAGACCAGATATCATCTACTAGCACGTCAAGCGTTACTTCGACTACGCAAACTCCTAAAAATCTAGTAATTGGATCAACTACCACGGCAGAACCTACTACCACATTTCCTCCAACGACCGAACCTCCAACGACAACAACCACGGAACTGAGCCAACCGAGCACAACAACTACTTTAGAATCCACTGATCCAACCTCGAAGGACAACTGATGAGATCAGCTGTGGATACTTGTGAAGGCGCTACTGGTATATGAATTTGAGGTTTGTGCAGACGTTTTCAACTAGTCGGATTAACAGCGGTGGTTTTAAGGCAAACGATTCGGGATCACCTGATAAGAACTCAACTTCTGAGCACGGGGCACGACCAAACGATAG
>JAJYGT010000092.1 GCA_021785005.1 Actinomycetes bacterium
CCCTTTCGTTGGTGGGTTTGGTGTGTCTTATTAACAACCATTCTACCAGTTCAGAGGGCACTATTTCTTTATATAGCGTCTAATTTAGATGTCGGTTCGGTGTTTCTAGGCTAAGTTTACACTTCGGGTAATCTCAAGCCCAGCGCATATCAAGAGAGCTCAGACGCCTCTTTAGGTAAACGATTGACCATGCGATCTAAAACTAATGCCAATTTCATCGGACTTTCAACCTTGAGATCGCATGATACCAGCAATTCTGGTGGCGTCTCGAAGCCGCCTTCGACCAAAATCGAAAACCGCGATAGTCCAAGGTCACGTTCCCGCTCTAGCTCTATAAAGGAATCTAGATCACCAAGATCATCACCGGCAAACACGACCGAATCGTATTGCTTCGCAAATTCCCTTATAATCGATACCTTCGTGGGCGACGAAGACGGGACAACCTCGACGACCATTTTCCCAAGTCGTGCAACAAGCCCTCTCTGTTCTAGATTCTTGTCTATCCAGTCAAAAAGTTGTTCTTTGTATTCAACTGAATTTCGAAAATGAAAAGCGCAAGAGTAACCCTTATCTTCAAAATAAATTTCAGGCACTGGATTGGCAAGCCAGCGTTGCTTTAGATCTGACAGTTCTTCCAGCTCTTCTGGAATGATTCGAGCGACTTGTGAATCAACGCTACCGATAGTAGTGCGCTCCAACCCATAGTGACCAAACAACAAAACGTCGTTCGGTTTGACTGCGTCTGACAAAAAAGCAAGTCTGTGACGTAAAAAATCAACAGGCCGACCCGAAAGAATCGCAAGTGATGACTTGGCAACGAGGCGATTGAACACAATTTTCATTACCGGATCGGGAGCGGCCTGCGAGGGCAGATCTACAATAGGAGCAGTTGTCCCGTCAAAATCAAGTACGAAAATTCGTCGCCCATATTGAAATTTCGGCGAACTTACAAATTCCGCTAAGCGATCCCATTTTCTATCCGCTAACGTCGGAGCCGAGTACAACATTCACATCCGATGGATAAACGTCTGGAAGAGGAGCTTGAGAAACATAAGGTACCGCAGCAGAGGCACTAAGCCCTAGTATTCTCGCTATCGCCTCACCAGCAACCTGAAAACCAGTGTAGTAATACACAGTAGTTGACGTCAAATTCGACACCGTAGCGTTTATCGGAACTACGACATTGAAGTTCAAATTCGCGAGTTTAGACGTTATTGAAGCAGCAAGCCCAGGGATAGCTGTTCCGTTTGCCACCCTAACGGTCACACTTGAATTAGCGGAATTATCGGCTAACTGTATTGTCGTGGTAGTAGCCGGTGTCTGAGGCATTGGAGGGGCGCTCGCAGTGCTAACCGAAGTAAAGGCCCCAGTCGCGGTGGTAGGCGTTGTCAAGGCCGACGATCCCTGCTGGGCTAACGTTGTCGGGGCCGAGTCAACCCCGGTAGTCGAAGTGATTGCAGATGCTTTTTTAACGGACTGAGTAGTTTGGACGATGGTAGATGTCGTGTCCAATGAAGTAGCGCTAGGCGTAGTATATATTTTCGGTAGTCCAATGATCAATATTGCGGCAAAAGCCACACCTATTACTAGGCCAACTCTCGCCGAAACTGGTTTGAGTTCCCCCAGGCCCAAAAACGAAAGTACCTTATTATTTTTTCGTCGCCGCTTTTTCGTCGCCGCTTTGCCAAAGACTTCATCGGCAGGGAATCTTCCAGCTGTCATTCGGACACCCTCTTAGTAGATGAACGGATAAAGAAAACCGATCCGTATAGCACTATGTTAAATCACAATAGTGTAATTTAACCACTCTTTGCTTTCTTACACCTTGAAATTGTGAGTTTTTAGCCACAATTGCGCATACAGAGATAGCGTAACAACAAACTCAAGCCCTTCAACGACGTGCTAAAGGAACAAGATCAGCTAAGATGTTTCGCCTATGCCGGTGTGGCGCAGCTGGTAGCGCAGGCGATTTGTAATCGTCAGGTCGTCGGTTCGAGTCCGACCACCGGCTCGAACAGGCTCTCTCGTTGTAATCCGCATACGAACAACGCCACAATCCTACTTGGTGAGCCATCTTGAATAGAAACCAACACCTGCTTATAGGTTACTTTTTTTGCCCCTTACTCGCTGAATTTCAAAAAGTGCAATTGCTGCAGCCGCCGAGACATTCAGGGAATCGAGTCGTCCCACTTGGGGAATGTTAACGAGGTAATCACAACGCTCCCGAGTTAACCGCGATAGACCCTTGTCTTCAGCTCCAAGAACGAGTGCAACCGGACCATCAACTGACACGGCATCCAAATCGAAGATAGACCTTGTACCCTTGACCTCGAGACCTACCGTGGTAACGCCAATTAGCGACAGCTCCCTTAGGGCGCTGGGAATTCCAGAAACGAGCGCAAACTTCAAGTATTCAATCGCTCCCGCTGCGCTTTTCGTTACGGTCGGCGTTACCAAGGTCGTACGATTTTGAGGTAAAATCACTCCAGTTACGCCTGCAAGTTCTGCAGAACGCAACACTGCACCAAGATTGTGTGGATCTGTAATACCATCTATCACGACTAAAAATGGAGTTTCAGATTCCTCCACCAACTCTTCGAGCGCTAAATCTCTTACCGGAGTAGCCTTTGCCAAAATTCCTTGAGATCCTTCAGATCGCGATACCGTTTCGAAGCGCTTCCGAGATACGGTAAGCAAAGGTATTCGTTGGGCTACCGCAAGATCAGTAATTTCGGCCACGATCCCTTTTTTGATTACTGTATCTTCTATCCAAATATGGTCGACTTTGCGCACTCGAGCTCGCACGAGTTCACGCACAGCTTGACGACCTTCTACTTGATCTCCACCGATCGAGCGTCGCTTAGGGGATTCAAAATTTGCCCTCGGTGCGCGATCGCTTCTCTTGGAGTTGGTCCTTGATCTATAGGGCATATTCGCTTTCACTCATTTCTTGACCTAAATACACAGTCGACTAAATACGAAGTCGAGCCGTCAAGGTAATTTACCGATGACCTTCGCTTGATTATGCTACAGTGATTCGTAACTACGAAAAGCGAGCTGATTGTTCACTGGCCGAGCAAATCAAACATTCTCAAAATTCTACAAAACTGTCAAGTCTACGACTTGTCTCATAGGAATCAGTCAGTTGCCTTGTAGGCAAGTGTTGACGCGATACATACCACCGCATCTCCGGCTCCAAGTGAACCAACCTTTTCAGCACTCTTTGCCTTCACCGATACCGGTGCCTGCAATACCGTTGTCATATTTTGTGACATTAAACCTAGAAACTCAGCGATACGAGGTCGCTGCAAAATTACGGTTACATCTGCATTTACCAGAAGATAACCCCGATCAAGAAACATCTCGTAGCATTTTTTCAACAAGAAGACGCTGTCGATATTTTTCCAACGTTCATCATTGTCCTTGAAGTGGTCGCCAAGGCCGCCCATACCGATGCTGCCTAATATGGAATCAGCCAGTGCATGACATACCACGTCGGCGTCAGAATGCCCCTCGGGTCCATTAGAAGAATCCACTTGAATCCCTCCAAGCATAAACTTCCGAGCCGGATTTAACGAAAGTGGATGAATATCAAATCCAGATCCAACCCTCAATCGTAAAAATAAATTCAAATCCATCGAAGTTCCACTCACTAGTTTTCGTAAGAAAAAAGTTCATGTAGTAAAGCCCTAGCGATCATCAAATCGCTTTTTGTGGTGATCTTCATGTTCGAATAGTCTCCCTCTACCGAATCTACAACGGCGCCGAGACGTTCAGCCGCGCTACCTTCGTCCGTAGTCTCAAGCTGAGCCTGTACTATGGCGAAAAGGCACTCACGGGTGAACCCTTGTGGAGTCTGAACTGCAACAATTCCTTCGCGACTCAACGAGTTGAGACCCCCAATCTCGTTTATGTGTGCCAAAGAATCGACGATTGGTACGACTGGGATCACGGCGGTAGATCCAGCAAGAAGGCGCGAAATGACACGTTGATACAATGAAAACGAGGCCAATGGCCGCGCGGCATCATGGACTAAAACAAAGTCAACAGTGGCTGGTATCGATTCAAACCCCAGTCGCACTGACTCACTCCGAGTTGCGCCACCTTTGACTACGCTTGCACCACAACCGCTAAACATGGGGCATAGCTCGTCAGGTAGCACCAAGGTCACCCCAGCTGACACTTGCGTTGCAATCTTGAGCGTTAAATCTATGACTCTGGCTGATCCGATAGTTGCCAGCTGCTTGTAACCACCAAAACGACTACCGCTGCCAGCGCCAACGACGATAGTCCAAATCGAACTCACATATTTACTTTCGACACTTTTTTCGCGATCACATCCATCACCATGGACAATGGTTTGGTTCTATTTCTGATCTATTCAAGAGCCGCGTCGAGGCGTTTTTCGGCCTCGCCTTCTTCGACCGCTAGCGCAAAAGTCAACTCAGAAATCAGGATTTGACGAGCCTTTGAAAGCATCCTCTTTTCCCCAGCAGACAATCCTTTGTCCTTATCTCGAATTGACAGATTCCTAACCACCTCGGCCACCTGATAAATGTCGCCAGATTTCAATTTTTCAACATGGTTTTTGTAACGTCGCGACCAGTTGGTGGGCATTCGTGCGTCTTTTTTCTTCAAGACTGCAAAAACCTCTTCCACCTCTTCATCGTTTATAACTTCACGAATTCCAACTTCTTCGGCTTTTTCAACCGGAACTTTTAAAGTCAAATCTCCAAAGGCCAACTTGAGCACGAGGTATTCACGCGTCTCCCCAAGCAAGTCCATAGCCTCGCGCTTCTCGATAACAGCCGCACCGTGATGGGGATAGACAACTTTGTCTCCAACCTCGAACTTCATCATTCTCCTGAATTACAAAAAATACCCTACTAATTTTAGAGCATCGCCCAGTTAAAAAACGCACATTTGGTATTATGCCCAACAATGCATCAAAGTATTGGCGTTATTGTCGACGCTACAAGCCCCTGAACGGCCGACTTCGTCGAGACAAATTTTCCCACTGAAGGTAAATTTGTCTTAAAGTGGGTATTACGAGCTCCTCGAACTCGCCATTTCCCTTGTAGTACTTGCAAATAAGTAACGCCGTGACCTCTCAGTGTGCAAGCGACTATAACAACAGCGCTCGAGGCCAGAACCATCCCAAATTAACGTTGTTCTTCTCTCATCACTGGAAATGCAATAACTTCACGAATTTGTGATGTATCGCACAGCAGCATTATTAATCTATCAATCCCAATGCCCAAACCTCCCGTGGGAGGCATGCCATACTCGAGCGCGCGCAAATAGTCTTCATCCATAGACATCGCTTCGTCGTCACCCTGTCGACCGAGCTCTACTTGATGTTTGAATCTCGCGCGCTGTTCATCAGGATCGACCAATTCAGAAAAAGCATTCGCCAACTCTCGACCCGCGACAATAGCTTCGAATCGCTCAACGCGACTAGGCTTCGTACGGTGGTCGCGCGACAGCGGTGAAACTTCGGTTGGAAAATCTGTAACAAAAGTCGGGTTCCACAATTTGGACTCAGTTGTCTTCTCGTAGATCTCAAGTACGAGTTTTCCAGGTCCCCAACCTGGCTCGCTTGAAATGCCAAACTGATCGGCGTAACTCTTCAAAACCTCCATCGGTGTATCTAAGCTAATCTCCAAACCAGTCGAGGTAGAAGCAAGTTCCTCTAATGTTGATCGCTCCCACGGTACTGAAAAGTCGAGCTGCTCGCCCTGGTAGGAAATCTTGGTCGACCCGTGTATTGCGACGACGATATCAGATATTAAGGTTTCGGTGAGCAACATGATATCTTGATAGTCAGCGTAGGCCTCATAAAGTTCTAGCATCGTAAATTCAGGATTGTGCCTCGGGGAAATGCCCTCGTTTCGAAACACTCTGCCAATCTCGAAAACCTTTTCGAATCCACCCACGATTAATCTTTTCAAGTAAAGTTCAGGAGCGATTCTCAGAAAGAGGTCCATATCGAGCGCATTGTGGTGCGTTTTAAATGGACGCGCGAGTGCACCTCCTGCCAAGGGATGCAATATTGGAGTCTCTACTTCTACGAAGCCTCTATCTTCCAAAAAACGCCGAATCAAAGACGTCACCTTGAACCGTGTAGATAAAATATTACGGCTTGTCGGACTCGTCCATAAATCTACATATCGTTGCCGGTAACGGGTATCGACATCGGTAATACCGTGCCATTTGTCACCGAACCCACGACGAGCTATTGCTAAGACTTTGAGGTCATCGATGAATATCGAAAGCTCTCCGCGTCTGGTCTTTCCAACAAGTCCGCTAACCCCAATCCAGTCCCCTAAAGAAAGATTGCAAAATCGCTCAAACGAATTTAAGTCATTAGGACGAGCAAATAGTTGAACAGCCCCCGTCTCATCGCGCAACTCAGCAAACGCTACCTTGCCTTGGACTCTTAGAAGCATGACCCGTCCAGCAACATTCACCCGCTGATCGGTCATCGTCGCGGTCTCGATGTCTCCAAAGCGCTCCCGTACACTCGCAGTTGAATCGCTTTTTTCAAAGCGATAGGGAGTTGCTAACTCTGGGATTTGCTCATCCATTTAAACCCTGCCTCGCTCATTCCAAGCTAAAATTAAAAAACTTCCTTGCCAAAATCGTGCTCACGTCGAGAACGCTAAATTAAGCCTCGACCCCATCGCCACCTTTTATGGTGTCGATGCACTGTCTATTTCAACATGTTTTTTTCATAAAGAAGTCTAAGACCGTGAAGAGTTAGCCACGGCTCGATGTGATCGATCTCACTGCATTGTGGCGCAATCACCTCTGCGAGTCCACCCGTGGCAATTACCACAGCTGAGTCACCAATCTCTTTCTTGATACGTCGCGCCATGCCATCTGCCTGAGCAGCGAAACCATAAATGGCCCCCGATTGGATAGACTCGATTGTCGTTTTCCCAATAACACTACGTGGCGCCACCAATTCCACTTTACGCAGCGCCGCGGCGCGAGATACTAGAGCATCCAAACTGATCTCGAGACCCGGGCAAATGGCACCGCCTAAATACTCGCCATTTGCTGACACCGCGTCAAAGGTCGTAGCAGTTCCAAAGTCCACGATAACTAACGGACTTCCGTACAAGTCTTTTCCACCCACGGCATCCGCAATACGGTCAGCTCCCACTTCCTTAGCGTTGTCATACAAAATAGGCATTCCGGATTTGATGCCCGGGCCAATCATGAGCGCGTTTACTTTGAACCAGGTTTGGGTCATTTCGCGAATGGTTTGACTCACAGCTGGAACCGTCGACGAAATCACTACACCTTGGATTGGCGCTAGGTTTGTCAATCCTTTCAAACTCAAGAGCTGAGTTAGCATTAGAGCGTGCTCATCTGCGGTACGTTCTGATACTGTCGATACTCTAAAATGGTGTAGAAGCCCGTGATCTGCGGCTCGCGAACCCAAAGTCGAGTTATAGTTTACGCTAGAACTTTCGTAAACCCCAATTACTGTATTGGTATTGCCAACGTCAATTACAACCAACAATGTATGTGCACCTCACCCGGTTATAATTTTGAGAACCGATCAAACAAGTCTTTTCTCATGGAAAAACCGGCGTATTATCAATGAGGCGAACTCCGTCAAAAGATACAGCGCAAAAAAACCTCGACATTGAATCAAAGTTGCTAACGGGCTCAAGCGAACCGTTTACTGCTTCTAAGTAGTCAATCACTGCTGATGTTCCGTTCTCGCTCGCGCGAAGCAAGATTAGGTTAGACATTTGCGGAAGTACATCTACCGGAGACTCGCCTTTAGCAGCAGCGCTACAACCCAATTTGAACGCTTCGTAAATCGATGGCGCCGCGGCCCGTGCGCCATCGCTAAGCAGAACATTACGCGACGATATCGCAAGACCGTTTTCTTCTCTTACTGTTGGAATAGGACGTATTTGCACAGGAAAATGAAGTTCACGCACCATATCACTAATTATGCGCAATTGCTGGAAATCTTTTTCTCCAAAATAAGCGACACACGCCCCAACAATAACAAAGAGCTTCGCAACCACCAGTGCGACTCCTTCAAAATGCCCAGTGCGAAATTTTCCTTCGAGCCCAGACATTATTTCTGTTGCAGAAATACGGAATCGTAACGGCGACGGATGTATGTCACCCACCAAAGGCGCAAACAAAACGTCAACGCCCGCCGACTCAAGTAGTTTTTCATCCGCTTCAAGATCTCGGGGATATCTCAAAAAGTCGTCTTCGTTGTTGAATTGAAGTGGATTTACAAATATCGATACCACTACTATGTCGCACTCCTTACGGGCATGCTCAAAAATTGACAAGTGCCCTTGGTGAATCGCTCCCATGGTGGGTACAAGTCCGACTGTAAGTCCTTGGCATCGTTTCGTACTTAGAAATTCAAAAAGTTCACGTGGCTGTGAAAAATGGTACATTTCCCCTCCTAATATTCGATCGGGTTGCGTAAGGCCAGAGCCAACACTACCTCGGATTTATCTGCCAATCGAGTTATGTCCAAGGGCATCACAGTATTTTGATATCCTTTGGCCAATAAATTCGTGATCGTAATCACCCATATAGAACCGTGAAAGCAAAAAAGGCCTGCCAAGTACTGCGCTTGCTGCTCGTTCACTAAGTTCTGCTAGCGGAACCAGCACAAATAACCGTTCTTTAGCTCGAGGATGGGGAAGGGTAAGCCTTGGTGTATCGAGCGTGATTTCAGGTGAATATACGAGATCTATATCGAGCGTTCGGGGAGCATTTGGGTAAGGTCGTAATCTCTGGGCCTGATCCTCAATATAATTCGCGTTTTGCAAGATCTCCATTGGATCAAGTTGGGTATCTATTTCCACAATGAGGTTCAAAAAATCTTGCGATCCTACCTCCATCTCCACAGCTGAAGTCAAGTACGTCGAAGAAACTTTCACAATGTCTTTAATCGAATCCAAAGCAAGGTTGAGACTTGCTTTCTTGTCGCCAATGTTCGATCCAATGCTTAGGTAATAAATCATTTAGTCTGTGATAGCCGATCTAGGCTTATCTCAACTGCTGCATAAGCCACATCGTAGGGCATCGGTGGCTTCATCTTCTTGACCTTGACGAATATCTTCGACACTACGGAAAACCCCAATGCTACTAGTGCGATTTGATACGCCAAAGACTCTATAAGATCGAAACAGGTCTCTTGTACCAGGCTGTGTATTTGTTTAGAAAGTGCAGAATAGTCTATAGTGTCACCCACTCGGTCACTCGCGCAAGCGAGTGACCCGTCTATTGTAGCGCGTAGCGTAATACGAAATTCCTGTGAGAGTTGCTTCTCTTTTTCTAGGACTCCGTGTCGAGCCCAAACTACCAAATCTTTAATTTCAATTACCGATTCCAATGCCATCTTTGCTAACACCTACCGTAAAACACTGCTTCAAGAGCACCCAGGACGATATAATTTGCAGTTGTCACCCAAGCAATGAACAATACTGCGAGACTTCTTTCACATCATGAACACGCATTGCAGTAACCCCGTGCGCATAGCACCATGCCGCCGTAGCCAAGGATCCCTCCATTCGATCCTTGGGAACAGGGACGGTACCCTCACGTAGAAAAGCTAATTTACCGATAAAAGTCTTTCGTGAAGTTCCAACTAGAACAGGGTACCCAATTTCCACAATCTTATTTACCGATGCCAAAAGTTCCAAGTTATGCTCGAAACTCTTTCCAAATCCGATGCCCGGATCCAACCAAACTTCAGAAATTCCCAAAGAATTGGCCCAGTCCGCGCGGTTACGTAAAAACTGCGCAACTTCTGTAACAACATCTTCATAGTGTGGCCTTTGCTGCATATCAAATGGAACGCCCTGCATGTGCATCGCCACCCATCCGACACCATTCGACGCTGCAACTTCGGCCAAAGATGCAGATATATCGTTAATCAACGTGGCGCCAGCCTCGACCGCGAGCTGTGCAACCCGAGGTTTTGTGGTGTCGACCGAAACCCGAATATTTGGGCTTAGCGCACGAATAACTGGAATTACGCGCCGTAACTCTTCGTCTTGATCAATTGAAAGTGCTCCGGGTCGGGTAGATTCACCCCCAACGTCAACAATTTGCGCCCCCAATTGCGCGAATAGTTCCCCTTGTGCTATCGCATCGTTGATATCAAAGGTGTCACCCCCATCGGAAAACGAATCTGGAGTCACATTTATGACTCCCATGATTCGCGGTTCTCGCGCTTTAGAACACATCACCGCATCTCCTATCTGTTGTTCCAAGCAAACTCGAATCTCTTCGATTAAGGAGTGCTAGTGCTTGGTTGGCCATCTCGTGGCTTTCCCGAAATACTCCAGTCCGTGACACCGTCACCAGGCGCGAGCTTATATTCTTACGATCTTTCATTGTCATGCAAAGATGTTCAGCTTGAACGACTACATAACTACCTTTAGATTGCAATCCTCGGTCTATCGCATCAGAAATATCGGTAGTAAGTCTTTCTTGCACTTGAAGACGCTTGGATACGACCTCAACCACTTCGCCAAGCTTGGAAGCGCCGGCGACGTACCCCGTGGAGCCTGGTAGATAGGCTAAATCTACACTTCCGTAGAACGGAAGAAAATGATGCTCACACATAGAGTAAAAAGGTATCGCTAAAAGGGCAACCATCTCGTGATGACCAACCGAAAATCCACCATCAAGAGTCTCAGCGGCATCTATACCATGCCCGCTTAACAGGTCTTCCCAGAGACGCGTTAATCTCAGCGCAGTTGTCTTTTTGCCTTCTTCATCGCAGTCTATCTCAAGCGCATTCAAGAGATTAAACATTATCTTTTGTGTTAGTTCAAAGTTCATACATACCTAGAATTAGCTGGGCACAACAGTTTGGACAAATAACATTTCCTACAGGCAATTGCACTTTTAGACACGTGCAGCTCATCGGTCGTGAAGCAATCCAGATCTCTAGGCGTAATCACCGCAATCGACACCGGAATTCAACCTCGTACGATTCAACCTCGTACGATTCAACCTCGTACGATTCAACCTCGTACGATTCGACCTCAACCGTAAAATAACCTAAAGCGCTCGCGCCCAAAAAACATACATATCCGTGTTAAAAAGCTATACCAATTAGGCATTTTCATCGTAAACCGAAATGTAAGACAGGTTCCGATATCGTTCCGCCGCGTCTAAACCATATCCCACAACGAATTCTTGTGGTATCTTAAAACCGATGTAGCCGATCTCCAATTCTTCAAGATCTACGCCATCTTTTACCAAAAGTGCGCACACCGCTAAGGACGCCGGACTACGAAATTTAAGATTTCGAATGAGGTACGATAGCGTCAAACCCGAATCAATAATATCTTCGACGATAATCACATCTCGACCGGTTAGATCAAGGTCGAGATCCTTCAGAATTCTCACTACACCAGAAGTTCTGGTCGCAGAACCGTAAGATGATACTGCCATAAAATCCACTTCGACCGGCACGGATATTGCGCGCGCCAAGTCTGCCATGAACAGAAACGCTCCCTTTAATACACCGATTAGCAAAAGGTTCTTGCCAAAGTAATCGTCTGAAATTTCCTTTGCAAGACTTTGGACTCTCGTATTTAATTCCGCTTCCGAAATAACCGTACGTACTAACTTTGGGTCACTGTTTGCCCATGCATTTGCGCCCGTTACCACTTGTTCCATATCGGACATAATTTGCCTTTTGACTATCTTTTCAAACTCAGACGCGCGCGTTGTAAACCTTCGTTTACCATAAGAGCGCGATTATAGCCTATGCCATTAAAAATTCAAAGTTGTCTGTAGGTAATTACATTACGTCTGCAAACAATATCGACGTTACCAGCTAGCTGGAATCGAAAGTTACCCGAACCCTCAATATAGTTCGACAATGTCGTCAATCCACTATGTGACGGCGGGTATCCGGTCAATTTAGAAATGACCTGACGCAGAGCTCGCAAGCGAAGCACGGCGTCGCAATCGCGCAATTCTTTACGGTCAAGCGGATCCACTTTAGACGCCAATTCATCCAAATACCTGTCTTCCGTGCCAAGCAAGTTCGACGTTCGAGAAAGCAAAGGAGTGATTTCTCGCTGCGAGATTTCATTGAGAACGGGTAACAGGTAATGTCGTACTCTATTTCGCAGAAAATCATCGCTGGCATTAGATTCATCGTGAATTGGATCCAACGCCAGAGCATTACATATACCGACTGTCAGTGACCTACGAAGAAAAAGTATTGGTTTGGCGTGACTTGGCCTCATTGCTGCTAGACCGGACGGTCCCGCACCTCTCATCAAATTTATCAGAAACGTCTCCGCCTGGTCATCCATGGTATGTCCGGTAGCTACCCCGGTTGGAAAACTTTTCCGACGTGCAGTTCGGGCGCGAGCTTCCAGGTTCGGCCCTGGAGCAATTCTCTGTGTTACCAATTCAAATTTAGCACCAATGGCCTGCGCAAACTCTTCAACTTCTTTCGCTTCTCGAGCTGAGCTGTCACGTATCTCATGATCAAAATGCCAGATTCGAACGCGTTGCCCTGAAGCTATACTCAGTAACGCTAACGCTAGCGAGTCGGGACCACCGGAGACTGCTACTTCATAATATCGATCAACTTCATGGTCTGCAATCTGGGGAAAACAGCATCGCAAAAGGATTTTGTCAATCGGTTCTAGCGACGTCGAAACCGCAAAACGTATTGAATTGCTACTTAAAACTTTCGTATTTTTCGAAATGATACTCATATATTTGACTTGCACTTAGCATTAACGGCTCCACATGCTAATTCATTGCATTTTACAAGCGTATGTGATCCGTCTGACGCTTAACAAAACCAAAAACGCCCTAAGTGTTATAAAGATCTAAGCTCGTGCGAAAACTCGATCCAACCAAGTCTGGGGAGTAATAATCTCGTCTAAATCAGGAACATTTTCGCTCGCTTCGAACAACTTCACTAGAGCATCGGGACCACCATCGCGCTCTATTACCTCTAAAAATTGTCTACCTTGTTCGTATTGGCGAATCTTGGCATCGAATCCATACAACTGTGAAATCAGTTTCGTGATGACGTTTGGGGACTCTCGACGGCGGTGCAAAACTTCCTCAAAGCGATCGGCCTCGGTAATAACATCCACCGCAGCTCTTGACATAATCAAGTCGCCGTGACCTTCTAGAACGCTCATCAATCCTCCCAGACGAGAAAGCACTTTACGTTGTTCGTCGTTTACGAACAGTCCAGCTAAGCCAGCCTCTCTCATAGGATTACGCCCATCACGCAGCTCTTCCACAATGCGGGTAATCGCGTCAAAAATATCCGCTGGACCCACATTCATGCCGAGGATGAGACTTGAGACCAAACCGGTGTAAAATTCCTGCATCCACGGAACAGCCTCAAACTGTAGTTTGTGCGTTAACTCGTGAAGAAGGACCCATCGTTCGAACTGAGACTTTGGGAAGCCGAACTTCTCCTCAAGATTTAAAATGTTCGCGCCCACCATGTATATCGGCGCTGGCTGATCGGAAGTCGGACTTGAATTTACAAACAGGGCAGCATCGTACTGACCGAGTACCCTTCGCGACATCCAGGCAAATAAAAGACCGAATTGAACTGCACCCGCCTGAGCGCCAATGACCGATAACGGACCTACGAAGTTATTAGCCATCTTGTCGATTAGAGGGTCCATCAAGGACGACATCGATTGCACGTTGGCTTCAACCCATTGTTGGCGCGATGTACATTGAACACCTATATTTTTTGCACTAAGCCTCAATCCACTCGCCTCTTGCACGAGTTCGAGAGCTTCAGGAGCAAACTTGGTTAGCGATTCCTCCATCTTGTTAGAAGCAACCCGATCTTCTTTGGGGAAGGTCGAAATGACTCCCTTCGCAACCCTGGTCGCAGTGTTCCATGCAATCACCGATAAGCCTCCAAGCCTTTATAATTCCCACAGTATCAGGAGATTTTGCGTCCCCGCGTCCTAGGCACCGTCAAAGGCTGATGGGTATAACAATATTTTCCGCTGTTATATATCGACAACTGCGTTGCACAATTTGGTTCTTTACAAACCCTGTCTTTTGGATAAGCTTTCGATGGACGCGACAGCCCACTTACGCGCGCACCACCTACGGCTTCAGTTCTGTTTAGCATATTAGCACTAACTCACGTTCAACTGAAATATTCCAATAATGAACGGCTAAATACGACGCTCCATCTCAATCAGTTGAGAGATCTTCACGCGTAACACCTCTGGAACGCGATCACGAAGGCGATTTGCCACCATCTGACGAAGCTCTGTCTCAAACTCATATGCTTCAAGACAAGGCGAACAATCGTCTAGATGCAAACGAATTTTTTGTCTCCGCTCATCTGTCAATTCGCCATCGAGAAACGAGTAAAGTCGCGCCAATACTTCTTGACACTCCAAGGAGCCTTTCGCATGATGGTTATTTCCCACGTCGACCAGCTACCAATCCTCGATTCGTTCCAAGCTCATACAACGCTTTTTGTAATGCTTTTCTTCCCCGATGTAAACGTGACATTACTGTACCTATCGGAACATCCATGATATCAGCTATTTCCTTATACGAAAAACCCTCGACATCGCTCAGCAAGACGGCGAGGCGAAATTGTTCAGGTAGCGCTTCAACGGCTGATTTCACATCATCGTCGGTAAAAGAGTCAAGTACCTCTTCCTCAGCGGATCGACCTGCGGTTGCTGCTTCAAGCCCGCCCAAGCGTCTGTATAGATAAAGATCTTCAACCTCTTCAAGATCACTCTCTTCGGGGCGACGCTTCTTCGCACGATAAGAATTTATAAATGTATTGGTCAAAATACGATATAGCCACGCTTTTAGGTTTGTTCCCTCTTGGAATGAACCATACCCACGGTAGGCCTTTAAATACGTCTCTTGTACTAGGTCTTCTGCTTCCGCAGCGTTTCTGGTCATTCTTAGGGCTGCGGAAAATAAGGCATCGAGGAATCCCATTGCGTCATCTGCGAATTTGCTTTGTTCGGCCATGAACATTTACCCTAAAACTAAAACATAGGAAATCACTGTTAATAGCAACACAAGGGCTGACTATCGATGACACCATTACGATATTGAAAGATACTTTTAGAACCTAGTGGAGCATCAGCGAAAATCTGCGCGATGTGATGGTCGTAACAAAAATACAAGAGCTACCCGACGCCTAAGCGTCACGCCATCCAAATCATCACGTAGGTGGCAATGGTTTTGATTTTTCAATGTCGCTTAAAGTGCTACTTAGTGAATAAATAGCTTTATCTGCATCGCCGTGAAACAGGGCGAGTGCAATTTCCAAACGAGATTCCATCCACCCGTCTAGGGCCTCACCAACGGCAAACGTGGAAATTTTTTGACGATTTGAAACACCAACGCCAAGCAATCCATCATTGATGTGCGCACTAACAAGTTTGGCGAATAGGCATTCAACTGTCTTTCTAGTACCGACAAAAAGTATCCTTTGACTAGTTATGATAAGTTGTCCTTTGTCTGTAGCTTCTGCGTGAGGCGGAGCTTGGACTACATGTCCCTTAGAAGCACCCACGTGCCATCGAATACTACGCCCATCCAAACTACCAATCGGGATAGAAACACCTGAATTACCACCGACATAATGTGGCCCTGTGCGAACCTGCTCCACTAGCGACGCATGATCGATGAATCCTATTACCATTTCGCCAGCTTTTAAAACAATCCCCGGTACTTCAATACTCGACTTTTTAGTTTTGACAATTTCAAGCAATTCCAAGAGATCGTCGTGTTGTGACTTCCACTGAGACAGCTCCGATTGGTATTTCTCTTGCAATTTATGTTCTTTATGTTGCTCTAGCAGACCCAAGACACGTCCCTCTACCTTCAAACCGCGATATCACCGCGCACTAAAACAACTAGATTTTCGCATTTAGCTAATCTAAACCCACACTACGCTGCTTCGTTACTACCCATCTAGGCTGAAAGCTTAATCGCTGTTCCTCTAACAATCAAGCAAAGTATTTGCGTACTATGAGAAAAGGGGGAGCGATTCCAAAACTCCACGAAAACACCCGCCAGTCTCGATTCTTAAATATATTTTTACAAATTCGATCTGTACGTCTAAGTAATACACGCTATTTATCAAATTCAGAAAAACGTTTATACGACGTTGGGTAAATTGGTTGGGCGACATCGACGCATTTTACGGTTCACGCTCATGTTGCACTGACGACCAGCGTTTTACACCTAATTGGACGCGCACCACAACAGCGTTTTTAATTCTTAATTTGACGTCATTCCAGTAACTTCCTCGCTCTGTCGTGCTCAAGCAAATACAAGTTATCAAAAATCAAAAACCTAGGGAAATGGTTAGGTTTGTAAACTCGCCGATAGAGAATCACGGCCGCGGTGCCCGCCCGCATTTAAGGCGTTGTGGTAATCCACATATCTACTTTTAGAAATAAACTACGAAGCAACGAGCGCATTATTAAAAATTTCTGCGCGGTGGCCTGCAATTTATTCCGAAAAATCACAACCCAAGAAGCATGCGAGCAAGGTGCCATCCTCGGTCGGTTACAAGATATCGCCAAGTTCACGAACTATCATTCGATCCACTGTCGCAACCTCATAATCGAATGAACCGTCGGAAATTTGGCTAGCGTCATTTGGCTAGACGTGCAACTTTAGACTCGATTTCGTAAATAGCAAGGTCGTAACTATTTGCTTGTCGGTCCCGCATGCCTATGTCTAAAGAACAAAGTCGGTATTGCCAATTTCCATTTCCGGCCGTAGCTTCTTTTCATTCAATCCCTATGATATGCGCCACCGAAATTTCGTGCAGCGACGAAGCCGTACGTCTTGTCTTGTATTAAGCACAATTTTGTCCCAGGCGTAGCACTCACTCCGGCGATGAGACCGTTTTGAATTACCAAGTTCTAATATAGGCCGACTGCGTTTTCTGCATTCGTTGACGTCTTGGAGCCACAAAATTATTTGGCGATATCAAACGATGTCGGTTTTCTTGTTCTGGTACTTTAGTCCTTGGTGCATGCGCACGATCTAAGGCCCAGTGATCCTTCGGATATCGTGGTCTATTACAGGCAAAGACTCGTCGCCAACGCGCCTCGACCTCTTCGGGACAATGCCCGTGCAAGGCAACAATAATCAGCTAAACTCAAGGTCGAAGGTTTGCGCATCACAAGGGAACAAACGATGCTCTTTATTGATCGTATCGATGCGGGTCTACGCCTTGCAGAGCGGCTTGAGGATTATCGCGCTAGAGAGCCGGTAATCCTGGGGCTTGTGCGTGGTGGTGTCCCGGTCGCGTTCGCCGTTGCAATCACACTCGATGCCCCACTTGACTTTATCGTCGTTCGAAAGCTTGGCGTTCCTTCCCAACCCGAGCTCGGCATGGGTGCCATCTCAGAAGACGGCGTTCGAATAATAAACGAAGAAGTAATACGGATGACCGAGGTTACTCCGAATCACTTAGCCAGCGTGGAGAAACTGGAACGCGCAGCGTTGGAACGGCGGACGCTGCGCTTTCGACGCAATCGACCACGGGTTCCGTTGGCGGGACGTACCGTGCTGGTTGTCGACGACGGCGTAGCCACCGGTTCAACCGCCCGCGCTGCCTGCCGAACAGCGCGATTGCGAGGAGCTACACAAGTAGTGTTTGCAGTACCGGTGGCAGCAGCAAACGCGATAGACGCGCTGCACCAAGACGCCGACACTGTAATCTGCATTGAAACGCCTCAGTCGTTCACTTCCGTAGGCGAGTGGTATGAGAATTTCACCCAAACATCAGATGAAGAAGTAATTGCCCTTCTGCGTCGGGCTAATGATCGAAACAAGCCGAACTCGGCTCTCGCGGTTCCTCCCTCTTGGTGAGGAATTCGTCATTAGGGTCCACTCAGCCGTACGCGTTGTGTCATCTCGCCTTCGCAGTGCTAAGGGACGTGGATCTTTTCGTAGTTATTCGTTGGCGTTGACTAATAAGACTTCCATAGTCAGACGTCACCACAGTTGAACTTTCAACCGATATTTATAAGGATGCTTGATATAAAAGCCTCCGTAATTGAGAATGCCAAAACTTTTCACCGATCCATAAATTTGGGCAAATGCGCCAAAAACGTAACTAGGTCGGATCGTTTGATCCAGTTACAAAACACAAGCCTTGAAAAGAAAAGTAAAACGGTCATTGGAACCCTTGACAAGTTTTCGTTGATTTCGGATGGGAAAAGATGTCGATGTCAGCGAAGTGGCTAAGTTTTTCTATCAAATCAGACGTTTTACGATACCTGACTGTCATGTCGCGTCTAGCGGCTTCAGTTCCAATACCGCAGGCCAGAAACGTTTTTTCTGAGCCTGTAGCTTCTCTGACCAAAACACTATAAGTTGCATTCACCTAAGCGAAGCAAGCCAAGATCCCAAGAATCTAAAACCAACCACACTGCGCGTTGTTCCAGAATGCAACTTCGGTGGCCATATCGTTGGATTTCCCAATGGTCATATTTATGCATTTATTCGTGGCCGTTGGCAGCTGGGCTTTTTAGTAAATGGCTTATCGTTGATCATTTTCCTAAAAGGAGACAAAGCCAAATTGAGTTGCCCTATCAAATAGAACTTTTCGTTTGTCAGTGCTGCTATTGCGTGTCCTTGGCCGAAGTTCACTCGTTCTTTGACTTTTCCCTTATCTTTGTTAACTCAAACAGAGTTAACAAAGATAAGAGCATGCGCATACAGAATTGTCGCAGCATCAACGCCTTTTCCCGTTACCTGGTCGTAGAAGTTGCCAAGATCTTGTCCAGTGATTGCTTCGATACGCATAAACCTTGCAATTAAAGGCTATTTGCATTCTGAGGTTGGATAGAGGCTTTCAGGTCGGTAAAAATTTCACGCTGTTTCGTGCAAAATATGGTTGGAATGATTTGTTGGGTCGGATTCCCTTCCATGCAAAACCGGGTTGGATTTGAACGCTATCCAGATAAATCGTCTGTCGGCAGTTCGGCCGAAGCCGACATTCGCATTGTTGTAAATCAATAGCCGCTAAGTAGGTACTGGATCATCTGATGTAGAAGGACTCTTTCACGAGGGGCTCGATCACTCACCTGTACGTAAAACACTGAGCTATCTGAATACAGTTAATCCAGTCTCATTTTTTAAAATCAGGTGCGCACCTAATGGCGAGACGCGGATGATCGCTTGACACGCGGGAATCCGCCGATGAGTAGAATCCTGTTTCTGACTTGAAATTGGGCCAACCGCGGATAGCATTCAGACTCGTTTTTGGATATCATTCAATGAAGCGTGACTTCGTGGCCAGCATTGACTTTTGCACCAGCCTGCTAACTAAATTTCTCTGTTCTTAGCGATTTCTAGTTACACATGACGACGGTTATGCGCGGCTATCATAATGGTGCGAGTTTGCATTCCCTCTAGGTATGCTTTTCACTATTCAATCGGCAGGCAACGGACATAGGGATTTGAGTATGGCAGATGCTTCCACCGATCAGTATTCCGCCGGAGAGCAAGGGCTGGGATACATCTATCAGGCTCGCTTCGCATTGCTTAGGCTCTTGCAGTTGCCGGAGAGCACGTCGGTTTTAATTGAAAAAGATGATGATCTTGACTTCATCGACAAGGATGGCGTCAAAACACTTGCCTCACTCAAGCACAAGGGAGTCGGTGATCGTCTGACTGACCTGTCGACGGATTTCTGGAAGTCGGTCCGAATCTGGCTGGCCCGCTATAACCGTGATGGGCGCAGCGAGGCAAGTCTCCGCTTCTTCCTTTTTTCTACTGGTACTGTTTCAAATTTCTCGTTCTTGCGGCGCTTCCTGATTGAACCGACGGCAAAAGATGATGAGGCTGTGTCGTTGTCACAGATTGCCGCCGATGCTCTTGCCAGGTCAGAATCGAAGCTCATTGGTGAAATCGCCGCCGAGTTCCATAAACTCAACGATGATGAAAAGGATGATTTTCTTTCGCGCATCGTGATATTTGATGGCGGACCGCGCATCGAGGATGTGCCTTCAATCATCAAAGACCAGCACATGCGCATCATCCGGACCGACAATCGTGGCGCCATCTTTGAGCGCCTCGAAGGTTGGTGGAATGACACCATCGTCAACCTGTTGGTCGGCAAACGTACAGACGCCGTCTTCGGCTACGAGATCTCGGAAAAGCTTTCCGCATTTGCGGAGGAGTACCAGTTCGACAACCTCCCAATCACGTTCAGAGGGAAGGTACCCGCCGGAGAAATCGACGCAGACAACGATCAGCGACTTTTCGTTGTGCAACTGCGAGAAATTGGCATTGCCTCCAACCGCATTCGTAACGCCATCCTGGATTACTATCGAGCGTTCGAGCAACGGTCCTCCTGGGCACGTCAAACCCTTCTGGTTTCGGGAGAAATGGAGGAGTATGAAGACCGCCTTGTTGATGAGTGGAGCCGCTACCGAGATGTAGTCTTCGAGGAACTTGATGAGGAAAGTGCCGATGCAGTTCTTTTAGAAGCGGGCAAAGCGCTGTACCGATGGGTCGACTTAGAAAGTGGCAACAGCAGCACGCTTCGCATTCGGGAGCGTGTGACCGAGCCCTATGTTGTACGTGGAGGATTTCATATCCTTGCGAACAAGCGTCCGCTTCCTACGGTTTACTGGCATCCTCGCTTCCTCAACCGTGTTGGCCAGCTGTTGGGGGCCGCGGAATGAAAAGATGGGATCAACGACCATTCGAAGTCAAAAACCTTTTCAATCCCGCTTTCTGCGGCTTGGTTCTATTCAGGGCACTGCAAGGCTATGAGGAGGAGAATCCCGATGGCATGCCGTTCTCTCTTGCGTTGCTGGTTTTGCCACTGTCTTTGCAGAAAGACTCGCGCGAAGTAATCGTGGGTAATTCTCGCAGCTACCTTCTGAAAACTATCGAAAAGAATCCTCAGTTGCTGGTCGGCTTTGCTGACCGCGCCAGCGACCTGCTGCTATTTGCGCTCGAAGCGTTCGGTGTGCTGATGGAACGAGGATGCTTCATCGTGTCGCAAGAGGGCCGGTTGAAGACCGTGCCGAACCGCGTTAAAAAATCCGTGACAGGGACCGATGAATCCGTCTCCTGCCAGCGCGTCGCTCGCATCGTTGGAAAAGAATTCGCACGCATCGCAGACCGCGTGACGGTGTACACAACCTTTGGAATTCGCCCATGAAGATCAAGTCAATTCATATCTACAGTCACGACGGACAGCGCCGAGATATTCAGTTTAAGGTAGATGGCCTGAACGTCATCACTGGTCGTTCCTCCACTGGGAAATCAGCGCTCTCCGAGATCATCGAATACTGTATGGGGCGCTCAACCTTCAATGTCCCAGAAGGCATCATTCGCGACAAAGTGGCGTGGTTCGCTGTGATCTATCAGTTCCCCCAGGAACAGGTGCTAATCGCAAAGCCCGCCCCGACCGCCGGTGGTACAAGCTGCAGTACCGCCATGCAGCGACGGGGGGGTCAACTGACAGTCCCTGCCTTTAAGGATCTGGTGGTCAACACTGCTGACGATGCGGTGGTTGCACTGCTGTCGCGGTTGCTGGGCATCCCGGAGAACCATACTGATGTCGCGATAGAACACAGCCGGGAGAGCTATGACGCGAAAGTCAAGCACACGTACTACTACTTATTCCAGAAGCAAGGCATCGTCGCCAACAAAGATCAACTTTTCTATCGCCAGAATGAAGCGTTTCAGCCACAAACGATCCGCGACACGCTACCGATTCTGCTTGGCATTTCTTCCAATGACCGGTACGAACTAGAAGCCAAGCTGCGCGCTGCACAACGAGAACTGAAGCTCAACGCAAAGCTCCTCGAACAGGCTCGTGACGCCATTGATACGTCCCAACAGAAGGGAATCGGCCTTTTCTCGGAGGCCAAGTCGGTTGGTATCATTGCGCCGGAGAATCAACAGGCCGGGCCAAATGGCGTGATCGATGCCTTGCGTACTGCCTTGCAATGGAAGCCATCCGCGGTCCCCGATGATGACGGTCACAGAATATCTCGACTTGAAGAAGAGATCAACCAGCTACGCAAGGACCGGCGAGAGGCCCAATCCAGAGTCGATGCCGCCCGCCAATTCTCTAAGCGGGCCAGTGGTTTTGAAAGTGAGGCGCTGGAGCAAAAAGATCGACTCGCTTCCATCAAGGCCCTTCCCAAGAATCCTGAAACCGGTGAATGGCAGTGGCCATTCTGCGAAGCGAAACTGGCTCTGGAGTCTCCTGTCGCAAAAGTACTCCTCAAAGAACTGGCAACACTCGACGAGGAAATGAGCATTTTCGCGGGTCAGCGCCCCAAATTGGAGGCGTATCTTGTTGAGCAGGATGACAAGGTGCGCGAGGTCGTGGATGCGATAAAGAACAAGGAGGCGGAGTTATCTGCAGCGATAGCAGCCAATGAAGTTATCGCGCAAATGGGGACTCGCAACAATGCGGCGGCACGGGTTGTTGGCCGCATCAGCTTGTTCCTGGAGAATCTTGTTCCCAATGCGGAGTTAGTTTCGCGCGAAGCAGAGCACCGCCGCCTGAAGTTCAAGGTCGAGGAACTAGAGAAGAAAATCGGTGCTGACGACAGCCACGAACGATTAACTTCAATTCTGAATAACATCTCTGCGCAGGTGTCACGGTACATCCAGACCTTCGAGGCGGAGTTCAGCGACTTCCCAGCGCGGCTTGATCTAAAACGTCTCACCATTGTTTTTGATCGCCCGGATCGTCCGGTTCCCATGAGTCGAACCGGTGGCGGAGAAAATCATCTGGCCTACCACCTCTCGGCGCTGTTGGCACTGCATCTTTTCGCCTGGAAGAATAACTGCCCGATTCCTCAGTTTCTGCTTATCGACCAGCCAACCCAAGTTTATTTCCCTTCGGAGAAGGTCTACCAAGAAGCGGATGGAACTGTTCAGAAAACGGAAGCAGATGCCGACCTGGCGGCGGTTCGTCGATTGTTCGAACTATTGCTGAATTTCACGAAGAAGGATGTCCCGGGTTTCCAACTCATCGTGACTGAGCACGCCAATCTTCGGGACCAGTGGTTCCAAGATGCTTTGGTTGAGCAGCCATGGACCAAGCCGCCTGCACTGGTGCCGGAAGATTGGCCTTTGATGTCTCGATCATCTTCATAATCAGAAGAACAGCTTCACCTGTTTCCATAGCCAATCCTCATTTTCTGACGCGAAGATTACTAGTTCTTAGGCAGCCGTAGGCTCGAGAGTAACGGTATAGCCCAAGTTGCGCAGTTGTTCGATTGCACGGTTCTTTGCTTTGTCAGGACTTCGCCGCGTGTAGAAGTCGTCACCGGGGTCACTATAGGTCTCACCGGTTTGGAGCATGTTCCATATGGCCACAAGCATTGCGTGCTCGATCGCAACCACAGCCTTGATGGGTCCTCGACGCCCGGCCAAGCGACGATACTTAGCCGAATAGTACGTGCCTTTCGAGTGCGCCGCACTCATGGCAGCAATTCCGAGTGCGCCTTTTAGGTGGGGATTACCTGGACGAGTGCGGGTGGACTTTACTCTGCCAGCCGATTCGTTAGAACCTGGACAAGTTCCCGCCCACGAGGCCAGGTGGCCAGCAGTTGGAAACCGGCTCATGTCCGCTCCCGTCTCAGCGATAATGACGTCAGCAACTTTGGTAGAGATGCCCGGAATGGTGACCATCAGGTCCCGGGCACATCGAAAAGGGATCATTTCCTCCTCGATATGTGCGGTCAACTCCTCAATAATGTGGGTGCGCTGGTCAATCGGGTCTAACTGTACTCGGACTAAGAAGGCGTGGTGATCGTTGAACCGTCCGGTGAGGGCCTCACTCAACTCAGGGATCTTGGAACGGAGTCTGCGTTTGGCCAGCTCGGCCAAGACTTTGGGGTCACGTTCACCCGCCACCAGTGCGTCTGTCATGGCTCTACCTGATACCCCGTGCAGATCCGTCACGACCGACGAAAGTTTGATTCCCGTGTCCTCGAGAAGCTTTTCTAGACGTTGGATCTCACGAGAGCGTTCGCGTACTATCGTGGTGCGTGTTCTGGTTAGGTCCCGCAGCTTTCGAATCGGCTCAGGCGGAACGAATGATCCACGTACCAAACCATGGGCTCCTAGTTGAGCTAGCCACGCGGCGTCTGAGACGTCAGTCTTTCGACCAGGCAGGTTCTTTACGTGTCGTGAATTCACCAGCATGATTTCGAACGGACCCTCCTCGAGTAGGTAGTAGAAGGATTTCCAATAATCAGACGTTGCTTCCATTACCACCAGCGTTACCTTTTCGCCAATAAGGTAATCACGCAGCGCCAGAATTTGGTTCGTTACTGAGTCCCAGGTCGTGACTGTTGAACTAGCTCGGGCATGGGTGGGTTCTTGAACTCTTACGCAGACTTTGGCGTCTCTCTTTGAGACGTCAAGACCCGCGCATCGGTAGTGGACAATATCCATGTAGTCTCCTTCTGTCGGTTTAGTCTTTTTAGTGTCCGATCCGGAGAGGGCGAGGAAAATCAGAAGTCTGACGCTCGTGCTCTAGCGCAACAATCCACGGTTCTCGTGGGGCCCTCCACCACCATGCTGTTTTACAGGCTCAACGGCACTACAGAAATACCGGTGTCTAACCGAGCCGGACATTTCTAATTATTGCAGATTCAACTGGGTTGTGCTAGTCTCTAACACTGTCGGCCACACGAGCACAATCTTCTGTGGGTACGGCGAGCCAGCGGCGGGCTCTTGGTTGCTGTTTTGTAACTATTCGAACGTCATCGGGCTCAGCTGATTTAAGTAACTGTATGTGCAAGTTCGGTTGTAGAACACTGTGATGTATCAAAATATCTCCGTCTTAGCTTCCTCTTGGGTTGGATACATCTTCCGTTTGATACGTTTTTTGGACCCACTCCTGTTCAGTTTCTACATAATAATCTGTCTACTGAAGTGTGTGAAGTCCATGGCGACCGTCAGCTATGGCCGAACTGCTGCCGGTCAGTATGGCAACCAACCAACAAAGGGCTTGGATAGCCGGTGCTGAATAGCCAACTTCAAACCAAGTCGGTTTAGATTCGGTACAACTAACATGATCTTGATTCCAACCTCAGAATGCAAATAGCCCAATTAAAATAACGTGGTTGTTAGCTATTGCTCAATAATTATTTGCTGTCCGTAGGGCTGATCCTTGATGGGTTGTCAAAAAGTCCTTGACAAAGAGGTCAAACGTGTAATATAGCCGCCGAAATCTTATGGGGGGAGAGGAAATTCGCGAAGCGAAGGCCTTGTAGGCAATTCTAGCGCTACCGATAACCATGTTTACCATGTGGCAGTATTTCCCAGTGAGGGAATCACGTGCAACGCACACCCCCAGCTTCCACACAACCAGACGTATCGCATTTTTTGGTTCGTCACAAAATAACTACGTACTTCTTATGTACCACTGACAAGTGAAAGAAGTTAAAATGAGCCGTGAAATGGAGCCCGAGAGGAGATTCGAACTCCTGACCTGCTCATTACGAGTGAGCTGCTCTACCGACTGAGCTACCCGGGCATAATATAACGAATTAATCCTAGCGAGAATTATCCAAGCGCACCCAACAATGTACCCAAGACAATTTGTTCAGATACCCCCGCGTTTAGCTTGAACATCGATTCTTGAACCAAAGCACATTGCTCCACAAAATCATCTAATCCAGAGGTTCCAGCCACCGTGGTTTCCTTCACAATAGATAAATATATGCCAAATCCCAATGTGAGTTCGCGGCGGCGACGATACCTTAGTGTTCGAGCTTGTTCAAGTTCAAGCTCTTTGATCAGCACCTTTGTACCGCTCGAGCCCTTGGCATTTTCTCGAAGCGTTTGCACTTCAATTTGCTGCTGGACTTTGAATTCGCTTAGCACCAGATCCAAAAATTCAACGATTTGCATAACTCTAGTCATAATTTGATGTCCGGAATTGTACTTCTCGCCACACAACGAGGACCACAATGCTATCCGTTCTGACATCTTTCCATCGAAGGCTAGTTCGTTGGCTTTTTTGAGATCCCCATCACAGAATCGTGCGCCAAGCTTTGCATCATCGTCGGGGACTCCCAAATGGCGAAGATAATGTTCTATTTCACCGAGTTGAAGGGGCATAAAATCTACTCGTACGCACCGTGACGCAATTGTCTTAAACTCAGGCGTTATCCCGTCCACAAGAATCAGAAACACAGTCGAAGCTGGCGGTTCTTCGATCGTCTTTAGCAATACGGGAGCGACTTCGCGTGCATTGTCAAACTTGTTAATGATAACCACGCGATACCGCGCGACATTTGGAGTCAGGCGAGCAGCTTTCACCAATTCCCGAGCGACATCAATCGGCATGACTCCCGAGCGATTTTCAATAAAGTTCAGATCTTGATGACGCGAATGCAGTACGCTCTTACAAATTGCACACTCAGCACAGCCTCCGTTTCTACACATTATGGCGGCGGCAAACGCTAACGACCATTCGTGCTTACCGGATCCATCGGGTCCCAAAAATAGGTAGCTGTTATTGATCTGATACAAGTGATCGCTAAGTTGATCGCTTACCCCAGTCTGGATCGGTATCCGCCTAAATACCTCAGGCACATGACGAGCGGTTAGCGAATCAATTGTCATTTATTTCAACCGATTCAAACGCAAAAAGCTTCAAAACGTTTTCCAAAATACGTTGAGCAACCTGTTCTTCATCGCCATCACCCGATACCCGAACCCATGAGTCTTGTTTCGCCAGGAGTGCGTAACCACTCCTAACACTCTCCTGGAACTGAGACCCGAGCGCCTCAAAGCGATCATCATGGCGCAGGGTTTTGGGTGGACGAAGCGTCGGCGATTCAAGGAGAATCGTCATATCAGGTAGAAGACCATTAGTTGAAAAATCAATTAGTGTCCGGAGTGAAGCGATATCCATTCCTCTTCCATAGCCTTGATAGGCCAAAAATGAACCAACAAAGCGATCTACAATTACCGTCGTGCCGCACGCAAGTGCAGGCTCAATTAATTCTTCACAATGCTGCGCACGAGCGGCAGACATAAGTAGAGCTTCAGCACGCAGCGAAACATTCTTTTCAGAAGTCATCAAATCCCTCACTGCTTCTCCGAGCAAGGTGCCACCTGGCTCACGCGTCACAACCGTTTGATGACCGAGTTCACTCAATAAGTCACCAAGTTTTTGAACTTGCGTGGACTTTCCCACGCCGTCTAGTCCCTCAACTGCAATGAAATGTCCCCGACTAGGCAACGCTATCCTTTGCGTCTGGTTGCGCACTGCTTGAAATTCTACCGGAACTGCGTGCAGTGCTCCTCGGAGTCACTGCTTTGCGTTTACTTGCTGTAGATCTCGGCGAACTTCTACGCTTTGGCTTTTCAGAAGCGCTCTCATTTGGATCAATTGAACCGCGCTTTTCGGCCAGCAACTCAATAGCTCGCTCCAACGTAAGTCCCTCGTCTACTTCGTATTGTTTTACGGAGCAGTTCACCTTACCGTCAGTAATGTAAGGTCCAAATGAGCCCGATCTCAAGGTGATAGTGTTACCATCTGGATCTGCTCCTAGAACAACAGATGTAGCGGATCTTCGTCTTCCTGCCTGGGGTTGATTGAGCAACTCAAGAGCACGGGGCAGCTCTATCGTCAAGAGTTCTGAGTCGCTTTCTAAATTGCGCGAAGTCACCCCCCGTTTGATGTACGGACCAAATTTTCCATTAGCCGCTACGATCTCTTGTTTGGTAATCGGATCTTGACCAACTATGCGAGGCAGTGAAAGTACCGTAACGGCATCTTCTAACGTCATGGTGTTTGCATTCATGGTCGACAAAGGGGAGCCCGTGCGCGGTTTGGTACCTTTTGGCAAAAGTTCAGGATCTCCCAACTGTACAAATGGACCAAAACGACCAACTTTTACAAAAATAGGTTCGCCAGAATCTGGGTGGACACCTAAAAATCGGTCCGCGACTGTCGTGGAAATAAGCTCCATTGCTTTATTCAGAGTTAATTCGTCCGGTGCTAATCCATCGGGTACAGGAACAGTCTTTTCTCCGACCTGAAGAAATGGACCAAACCGTCCAATGCGCAACACGCAATCTACCCCGTCGGGTGTGACGCCAAGAGAAATCGAATTTATCACTCGAGGATCAATTCGATCAAGCTGTTCACTTACCAACTCCTTTAGTCCCGGGTTCACATCACCAAAATAAAACTCTTTCAGATACGGCACCACAGGAAGTTCTCCATTAGCAATTTTGTCTAAAGAGTCTTCAAGTCCAGCTGTAAAATTGTAGTCCACCAGGTCTGTGAAGAATTGCTCTAATAATCCAACGACAGCAAATGCCACAAAAGACGGTACTAGTGCCGTGCCCTTTTTAAACGCATAGCCTCGATCTAAAATTGTTGCGATAATTGAACTGTAGGTACTTGGCCGACCAACACCAAGTTCTTCCAAAGATTTGATTAGCGAAGCTTCGGTAAAACGTGGTGGGGGATTTGTTGCGTGCGGTTCAAAGGATACATCTGCCACAAGGCACCTGTCGCCCTCAGTAAAATTCGGAAGCACTACTTCAGATTCTTCATTCTCGGTCTCAGTTTCATCAGTATCTTCCACATACACCCTGAGAAATCCGAAGTGGTTTATGGTGCGTCCACTGGCACTAAAATGAGCCGCTTGCGGCGTAACGCTGACGCTTTGGCTATCGCCTATAGAGGTCTCTGGTTCAATATCACATACGAACTTCACCGAAATACTCGTTCCGGTCGCGTCCGTCATTTGCGAAGCAACTGTACGCTTCCAAATTAGTTCGTACAACTTGGCCTCGTCAGATCGAAGATGCAAGGACGCCGATCTAGGATCTCGCCAACTATCACCTGCTGGCCTGATCGCCTCATGAGCTTCTTGGGCGTTCTTGACAGCATTTCGATAATCGCGATGCGTAGCGGGCAAGAACTCGCTCCCATAGCTATTTTTTACGATTTTTCTGGCCTCAGTTAAAGCTGCATCTGCCAGATATGTTGAGTCAGTCCTCATGTAAGAAATCAGACCGTCTTCATAAAGACGTTGCGCCGCAGCCATTGTGCGCTTAGAGGAAAAGCGCAACTTTCGCGCTGCTTCTTGTTGCAGTGTAGAGGTACGAAATGGCGGCGCCGGACTCCTCTTGTACGGTTTTCTCTCCACCGAAGTTACGGTTAGTTCCTTATTGGAGATCGCCAGCGTTAGCACTTGACAATCGACCTCTCGTAGAATAACAACATCTGCTTTAGTGGACCTGGACTTCTCTCGCAGAAGTCCGTCAGGTCCAAAATCTTTCCCAGTTGCAATTTTGGTGTCGTCTAACGCTATCAAACTCGCCTTAAAGGCTGCAGATTCTTTCGCCGACAACACCGCCATCGAACAATACGATGCTGAAGTGAATTTCATTCGTTCGCGTTCGCGTTCCACCAAAATCCGGGTAGCAACACTTTGAACTCGTCCGGCTGATAAAGCGGGTTTGATTTTTTTCCAAAGTACCGGGGAAACTTCGTAACCGTATAGTCGGTCAAGAATTCTCCGAGCTTCCTGTGCATTTACTAGGCCTTGGTCAATTGCTCGGGTGTTTTCAATAGCTTGGAGAATCGCGGATTTTGTTATCTCATGAAAAACCATGCGTCTTACTGGTACTTTTGGCGCAAGGACCTCAACAAGATGCCACGCTATTGATTCACCTTCTCGGTCCTCGTCTGTAGCAAGCAAAACTTCACTGGCATCTAACAAAAGAGATTTGAGGCGCTTAACTTGATTTTTGCTTCGATCGGGGACGATATAAAGCGGTTTAAAGTCGTGCTCAACGTCTACTCCCAGGCGTGCCCACGCCTGTTTCTTTAGTGCCGCAGGAATTTCAGCAGCACTCTTTGGCAAATCTCTAATATGACCGATGGAGGACTCTACTAGATATTCATCACCTAAAAATTTTGAAATAGTCTTGGCCTTAGCCGGAGACTCAACAATCACAAGTGGTTTGGCCATTTCGCTGATACAACCTACCTAACTCTGGTCTTTACCACATCCACTTCTTCGACCATTTACAATACGGCCTTTTTGTGAACTCGCTCCGGAATTACACGGATTTTGTATTCAACCTAAATCATCAAAGTGAAATTAGCACCCGGTCTACTGTCCATCGATTCCCTCCGCTGACAGAAACTCATACGTAGGATTCATGATAGCAATGTGACCGTCCAAATCTCCAACAGTTCCTTCAGCAGACAAGATCCGGCCCGGATCGATCCCGGGAACTCGTCGCTTTCCTGGAAATACTAGTAATATTCCGCCCGTAGCGTCTTCCAACCTTACTGACAAGGATGCAATACTGTCCAATGGTTGAACTCGTACCGACTTCACACGTCCCACGACTTTGGCGTGTCGTCGGTAAACGAGCTGGCCAATCGGTGTTGACCCGGGAAGCCGTGGAACCAGATCGACCAACATATCGCTCTTGGCGCTATCTGAATCTGAATCGTCTTTGCCGCGACGAATTCTCGCAACCTTCGAGGACGGAGACAAAACGACCTCGAACGGAATTATCGTCGCATTCACATGAGGTAATTGACCTACCACTTTCGCAATGGCATCGGCGGTTCTGTCGTGAAGAATCTTTTGGAAAAAACCTTGATAAGTGCGCCTAGGCAATAATACGGTTACTTCTGAATCTCCAGGAGTCACAGCTTCAGCAACTAGGTCCAAAGCGGCACGATGGATTCTGCGATCCGAGCACTCAACCACCTCTAGGTCTATTTTTTTAACCCCGAGTCGACTCCAATCTGACTCTAGCTTTCGCGCCTCTTTTGGATCAAGCTCGATATGAATTGCCCGAATTTCATCTGGCACCAACGCTCGTGCGTACTGCAGCGCACGTGCCGTTGCCAAATCTAGTGTTTCAACGAACAATACTACCTTGTGCTTGCGTAATACTGGAACGTCACATGCAATTGCCACATCGCGTTCCAATCGCTCTTCTTCGGCCATATATTGCCGGTTCAAGCGGATAAAAATCAATACTAAAATTGGAGCTACCACAACAACCACCCAAGCTCCCTGGGTAAATTTTGTCACTAAAAATACTATGACCACAATTCCTGACAAAACCGACGAAATCAGGTTGATAGTAAAGGCTTTTTTGTACCCGGGCTCGCGCAACTTTAAGTGATGCTTTAGCATTCCAGTTCCGGCCATGGTAAAACCTGTAAAGACTCCAATGGCATACAGCGCAACTAGCGCCGAGACTCGTGCATTCGTTCCTATCAAAATCATCTCAGAAACGCCGGTCAAAAGTATTATGCCATTTGAAAAAGCAAGTCTATGACCCCGACGCGAGAACTGCCTTGGTAAGAAGGAGTCTTCAGCAGCAAACGATACCAAGTAGGGGAATCCATTAAAACTAGTGTTAGCCGCAAAAATTAAGATGAAATAAGTGCTGATTTGCAACGAATAGTAAAGTATTTTGCCCGCGACGCTCGGACCATAAACGGTCTCGGCAATTATTGAAATGACCGTTGGCGTTCCAGAAATTCTTGGCATTGGGTGAATATACTCAGCCAAAAACGACAGTCCAAAAAACAGCGTACCCAAGATCAATGCCATGTACACCAGGACCTTGCGAGCGTTTTTCCATTGAACAGGGCGAAATAGGCTTACACCATTTGAAACAGCTTCGATACCGGTCACAGCAGTACCACCATTGGCAAATGCCTGCAAAAAAATAAAGAGCGACGCACCCATTAATAGACCCGAGCCTGCGTGACCCGGAGTGTAACCACCGGCAACATGAAGTG
The DNA here is from genome assembly GCA_021785005.1 of Actinomycetes bacterium. Taxonomy (GTDB): domain Bacteria; phylum Actinomycetota; class Acidimicrobiia; order Acidimicrobiales; family Acidimicrobiaceae; genus Acidithrix. The sequence goes on from JAJYGT010000092.1 coordinate 31,826, forward strand.
GAAGCTCTTTAATTTTTCCGGTGAAAATCTTCAGAATCCCGGCAAACAGCAAAATTAGCATGTTGCCGATGAAAAAATAAGCTGGGAAAGCGAACATTCTTCCAGCCTCTTTTATGCCCCGCAGGTTGCCATAGGCTAACAAAATAACAAATACCAAAGAAAGGTAGAGGTTGTACGGCGCCAGTGCTGGAACTGCTGACGAAATGGCATCAACACCCGCCGCGACTGAAATTGCTACCGTTACCGTGTAGTCAATCATGATCGCAACGGCGGCAATTTGCGCGATTCGTGGTCCAAAATTATCCCGAGCGACCACATAGGCTCCCCCTGCACGGGGATAAGCTTTTATAACCTGGAAATATGAAGCTGCGACCGATGCCAGGATCACCAAAATTAAAACACTGATCGGCACCACCAATGAGAATGCAGCAATTCCGACTATCGGTATCAAAACGGTAATTATCTGTTCCGTCGCATAGGCCGATGAAGAAATGACGTCGGATGACAATACCGCCATCGCGGTAAAGTTATCAAGTCGCTCACTCGCCATAGCTTCATTCACCAATGGTCGTCCAAGAAGTTTATTTTTTAGCCGATAGGACCGAGTTTCAGGTAGATCGTAGGAATTCAACGTAGCCATTGCGGCCGGTTGTTCGTCAAAACGCCTTGCGCCCTTGAATCGTTCATTAAGA
>JAJYGT010000128.1 GCA_021785005.1 Actinomycetes bacterium
CACCCGTTCCCATTCCGAACACGGAAGTTAAGACTGTCAGCGCCGATGGTACTTGGGGGGCAACTCCCTGGGAGAGTAGGACGCCGCCGGATTACTATTTGAAATACTAAGTAGGGAACCCCAAAAGGGTTCCCTACAGTCGTTTAACGTCAATATTTTGATGATGCTTGGTTACGGATCTCACGTACTTGCTAAATGTGGGCTGCGTGATTTGTTTATGAGTTATCTTTCATTGTACTGATTGTTTGCGGAGTTTATTGTTTTTAGACTCGCGCTGCATTTCCATGTTTGACTTATTATTGTGGCCGAATCAAGTTATGATTACCTGGGTGGCATTTCCATAAAATTTGACTTAATTGAATCAGGACTTTAGTTTGGTTTGTGAGACAATTACGCGATGAGGTACTAGGTGAGGAATATAATTGTAGTCAAGCACGCGCATTGGCGTTTGTCGCGGGTTGCTGGTCTTGGTTTATCGAGCGTATGTTTTGTGGCATGTGGTACTACTAGTACTGCTCCGGGTAATGCAACCACTACTGTTGCGCACGCAACGACGAGCGTACAAGCTACGAGTACAACACGTGTTACAGAAAGCACGACCTCGACATCCACAACAGCGTCGCCAGTTTCAGTTACGTCTGTGCCGGCTGTTTCGACAACCACGAATTGTCATAGTTCTCAATTGGAATTCGCTGCCAATGTTCAACCAATGCTCGCTGATCAACAGGTAAGTGAACTGTTTCGCTATACGAATGTTTCTAGCGCTATTTGCACGTTGTTAGGATATCCGGGAATTGAGTTTTTGACTTCAAATGGTCAAGCTATAAATACTTCTACGGTTAGGGGTGGTGGTTATCCTACGAACTTTGATCCCGGTCCTCATTTGCAGACTCTAGCACCTGGGATGAGTGTTTATTTTTATGCGTCGTGGAGTTCGGTACCGATTCCGGGAGTCCAAGACACTTGTAATATGCCAGTTGAAGTCCAATCCTATGCACCCAATGACTATAGTCCGATATTGATACCTACTCCTTTTTCAAGTACGTATTACTGGATATGTGATGCGGTGGTGCCAGTAAGGGTAACTGCAGTTGGACCCGAGAATTCGTTTCTACAGACTAATAATTTTTTTCCTGTAGATTTTGCTGCGGATGCTTACAGCTCGTAATTGTTGTGGCGCTTTTAGCTAGGTGATACGTTTGTCTATTCTGATGATGTCTAGCTGGCAGAAATGTTTTGGCATGTGAGAAAATATGTTAGAAATTGTTGTTTGCGATTGCTTGCACGGGGTCAGACGAACTGAAAGGCGTCTTGCGCTTTTGAGGTAATTTCGTGGAAATATTTGGCATATGCTTGGTTGTTGGCTGGTCGTTTTGTTTATTTTGCAACGTACGCAGTGAGGATAAATGGTAAGCGCGAGTTGTCAAACCTTCGCTCATTTGGTGGCATTAAACGAGTATTCATCTGTCCATAATCGCGAATCAGTTAGATCTGGCGAGTGTATCCGAGGGATTTTCTCCAAAGCGGGCTCGGTAACTCGCCGCGAAGCGGCCCAAATGCGTGAATCCCCACGATTTTGCAATTTCCGCGATCGAAATGATTTCTGGTGCGAATCTACTTGAGTCTCTAAGTTCATCGTTCACTCGTTGTAGACGTTGATCACGAATGTACGATATGGCAGAAGTATCAAGTTCAGTAGCAAATGCGCTTTGGAGTGTCCTTGGACTGCAGTTTGCAGCATTGGCTAAATCTGCGATGGTGATGTCTTCTGCAAGGTGTCCCTCGATGAATGCGACTGCTCTTCGCAAGGTTCGACTTGCCGGGGTTCTACCTGGAGTTCGTAGTTCCTGAGAATAATTCGACGTCTGCACTAATAGTAGCGTTGCCGCTATGTAGTCTTCGAGTGATGTAAGTCCGGTTTCGATTTCTGATAACGGGGTTGGATGAGAGATTTCTTCATGCAGAAGCTGTATTGCCGATAGCCAACGCATTGACGATGCGGAAAATTGATCCAAAGCCTTGTCGAAAATAATCTCAGTGCGCACAGAGCGTCCTAACATGCGTTGCAGTTGTTGTTCAACCAACTTATGGGAAATCCGAACAAAAAGATGAGGCGAATCCGGTTCGAGATGAAATACTAAACGTTCGCTTGGAGGCGCTATATACGCTTGGACAGTTGAGGATTGAATCGCAGTCGAACCTATTTTGAACGTGCCTATCCCGTTGGTCGGCATAAACACAAAAAAGAAATCATTCGGCGCGTTTTCGCAGGTAACTTCGACTGCTACGCGGTAGTCGAGGTAACCAAGAGTAATATCGCGCAGCTTTGCAGCATGCAATGACGCGTGAAAGTCAGAGGTGTCCCTGGCTAAAACGGTCAGGCGGTGTTTTCCCAGTATTTGTTCAAAGCCCTTTTCTGCGTCTCGAATTACGTTGGACGAAAAGATCTCGTACGATTCCAACGCTGGTGGAATGCCCCTTGACCGACCTCGCCTTGGCACGTTTGAATTCGTCTTCAAGGTGTTCATCATTTGAAGGTTATGAATTGTCACAATGTTAGTCTCGCGTATTTTGGATATCCTCAACGTTTATAGTACACCGAAAATGCAAGTGGTAGCAGGAATTGGATTGCAAATGCGTGAAGTGGATAGATTCTGGTTTGCGCAGGGGAATAAGTTAACGTAATATTCAACCAAAGATTACGTTATGAGGGGGTTGTCTTGAGTATTAGTACACCGCAGGAGCTGAAGACTCTAACTGAGCGAGACAAATTAGAGCTGAAGCTTTCGGATCCGAGCGTTGTCTCGTCGTTATCTCAGCTTATCGACCAAGCGGGATTGTTGGCTTTTTTGCTGCAGATGCTAGACGGATTTTTAGTCCGGGGCGATGTGATTGCAGATTCAATTTCCCAAATGGCCGTAGAGGCAAGAGAGCAAACAAATAATGTTTTTGGAGACGATGCAGCCAACTTGCAGCAGATCGTTACCGTTCTTAGTCGCCTAGGGGTGTCTTTTGCCAAAGCGGCACCAGATATTGTGACACTGTTCGATTCGGGACTGTTTCGGTCCGATGTAGTTCAGCTTTTATCGACTGCGGCCGACGCGGCTGTCGAGGCCCGCGTAAAAGTTGCAAATAAGCACCCCCGGATCAAAAGCGCGTTCTCTTTGATGAAATCTCTAAAGGATCCTGACGTACAAAAAGGCATGAGTTACGTTGTTGAACTTGCCGCTTCGCTCGGCAGAAGGGTCTGACGACAATGCATGAGCTCTCACTCGCACGGGCAATACTCGCTGAAGTAGTCGAGGCAGCTACAGTTCGGGAAGTCGAATGCGTGGAATCCATACATTTGAAAATCGGAGCACTCTGTGGTATCTTTGCTGATTCGTTGGAACTGGGATTCGAGATTGCCTCGGTCGGTACTATTTGTGAAGCGGCAAGTTTGCAGTTTTCGACGTCGCCGGTGACTATTTGGTGTCAAAGTTGCGATACGGCGGTTTCTCCGATAGGTCAATTGGATTTCAGATGTCCAAAATGCTTGACCAGCTCGGCACAGCTGATCACGGGTCGAGAATTAGAAATAGTTAGCTTCACCCCAAAGCCTATTGCGCTTGTTTCATGTTGAAAAATCTTGTTCAAGACTCCAATGTTGTAGACCTTGGATTAAATATTTTGGCTGCAAACGACAAAGACGCTGCTCAATTGCGCGATTTATTTCATAGCAATGGAGTGAAGGTTTTGAACTTGATCTCAGCGCCTGGAACTGGAAAGACCGAACTTGTTGTTCGCGTATGCCAAGAGCTCAACTCGCGAGAGTGTTCGGTCGGCGTCGTTGTCGGGGATTGTGCCACAGAAAATGATGCCAAGAGAATTTCCCGCGTGTGTGAAAATGCAATACAGATCGTAACGCAAGGAGTGTGTCATCTAGAGGCGTCGATGCTTGCTAACGCAATAAAGGACTTAGATTTGTCATCTCTTGATGTTCTGTTGGTTGAAAATGTGGGAAACCTGGTATGTCCCTCTGACTTTGATCTGGGTGAAGACCTAAAAATCGCGCTTTTGTCGGTGACCGAAGGTGAAGACAAACCTTTGAAATATCCCGACTTGTTTTCAAGTGCTGATTTGATCGTGGTGACAAAAATGGATCTTGTTGAACCCTGTGAAACCGACATGGCCCAAATACATAGAAATATCAATCAGATTAATTTCGGTGTGAAAGTCGTCGAGACTTCAGCTCGAACAGGCGTGGGTATAGAAGCGCTTTGCGACTTCTTGCTAGGCGCAAATTGTAGAAATAAAGTTGGAGTTGGCCAAGTCAACTCCAACAGTTAGAAAAGGAGAATCGGGTAGACGTGGCTACAGTTTTATGGTTGCAGGGCGGCGCATGTTCTGGGAACACAATGTCGTTTACGACTGCGGAAGAACCGAGCGTGGTTGATCTGATAGTCGACTTTGGCTTGGACCTGATTTGGCATCCATCACTAGGTGAAGAGCTCGGTGAAAATGCTAAGAAGATCTTCAAAGATGTCGCTTCGGGCGCTCGACCTCTTGATATTTTCGTGTTTGAAGGTACGGTAATTGAGGGTCCTGAAGGATCAGGCCGATTCAACATGTTTGCCGAGAGACCTATGAAAGATTGGGTAAATGATATCGCGGCGCAAGCGCAGATCGTCGTTGCCTTAGGAGATTGCGCGTGTTGGGGTGGCGTTCCCGCAACGGATCCAAATCCTACGTCGTCTACGGGCTTACAATTTCATAAGCGTGCCAAAGGTGGCTTCCTTGGTGCGGACTTCAAGTCGAAATTTGGACTTCCGGTCATCAATATCCCAGGATGCCCAGCTCATCCCGACTGGATCACTCAAATTATCGTTGCTTTGGCGTCAGGTCGTGCCGGGGATATCGCCCTTGATGAGCTACATCGTCCTTTGACATTTTTTAAGAGTTTTACGCAAACCGGATGTACTCGAGTTCAGTTCTTTGAATATAAGCAGTCGACTACGTCGTTTGGTGAAGGCACTAGAACTGGTTGTTTGTTCTATGAATTTGGGTGTCGTGGTCCAATGACACATTCTCCCTGCAATCGGATCTTGTGGAATCGGCAATCGTCTAAGACCAGGGCTGGGATGCCTTGTACTGGATGTACTGAACCTGAATTTCCGTTCTTTGACCTAGCGCCAGGAACAGTGTTCAAAACCCAAAAGGTCAGTGGAGTGGTTCCCAAAGAGGTCCCCGAAGGCAATGACCACCTTACTTATATGGCACATGCGATGGCAGCTCGAGTTGCAGCACCCCAGTGGTCAAAAGAGGACATGTTCGTGGTATAGAGCAATTGCTTTAATGACCGGCGGCAATCGATGAATGTTATAGCTAGTAAATAGGAGAGACTAAAAGATATGACGGCAGTAGATCTACATGTGAGCCCTTTAGGTCGCGTTGAAGGCGATCTAGATGTGAGGGTAACGATTCAAGACGGCGTGGTGACGTCAGCCTGGACAGAGGCTTCGATGTTTAGAGGTTTTGAAATAATTCTGCGAGGTAAGGATCCACAGGCGGGATTAATTGTCACCCCTAGGATTTGTGGGATTTGTGGTGGAAGCCACTTGTACAAAGCGGCTTACGCACTTGACGTAGCGTGGCAAACCGAGATGCCTGAAAATGCGACACTTGTTCGAAATATCGCGCAAGCTGTGGAGACTTTGCAGAGCATTCCAAAATACTTTTATGCGCTTTTTGCGATTGATCTAGTTAACAAGAAATATTCAAAATCACCCATGTACGAAGAGGCAGTACGTAGATTTGCTCCGTATGTGGGTGAACACTATCAAAAGGGTGTAATTTTATCGAACAAGCCCGTGGAAGTGTACGCGATTTTTGGTGGGCAATGGCCACATTCAAGCTTCATGGTTCCAGGTGGTGTGATGTGTGCGCCTACCCTTTCTGATGTTACTAGATCTTTGGCAATTCTTGACTTTTGGAAAAATGAGTGGCTGGAGAAAATTTGGCTAGGCGGGTCGATTGACCGTTGGCTTGAGAATCAAACCTGGGAAGATATTTTGGTCTGGCTAAATGAGAGTAAATCTCATTATGACTCCGACTGTGGATTTTTCATCAGATATTGCCAAGACGTGGGGCTAGATCTATACGGGAAGGGCGTCGGAAATTACCTGGCAACGGGGACTTATTTTGACCCAGCAAGCTATGCACGCCCGACAATTGACGCTCGAAACGCAGCACTTATCAACCGGTCAGGTATTTATGCCGACGGTGACTTTTTTTCATTTGATCAATCTCGAGTGCGCGAAGATGTTACCCACTCTTTTTACGAGGGTACTACTTCTAGACACCCTTTTGAAGGTGAGACATTGCCCATCGATCCAGCCCTTGGTAAGAAACAAGATAAATATTCATGGGCCAAGTCTCCAAGATACGATGTTCCAGGCAAAGGTCATGTTCCGCTAGAAGTTGGACCTCTTGCGCGCAGGGTCGTCGCTGGTTCGCCAGGTGCAACTTCACATCAGGATTATGATCCGTTATTTTTGAACGTTATCAATTCAATTGGTCCCTCGATCATGGTGAGACAATTAGCTCGTATGCACGAGGCACCTAAATATTTTAAGTGGGTCAAGCAGTGGTTGCACCAGCTTAATTTGCAAGAGAGTTTTTACAAAAAGCCCGTAGAAATTGATAACGCCAAGGGATTTGGTGGAACCGAAGCAGCTCGTGGTGCACTATGTGATTGGATTGTTCTTGAAAATGGCAAGATTGCCAATTACCAAGTGATCACCCCAACTGCCTGGAATATTGGTCCCCGCGATAAGGCTGGAGTTCTTGGACCCATGGAGAATGCGCTTGTCGGAAGTCCGATTGTAGACGTTACGGATCCAATCGAATTGGGCCACGTGGCCAGGAGTTTTGATTCGTGTTTAGTTTGCACAGTTCACGCGTATGACGGCAAAAGTGGCAAAGAGTTGAGTCGCTTTGTTGTAAATGGCATGGTTTAGTTAGGGAGTTCTTATTGCAAGAGTCTCGAAATAGGATTTCAGCCCTTGAGGCGGTCGGATATGGTGACAGCGAAACACCAAGTTCTCGCGTTGTTATCGTTGGTTGTGGAAATTTGCTGCGCGGCGACGACGCTGTCGGGCCGGTGCTAATTCGAGAGTTACTTTCACTTGATTTGCCCAGTGATGTGACTCTTGTGGATGGCGGAACAGCGGGTATGGACGTAGCGTTCAGAATGCGCGGAGCGGATTTTGCGATTTTGGTCGATGCATCAACCACTGGATCAGAGCCTGGGACGATTTTTCGGATCCCTGGCTCTGAGGTAGAGCAGTTGCCATCGTTAGATGCGATCCATAGCCACGCATTTAGATGGGATCACTCACTTGCTTTAGCTCATTGGCTTTTAGGTGACCAATTTCCAAAAGATGTCGTGGTGTACCTAATCGAAGCGGAGAATTTAATGATTGGAGATCCAATTTCGAGTAAAGTTCGGCTTGCGATGGACCAGGTCTCAAAAATGATTGAACTTGAGGTTCAGGCTAAATGAGCGAGGCTTTTGCTACTGTGCCCCCTGTTTCACTGCGGGTTTCAATTATCGATGGGAACATGTTGATTTCAGCGATTGATGCCGAGAAGTATTTTGGTTCGGGAGTAATCGGTGTTAGGGCAAATGGGCGATACCTAGACGTCTATCCACTCAATTCAAGTGAGAACGGTGGCACCTATTTGAAGACGCGTGACAGCCACAAAAACCGATCCGCCTTTATCGAGGAGGTTCTTCGGGAAATTCCAAGAAGCGTACAAGGATCTTTTGTTGGGACCTGGAGTGTGGACTTTGGCTGTTTTAAATTTCTCATTCACAACGCCGAAGCGCTACAGATGCCAACAAACGCAAATGACAACACCTTGAGAATCCAATGCACGCAAGGTAGTGAGAAAAAGGACGCGCTATGCCAATGATACCAATGGAAACTAACGAGCAGATCGTGTTGGATATTGAGGCTCAACCTCTTGGGATTTTTTCGTGGCCAGCAGGCATGATGCTAATCGAAGGCTCTTCTTGGAATCAAGACGTGCTTAAGGCGCTTGGTAGCGGAAAATATCCCCGAGAATATCCTCCTGGGTTGAACTACTTAGAAACTGCTTTATCGGGTGGAGATACCGAGTTGGTTCTAAAGCAACTTTTGGATCAAGCGTCGCCAGATAATGTGGTGGTTGATTTCAATTTACTAGTGGTGGATCCTACTTTTGAACGGTACTTTGGCTTGTGCAAGGTCGCGACCGGAGATTTTCTGGCCTTGGTACAGCTGCAAGGTTACATCAATAACTACTGCACTTTGCCCGAGGTAGACAGCGCCAAATCGCCGTTGGTTCGTTCACTGTTGTGTTCTGCGAAGGCATCTGAACTGCTTGCGGCAAATGATCGCGTTGGGTCAATATCAAATCTTCGAGCAGCGATTAGCTATTCGACATCTGTGTCGCCAATCTTGGCCGCGGCCCATCGCAGTGACTTGGCAGAAATACTGATGCGAGACGGCAGAAATGGTGTTGAGGCGATCGGACTTTGGCGCCAAGCGTTGATCGATTTGACGCACAGCGATTTAAATGGCCTCAAGGCCCAGATTCATTTAAGCCTTGCAATAGCACTCCAAGTAGTCCAAAGTGGTCATCCGAATGCACTTCGTGAAGCGGTTGGTCACTATCTAGATGCCACTCGATTGGTTAGCGCGGAGTCAGACCCATTGATTTTTGGAACTGCTCATATGAATCTTGGACTCGCATATCTCTCGATGCCAATGACAGATGCGTCGGATCAGCTCAGGTATGGCATAGCTATTTCATCCTTGAGACAGGCGGTAGCAGCTTTTGACCGTGAACTTTATCTCGAGTCATGGGCCGGTGCGAGGCTTAATCTGGCCAATGCTTTAGTTTATGCTCCATCGTCTCACGCCAATGATAATTTGACCGAAGCACTTTCTATGTATGAGGAGCTATTGCAGATAAAAAGAGATCTGCAAGACCCGGTTGGCTATGCAAGAATATGCGCAAATCAGGGCAATGTTATGGCTCATTTAGGAATGTATGATTACGCGAAAGCCAAACTTCATGAGGCCAGGTCGATTTTTGAAGAGTTTAACATGCTCGCTGAGACCGCGACTATTAGAGAAATACTTGATGGGATAGAGCGAGAGCGAGTTGGTAGGGGGTCTAAAAGTTGACGCAAGCATGGAGTCAATCGATGTTTGAAGTATTCATGTTTGGAGCCCAAGAGCGCTTTATTGATCGAGCCCTAACACATTTTGAAGGTCAAGATAACGCTCTAAGTGCCTTTGCCGACCCAGAAATTGGGAAGTCGAAGTTGGTAGTTGATTTCGTAGACGCACTTTTTTGCGACTTTAGTTTCGACAATATTGGTGGAGCATGTTTTGTTTTGCAGGCTTTGGCAAATAGACCGGTTGAAATCAACTGTATCAAGGGCACAATCGGCGATGTGTTGTTGCAACTAGCGAAATCGACATTTACTGAACTTTTGATTAAGCGGTGCTTTGAAGGACTTGAGTTGATCGCAAGTTACGACTTTCGCCCGAGTGCGATTTAAAGAAATTCAACTATTAAGTGTAACTTTGGTTGAAATGGAGGTAGCAGTGGTTCAAGAAGTTTCATCAGCGGATGAAAGTCTTGCTGATTTTGAGCGAAGGGCCAAGGAGCTAGACGATGCCCTAGAAGGACTTGACAATCTTGACGAAAGGTCAAAAAAGAGCGCCTACGCGATAAAAGATTCGCTTGAAAGCTACTACATCATGGCTGTAAAACGCGCCGTAGAGATTCTGTTAGGACAAGGTGACCTGGGGTTAACTACTTTGCGAACGCTTTCATCGGATCCCATTGTACGGGCGCTATTTACCAGCGCTGGAGTGATCCAGACTGGACCAACCGAACGGGTGTTCAAAACATTGGCCTCTGTCAAGCCTTATCTTGATTCTGCTGGTGTGAGTGTCGAAGTGGTGAATATCAACCTCCCAGAGGTCTTAGTGCGACTGCGAGGAAATTTCGGTTCGTGTTCTTCATCGAAAGAACAACTTTTAGAAGAGATTCAAGAAATTATAATTTCGAACGTGGGCGAGGTCAGTAAAGTCCGAGCCATTGATGACAATGACCCTGATCTTTTGAAACTTAGTCCTACTAGACGAAAAATTCCACAGTGGGAAATTGGACCAGCGCTAGAAGATATCGTTGATTATGGCGTATTGCCATTTACTATTGGCGAAGAGCGCTTGATCCTTACCTCGGTTGCGGGCGAGTTATCGTGCTTTAGGAATAGGTGTGCTCACCTAGGGATGGAACTAGATCGAGCGACGCTCGACGTTGACGGGACTTTGGTGTGTCCGTGGCATAGGTTTTGTTTCGACGCTATATCTGGCGAATGCTTGACTATCCCGGGGGTTGAACTAGAGAAGTTTTCCGTTCGAGTCGAGGACGGAAGCGTAATGGTAAAACTAAAATGAGCATGCATGAGCCGTTGGCGTGGGTTGGTTCGCCGAGTCTTGGAGGATTGAGGCTTCCAAGTGCAAAGTTGTCTCCATCATCGCTATATGCCCCTCGAGGCGTGTGGACCGACGGGAAAATGTTGGTTGTTGCCGACACTGGAAACCATCGGGTAATGATTTGGAACGAGCTACCAAGATACGATCAAGCACCTGCTGACATCGTCCTTGGTCAGCCGGACTTTTTGAGTGAAGGTCCAAATACCAACGGTTTTGAGTATGGTATGAACCTTCCAACTGGTGTGTGTTATGAAGACGGCCGTTTGATCGTCGCTGATGCGTGGAACCATAGATTGCTGGTATGGGACAAACTACCCGATCATAATTGTGCCCGAGCTGATCATGTAATAGGCCAACAAGATCTATTTAGCGTTGAGGTCAACGCGGGCCAGAGTTGTGGACCGACATCGCTTTACTGGCCCTTTGGAATAGGGTTTGTGGGCGGCCGATTTTGGATTACCGACACCGGAAACAGACGCGCTTTGGCGTTCGAACATCTTCCTTTGCATGGTGAAAAGCCCGATTTGATATTAGGGCAATCTGATGGGTATCAAAACGAAGAGAACCGTGGTGGGCTTACGGAAAATAGTTTTCGCTGGGTGCACGCCGTTGCCGGCGACGACGATTACGTATTTCTAGCCGACGCTGGCAATCACAGAGTCCTAGTTTGGCCGAGTGACGTGCGTTATGATAGTGTTCCGCTTGCCGCAGTTGGACAGATTGATCTGCTCTCTGCCTATGAGTTTTCCCTGGGCCCGCAAAATGCAAAAATGCTGCGGTTCCCTTATTCAGTTACGTGCGATAAAAAACGATTGGCGGTTGCGGATACAGCCAATAACAGGATCTTGATTTATGACAACTATCCGCTTGAATGCGGACTTCCGGCAGATTCAGTTATTGGTCAAATTGATCTGGTGTCGAACGGTGAAAACCGTTGGCAGTCCGTTACGCATGAAACATTGTGTTGGCCATATGGTATTTGCATGAGCGGTGAAATATTAGCTGTTGCTGACTCTGGAAACAATCGTGTGATGCTGTGGCGCTTGTCTTAAAACTCGATCGGAGTTTATCGTTTTGGGTGTTGTAAATTTAGAAAATTCATTAGCTCGAGTAATAAATACTTGCTTTGTAGAGAGGAAATCATATGTGTTTGGGAGTGCCGGGTCAAGTGATGGAGCTTTGGACAGAATCTGAAGTGATTATGGGAACCGTAGATTTTATTGGGATAAGGCGCAAAGTTTGTTTCGCATCGCTTCCCGAGGTGCGAGTCGGGGAGTATGTATTAGTTCATGTTGGGTTTGCGCTCGCACGCCTGGACGAAGATCATGCTTTAGAGACAATTCAGCTAATGCGAGACCTGGGAATTTTCGAAGATGAACTCGGCGTGGGTTTAAGTCAATTTTTAGATTCGGATACCGATTCGGTTTCACAAAACTAGTGTTCGTAAGGTAGTTAGGTAGATCAGATGTTGGTTCAACCTCGCATTGGCAAGCTCGAAGCTTTTGAAGTTACGATTTCGGGAATCGTGCAGGGCGTTGGCTTTCGTCCTCATATCTATCGTCGTGCGATTGAGCTAGGGCTCAATGGTTGGGTTGCCAACTCCCCTGAAGGTGTTCTGCTTTACCTGGAGTTAGAATCTGATCGCATTGAACAAGCGATTCACGACCTGCTACTTGATCTCCCAGAAGTTGCCAGGGTGGATCTATGGCGGATAAATAAAGTTGAGCCCACACATTTGCAGGGCTTTGAAATTTGTCAAACCCTTTCTGGTGGAAATTTCGCTGCGGAAATGTCGCCTGATTTGGCCGTTTGTGCTGATTGTTTAACAGAGATGCGAGACCCGGGTAATCGGCGATTTGCTTATCCCTACATTAGCTGTACTAACTGTGGTCCCAGATACTCGGTTATGACCAGTTTGCCATATGACCGCAAGAATACAACAATGCGAACCTGGAAAATGTGTCAACAGTGCGACGAGGAGTATCGAAACCCGTATGACCGACGGTACCATGCCGAGCCAATCGCTTGTTTTGAGTGTGGTCCCGTTTTTAATCTGTACGAAGTAGATGCCGATGGATCATCGTTTGTTATACGCGAAGGTTCGGCGAAGTCGATCATAGATTCTATCGTCATCCTCTTGGAAAGTGGGGGAATTGCTGCAATCAAAGGTATCGGCGGTTACCACCTTGCATGTGACGCTTTTGATGCCAAGGCTGTAAAAAGGTTGCGTGACCTAAAGTTTCGTAAAGAAAAACCGTTTGCGCTATTGGTCAAAAATATAGAAGTTGCAAAGAAACTTTGCGAGGTATCTGGATCCGCTGAACAGCTTCTTGGGTCAAGATCTGCGCCAATTGTACTGTTGCCTGAGACAAATACTATCGAGGGAATTGCACCCGATGCGGCGAGGCTCGGAATAATGTTGCCTTATACGCCCGTACAGCATCTTTTGTTTGACTATGGTGCTCCAGAAGTTTTGGTTATGACCAGTGGAAATCGATCGTCCGAGCCTATCACGATCGACGATGATGAGGCTTTGGATCGATTTTTGGGTATTGCAGATGCGGTGCTCGTAGGTGAGCGGGCAATCGCGAGACGACTAGATGATTCAGTTCTTGAACTTGGTGACGCTCCACGTTTTATTCGCAGGTCACGCGGATATGCACCATCCTTTGTAACAAAAATCGAGGCTCAAGGAACTTTTTTGGGTGTTGGATCAGATTTAAAGTCAACCGTCTCGTTATTGGTAGACAACAAGGCTCTTATTTCTCAATACTTAGGTGACCTTAGCTATTTTGAAGTCCAGGAGTCACATAAGAAAACCGTCAATGATCTTCTCGATCTTTATAGTGTTGATCCTTCGAGTGTCACGATTTGTGCTGACTTACACCCTGGTTATTACTCGACCAGGCTGGCTAGCGAGTACTCCTCGGATTTCAACGCTAAGAGCCCGTACTTTTTTCAGCACCACCGCGCCCACATTGCATCGGTTCTGGCTGAGGCAAATGTTTGGGAAGCCAATGTTGTCGGAGTTGCACTTGATGGTACTGGCTACGGAGATGATGGGACTATTTGGGGCGGCGAGTTTTTCTTCGGTTCAATGAATGATGGTTTCACACGAATCGCAAGTCTTGAACAAGGAGTGCTGCTAGGTGGCGATGCCGCGGCACAACGACCGCTACAAGCCTTGGCTGGATTGATTTCCAGCGATGCAGTCTGGGAATTATTGGGCAGTGACATCTTTGGTGTAGCACCCGATAGTTTTAAAACAACTTCAAGTCTGCGTGCATCGCTTGGGCAGACGAGCACAAAAACCTCTTCTGCGGGGCGGTTATTCGATAGCTTCGCTGCAATTTGTGGCTTTGTTAGACCTATGACCTATGAAGGACAAGCCGCCATGTGGCTTGAGTCACTAGCTGCGAGTCTTGAGGATAAGCAAAAGAAAAATGTCAGTCCCTATTATTTTAGTTTTGATCAATCAGTGATGTCGTATCAAGGCGCGCTTGGCCAGGCAATTACCGATCGACTGAATGGCGTTTCGCCCGCACTCATTGCTGGCAGATTTCACGCTGGATTCTGTGACGCGATTGCGAACCTGGTTCTAAATGCGGTCACGCTATATCAAGTTGATACTGTTGTGCTAGCAGGCGGCGTATTCCAAAATCAGATCTTATCCCGTGAAATAATCTCTAATTTGTCGGGTAACCACATACAAGTCTTGGCTAATAGGCGACTGTCATGCAATGACGAGAATATTTCACTTGGGCAAATCGCGCTGGCATCGTTCGGTAACGTCCATACTCAAACTCTAGGAAAGAGTGAACGTGTTGAATCTTGATGTCGGGAGAACAAATTAATTGAGTTTGCTAAAGAGGATATCGCTTTCATAAAAAGGTTTAACTGGAGGTATTTGAATGAAAATGGTTGATGAGTACCGGAATCCGAAGCAGATTTTGTCTCTCGCTGCAAAGATCGGCGATGCTGTACAAGATAGAGGATATCGCTTTATGGAGATTTGCGGCGGGCACACCCACTCCATCTATCGCTTTGGGTTAAGTGATTTGCTTCCTAGGAATATTGAACTGATCCACGGGCCTGGATGTCCGGTTTGCGTATTGCCGATTGGAAAAGTCGATGAGGCACTGACGCTAACAAATGACCCCGACGTTATCCTGTGTGCATTTGGCGATGTTATGAGAGTTCCTGGATCTAAAGTATCCCCGTTGCAAGAGAGGGCGCGCGGCAAGGACATTCGTATGGTTTATTCGCCCTTGGACGCGCTGAAGATCGCAGTGCAAAATCCGTTAAAACACGTAGTGTTTTTTGCCATTGGTTTTGAGACCACAGCTCCGTCGACGGCTTTGACCATCATGCAAGCGAGTCAGATGAAGCTTACAAATTTTTCAGTATTTTGTAACCATGTGACAGTGGGACCTCCAATTAGGTCAATTTTGGAGAGTGCTGAGCTTGATTTGGACGGGTTTGTTGGCCCAGGTCACGTCTCTGCGGTTGTTGGAACCAAGGTTTATGATTTCGTTGCGCAAGAGTTCGGTCGTCCGCTGGTGGTATCTGGCTTTGAGCCTGTGGACATACTGGAATCTTTGCTCTTGTTGATCAACATGGTAAATCGCAAGGACGGATCAATTTATAACCAGTACGTGCGAGCAGTAAAGCGTGAAGGCAACTTGGCGGCGATCAATGCGATGTCTGAGGTTTTTGAGGAAAGGTCACGCTTTGAGTGGCGGGGTCTTGGATTTATCGATCAATCGGCACTAAAGATAAAAGAAAAGTATGCTCCATTTGATACAGAGATGCGCTTTACAATACCCGCAATTCGAAGTCCTGAGCCCAAGAATGCAATTTGCGGAGATGTGCTGATCGGCGCAAAACGTCCGGAGCAGTGCGAGCTACTAGGTAAAAGTTGCACTCCGGAGAGCCCCGTTGGCGCACTTATGGTCTCATCCGAAGGTGCCTGCTCGGCATACTACACCTACGTGCATAGAACTTTAGCGACAGTGGAGGGTTAAAAGACCAAATGGAACCAACGATTAGATTTAGTGATAAAGAAATTCTTTTAGCTCACGGTTCAGGTGGTAAAGCAAGTAGAAGGCTCATTGAAGGCCTTATCGTTCCAATTCTTTCCTCTCCAGAGCTAGAACGTCTGAACGACGCGGCAACTGTGAAGGTCGGCAGTGACGATGTGGTAGTGACGACTGATTCTTTTGTGGTCAGTCCCAGGGTATTTTCCGGCGGATCAATCGGTGAGCTGGCGGTAAATGGGACTCTTAATGATTTGGCAGTTTCTGGTGCTGAACCTATTGCGATTACTTTGGCGATGATCCTAGAGGCGGGGTTGTCAACACAAGACCTTACCCATGAGCTTTTGGCAATTGCCAAAAGCGCTCGCGATGCAGGGATTGAGATTGTAACTGGAGATACAAAAGTTGTAGAGCATGGAAAAGCTGATGGTATTTTTATTACTACTACCGGGATCGGCCGTATGCATCAAAATGCGCAACTTTCGGTCGAGCGCGCACGGCCCGGGGATAGAGTTCTTTTATCTGGGCCTATAGGAGATCACGGTATCACCGTTTTACTTGCGCGTGGAGAAATTGATCTCCAGGCCGATGAACTCGTATCAGACACTCGGAGCGTGTGGCCATTCATAAATACACTTCTTGATACATTTGGAGCAGAAGTGAAATGGATAAGGGATCCAACTAGGGGTGGATTAGCGACTACGTTGAACGAGTTTGCAACTGCAGCAGAGCTGCAAGTCCTGATTGACGAGGAGAACGTCGTCATAAATCCGCCAGTTCGCGGCGCTTGTGAAGTTCTTGGCCTGGATCCGTTTCATATCGCAAACGAGGGACAATTTGTGGCGATCATCTCAGACAAAGTTGCCGCCCATGCCGAATCTTTACTTAAATCAATGCCGGGTGGCCATAATGCGCGACTTATAGGTTCGGTTACCGAGGGTTCGGTACCCATCGTCTTGTGTAAGACTGCCTATGGTGTAACTAGGGTTCTTGATATGCTAAGCGGAGATCCTTTGCCTAGAATTTGTTAGAAAATTTAGCACGGCTACTCACCGCTAGTGATTTTGGTGACTAAGGGCACACCGTGCTTCAATTCCTAATTTTAATCTGTTATGGTAGTGCTGGTAAACCTGTGGGATTTGGGACTTCCGCCCAAGTCGTTGGTGCATTTGGCGACGCCACGGGAAGCGGATAGAATGGCGAATTGACATTCTTGAGACGCGTGTCATAGATCAGCGCCCTTTGCGAGTGTGCACCAATGCAGTTAGTCGAGCTGCTTGGAAAGCCATTGATTCCCGCGTAATTTGCTACGACATTGCCATACAACATGATTTGATCATACGATGTTCCGCCTGCATTTGTGCAATCTGGAACTTGCAACGTAAATGAACCATTCATGGCAAAGATAGAGGCCATAACCACAGCGTCGTTGGCATTCATCTGTTTTGGTAGCTGAGACGAACAGTTGTCGCTTGGGGTTCCGGTCCAGGTCGTATTTGCCATTTCTACATTATTGGTTGCAACTAACCCAAGAACGTCTTGATTGGTAGTTGCACAATCGGCATAAAGCAGATTGCCATCTATCACAATGTTGTCATCGGCGCCAATGGTAAGCGCGCCACCCGTAACGCCTTGAACAACTGCAGTTCCGTCGGTGCACGGGTAAGTGTAATTGTCGATGGTTATGTTTCCAGAGACCTGACAAGTAGTTGCATTTGCCACATAAATGGTTCCACTATTTACAGTCACCGACGCACCAGTCGTGTTCGCCAATCCAGACCCTCCGCATGCAACGTAATTTGGAACGGTAGATGGCGTTTCTGGGCTATATACCTGCACTGTAGGTGTAGGCGCGCTGGTAGTTGATCCGGGAGAGTTGGTGACGGTAATTTGAGTAGGGCCCTCGTAGTAGCATCCGTTGGTGTAGGCCGCGCCGATCAAATTTGTCGGTGAAGGCGGTACATTGATCGAGCCTAAGCTAGACGGCATAATTACAGGACTAGATACCGTAACTGGATTAGACGAAACTGCTCCGCAGTTTCCGGAAGAGGTGTCGATATAGCCACTTGCGCAAGTGCCAGACTGTGTGGCGCCTGTTTCTAAAGTATTTTTGAAGCTGTTGGCTTGGTGGAGATAATAATTGCCATTGGTATACATAGTGCCAGGTGGAGCCCAGCTTGGAGCCGGCACGTTATTTAGTACATAATATTGCGGATTACCAGACATAGCATTTGCCAGCGCTGGGAGCATGGTCATTGAGTTGTAATAGAGTTCGAAATTAGCAAACGTGTTAGGTGAAATTGTCTCTTGGACGGTTCGTTCTTGAGTCTGTGCACCATGAAGAGTAACGCCAGTAGCGGTAAGTACGATATTTTTGCTCGTTGACGCGTAACTGGTGCTGTAGTGGAAGTATTCATTGGTAGAACCAGGTACTTGAACCCAGCCGGTAAGTGCGGCGTTTGGAGATGTCGTCGAGCTATTTTGGTTTAGTTGATTTAGGTAATCAGATACGCCAGATTCTGCTGCGGTTAGCGCTGATTGATAGTCTTGATTACCTCTGGCCAAAGGTTGCAAGCTGGTTGAGTTTATATAAGTCACAATCGGGATCATAGCTAGTAGCATGACTGCAATCACGGCTATGGTTACGGCCAGATCTCCACGGTCGGCGTCGCTAGCACGAACTTTGTGACCACTACGGTACAGCTTGGCAATGTGTTTAATTTGGATTGGTTTCATTTCTCATATACCTCAAAGTTAATTTCGCGTACTAGCCAGGGGTCAGTGCGACGTTCCTCATCTCAATGGTGTTTTGCACTGTGGTGCTTGGTTGGTTTGCATACGGCTGTATCGTTGCATTGATTCCGATGGATTCGATTGCACTACTCGAGCCAGAATTCAAAGGTGGCGGAAGATATGTGAAGACGTTGGCTGATGTTAGGTTATTCACGGAATAACGAAGAGTATTATTTGACCCAATAACGTATTCGTCGAAACTGCAAGGACAACTTGTGGAAGCAGTCGTATTAGGACAGGTCGTGGATGGCGTTGAACTTGAACTTTGGACAATCATACACACGGTGATTGGATTACCAAGGGAATCAACGGTGTAGAACTCAAGCTGGCTTGGAGTATTGTAAATGATCGGACTGGCACTAGCTGTTGGAATAACTGCATTGCGGATGTCGAGTGCTATGCGATTGAAAGTGACCATCGCACTCGAAGTCGCTTGAGTATTAGATGCGACAGATTTCTGCACGGTCTCAAAATTGCTTATCACGCTGAGAACAGTGATGGTAATGAGTATAAATATCGACGAAGCGACGCTTAACTCAATCAGGGATAACCCTGAATCTTTGTCAAGTCGTCTTCGCTGAGTTTTGAATTGCTTTACAAATTTTCTCATTTACAATCCTATGAGTTGACTGTTATCGTCACTGGTGCCCCTCCAGGCGGGGTATTCGTCGCGTCGATGATAGATGTTGTTGGCGCGGTTGGCGCACTTGATCCAGCTGTTACGGCTGCGAGAGCAAAGTAGCCATTAGGCAGATTTAGTACTGCGTTTCCGTTTGCATCCGTTGTGACTGGTATTGCTATGGGAGAAGGTGTGCAGCTCGACGTCGAGGTTAGAGTGGGATATTGCCATACATAAACAGAAAGTGCGGTATTGGCCGCTACAGGCGTTGAACTCGAGTTGACAAAACTGGCAGCAAGCGTCGAATACGCAAGATTTGCTAGATTTGAGGTTCCTCCAGGGGTCACGCTAACGGACAATGGTACTGTACTCGCGGGCGAAAAGCCGGTGCAAGTACCAAGCCACGTTTGGTAACCGCTCGTTGCTGGAAATATCGCTGGGGAGGTCTTGAAGTTGTCAGACGACACGGTGAGTGCGAGTGGTGAATCTCCCTGCGTGGTGAGGTAATTATTGTTGGCTGACAGGCCAAACTCACTGGCAATTTGGGTTTGTGGAGCACCTTGTATCTCCAAATATGAACCTTGGTCATAAGTGAACTGTAGTGCCGAGGTAACTCCCGCGGAGACAGTAGTCGACTGAATGGGATTGGGTATATCTGATTGATCCACATAGACTGAGTCTTGGTCAGAGGGCGCTGAGATAGTTACCTTGTCAGGTCCTGAAGATGACGGCGATACATTAGGGAAAAATGCACAACCATTTACATCGGTGGTGGAGGAAGACTGGACTAAACCATTTGAGTCCTCTAAGGTAACTGGCACTGTTGCTTGAGGGAGTCCGGCCGCATTTACCACCGATACTAAAACGCTACCGTCAGACCCTCCGAAGAGGCTTGACGGGGCATTTAGAGCTTCAGACAGTGTAACGGGTTGGGACAATCTTTGATTTGGCCAGGTTACAGCTATTGCTGCTTCTAAAACCGGTGGCGTGCTGGAGGCAGAATAACCGCTTGAGAAGTTGCTCGAACATCCACCTTGTGCAAAATTAGAGGATGACCACGAAAGTGTAGTCTTTACAGTGTAATTCATCTGGCCGACGTTAACGGTGCTTGAACTAGACGCAGAGGCGGTACTGGCGGTTATCGAGTAGTTGGAGAGCAACGTCGAAAAGTTACCCTGAGCCTGGGCTCGAATTTGTTCCATTTGCTGAGTTGCTAGATTTGCCGCAACCACGCGGTGTTGGTTGTCACTCGAAATTGCCAACGTATTTTCAATTAGGTCAGCTGCTGGAATTAAGGTGAGCAGTATTAGCACGGACGCGATTACTACGCCGATGATGCTCATTCCATCGTCAGTAAGACTTTTATCGTACGGGCAGCGCGCCGCTGTTTTCATGTGGATCGTATCGGTAATAATAAATTTTTTCTTTAGGGGATAGATGCCGACAAACCGTTACGATTGGTTCGCTAGATCAACAAGATACGAAAAATTTCCTACACGGTTAGTCGAAAGCATGAAATTATTGGATTGATAACCATAAAGGTCACGTTGGAACCCACGATCGAACTGACTTATATCATTATTGCCTCAAGACATAGCGTTAGAGAGATTGTCTAAGGCTGTCTTTTGTCGAGCGCTCACTCTATAAATAGCTCTACAAGGAACGGAGCAGTACGCAAACAAATGCGCGTTTAGGTGAAGACGCACTCACCCTAGTTGAGAGAAGAGTTCATCTGACTTTCTTGTCAAGTTCCTCGGTACGGGAAGAACTTGGTTTTCTTGGTAAGAGTTGTCTGATTAGACGCGAATCGAGCAAGTGACATTGATTTTCGTTTTCAGTTGGCAGGCTGGCACAATATAAATTACACGTCAACGACGGTCGAACGACCGAACGTTACCACTTTGTAGTTTCGTTAGCTAAGTAACAGCGCAAGGAGTGGTGCTGGCACAGCCCAGCTTGGATAGTCTAAATCAAGGAGTGATTTGGTGGCGATAATACCGTGGCCGTATTTTGCTTTCATGCTTTTAGCTCCTGCTCGCCAGCCATCATCAACCCATTTGGATTCAATCGGTGTCGTCGTTGTACTTCCGCCGGCAGTCGGGATACGAATCGGCGCGAAGTCAATCTCGTTTCCCGACCCCGTGCGTGCATACCCGATCGTGTCACCAGCAACCCATCGTCCCTCGTCTAAATTGTCTATAACGCGTGCTAGCGCGATTCCAAGAGCTGCTTCGCTCAATTTGGTAAAGTCGGGGATGGGTAGCCCAGGACTAACAATTGCTGGACACCACGCTAATAACGGGTCTGTAAGGTACAATTTACTTTGTGCGCCGACAACGACGTAACCGCTATCGTTACGTTGGTGACAGCGCAAAGCTGCGTGAGAGTTAATGAGTCTTGTAACGCGTGTCGTTAAGGCTTCCTTACTTGCATAGCCTAGGGCTTGACTGGTAGCGGTAATATTCAACTGGCTCGTCATACGTTTGGCGATCTCAGCAAGCAAAAGAGGAACGGATTCAAGGGGGGCGTCGGGGTCGACATCGGATCGTAGCCACGCAATTATATCGCGCGCGTAAGCCTCAGACACTCTTCCGTGTCGCTGATGTTCGAATACTGCCCGCGGAAATCCGCCACAGATGAGGTAATCTTGCCAAGCTAAATCGTAAGCATCGAGGTTGAAGTTGATCGGGCGAAGTTCTTGTTTGGCGGAGTGGCTTTGCAGCATGGAAGGATGGACACTTGCAGGTCGGGGGAGTTCAGGTCGGGTAGCTTGTAGGTAGTCTCGGAAGGTCATTGGCAAAAGCTGTCTGATTCGACGCCCTGGAGCAGTACCTGCTCGACCTGCAATGAGATTTCCCTGTACGTCTTCACCGCTTGCCCACCGGCTTCCAGTTATAACTACAGAATCGTCACCGAATGCCGTTGCGTCTCTTGCTGCTTTAATTGTGCTACTCCAGCCTTCAATTGCACTAATTTCGTCGAAAAACCAGATTCGTGAACGAGGCTCCGGGAAATCAATGGATTGTGTAATTGCTCGGCCAAGCTAAAGTGCGCGACGCAGATCCCGATCTCGCATTTCATCGCACGGGACGTATATAATTTGCCATGGATCTATTCCTGGCGTATTACAAAGGTTGACGATTGCGTCTAGTAGCGCTACTGACTTTCCAATTCGGCGCGGACCCGTGAGAATTACGAGTTGCCCATCGGGTAGATTCTTGGAGATATCCGACAATATGCTTGTGCGGTACCCGAGGTCATAGCTGGCACGATCTCTAAGAAGTCGATTTGATCTAGTCCATGCTGTAGGATTTGTACCTGTGGCCGCTGCCCTCCACCAGGGGTTAGCTTCTTCCAGTATTCACCGTATTTCGTCGTCTCTCATGCAACTATCTTACACTAGTTGCCCCAAACTGGGTGGGGTACAGAGATGAGATAGCCCCAAACGGGGTGGGGTACAGAGATGAGATAGCCCCAAACTGGGTGGGGTATGATTTAGAGGTTGACAAAAAGTGCGTGAAATTGGTGCTTGGACTCACACCCAGGGGTTTGACACGACGTTTGGATCCATAGCATAACGATCGCAGTTTTTGGCAGGGTAAGACCTTTTACTAGTATCTCGCCCGGGATATCCGAGAGGAAATGGAGTAGGTCTCACGTAATCGAGGTGACAAAAGACCGCTGATGTGCTCCCCCATGCACATTGTGTGGTTACCGATTTCGCAACAGGACGACTAGGACATCAGGGAGAACGTCGAATTATCAAGAATTTTGCTAGCGAGCATTTTGCGCTTCAACAGCGACTGTTAATAGTTTTACTACATGAGATCCAATGGAGAACTCCAAAACTGCGAGTAAAATTAGCGGGACCTGAGCTGAAATAGTTTTCGCTTGCATTGTTCTGCACGGTCTCCGGTGTTGTATTTATCAAACGGAACGTAGTTTCGACCTTAGTCGCGTTACCTCGTCGCCCGGTGAGAGAGGGCGCTGGTTTACGTGGGAAAATTTGTTTCGGATTTTGCGGCGGATTCAATAAGCACGAAGTTTCTGCATTATTGGATACGAAGTTCGTAACCTTGAAATTTATCCCATTGCGGGCTTGGGTGTATCGTCCACATTACTGGTAGTGTGCCGAGTTATGTGCAAATAGGCCACAGAATCTTTGGACTCTCGTTATCTTGGGAGGCGATTTAGGAACCGGCAGTACCAGGGTACGACTTCGCGCAAGATGTGACCAGTATTACACAGATATTTGGCACCACTTCTGGGGGTTGTTAAATGGGATTTCATTTTGCAAACTGACGATGAAGGGTAAGCCGTTCACTAGTATCCGTTTGGTAGAAGCAAGGAGATCGCATTGGATTCAACCCCTGAAGTGGTTATTTACACTGACGGTGCCTGCAAAGGCAATCCGGGACCCGGAGGATGGGGTGCAATATTGAGATTTAAGGACAAATCTCTTGAGATATTTGATGGAGAATTGCAGACCACGAACAACCGAATGGAGCTGACGGCTGTCATTATGGCTCTTTCTTCACTAAAGCGATCGTGTTCGGTCCAGCTCTACACGGATTCCAAATATGTACTTCAAGGCGCCACAAACTGGATAGAAGGCTGGAAGCGAAATAACTGGATGACCGCGTCCAAAAAGCCCGTAAAAAATGTTGATCTATGGAAAAAGTTGGCCCCAGAGTTGGCTAGACATAAAATCAACTGGAGATGGGTTGAAGGTCATACTGGGGTGCCAGACAACGAACGTGCTGACCAGCTTGCTAATGCGGGAATTTTACTTGCGCAAGATCGCGAACATGCAAAAAATGCCAGATCTTGAGCTGCGCGGATTTCAACCAATTGCTAAAACTATCTCCAAAAACATTTGGATTAGCGTCGGGTGTTCTGTTATTTCGGTGCGCTAGGCAAGGTTTTTTGGTCAAATAACTTGAAATCGAGCATGCGAGGACGAAGTCTCACTTACGCCACTAATTTGCACGTTAACTTGCGTCACATTGCGGGATTTAATGTTAATTTTTTACCATTGGGAATGATTTTTTGAATGCATATTTGTCTGCTTTTTTTGTGCGATAACAGCAATTTTGGTAATGGAATATCTAGTGGTCCACGCAAGTTGTTTTGGTGTAATCTTGTGACACTTCAGGATGAGATACTCTTGTCTGGGTGTTGACAGGTCCCGAATATGAACATTCAAAATATGGTGGTCGGTCAAACTTAAATTAATGTAAAACTGCGTAAAAGTGGCCAGTTGGCACTTGAGCGATGCCCCAAAGCGGCGATAGATCTTGATTGCCTTTAGTTCCTGTAATTTTAGGATTTGGATGAACGAAGCATAATATTGATTATCAACAAGTGCATTAACACCCGGCTAAAGAGAGTATTGATCAAGATGCAAGGATTTATCAAATGGCTATAGTAATGCAAATGCAGACTTTGATTATGTAAGATTGGCGCATCTTGACAATTGTTTTGGGAGATCATGGCCGAGTTTCTAGGAGTGGATCGGTACAGAAATCTCCTTCGATATTTCTCGGGCGGGGGAGCAAACCGAACTTCGTGTCACGCACTTGGGTCTGGTGCCCGAGTTCGAGTGCTTCGATGCGTGTTCGAGTGGATGGACTTTTTCATCAACGGCAGTCTCAAAAGTCTGATTACTACGGGCATGGGGTCGAGTGACCTTTGGTTACCTGCCCAGCACGTAGTGAATTTGACGCTACTTATGGAGATATTCTTATTTCATCAAATTGAAATTTCTTGCTTGATTGGATAAGCAGTCAAGTTTGTTCTTTAAATTGGGTGCGTTCTTATTGGGAAAATGGTCGATATCTCACGCTGAAAATTCTTCTTTAAATGTTCAATTATTTGGGTGAATTTAAAGCCGTGCATTGGGAAAATCTTTAAATTTCACCTGTATGACTGAAAAATAGCTTATGACTGATTTCGTTGCACAGTTTGGGGGAAACCTCATCTGCTTGCACGCGAACTTACGGCAAAGGCTGCTTGGCCGATTACGAGGCGGACTGCGTCTAATAATTTCGATGACGTAGGTTGAGAGTGTAAGTGCAAAGGACAGGTCGGTTTGTGTGCTGCGTAGGCTTGGTCAGCCGTCGACGTATCTGCCCAGATACTCACCAGTAATGGTTGAGCGAGCAGCGACGAGAGCGGCAGGTGTGCCCTGGAAAATGATTCTGCCACCGTCGTGGCCTGCGCTAGGTCCAAGGTCAATGATCCAATCTGCGTGCGCCATGACGGCCAGGTGGTGCTCAATGACAATGACGGACTTTCCTGAATCAACAAGACGATCAAGTAGTCCTAATAGTTGTTCGACGTCAGCTAGGTGTAAGCCCGTAGTGGGCTCGTCTAGAACGTAGATCCCACCTTTCTGCCTAAGATTATTGGAAAGCTTTAGTCGCTGGCGCTCACCACCAGATAACGTCGTGAGCGGCTGGCCAAGACTAACGTAGCCAAGTCCGACGTCTGCCATCTGCTGTAGAATGATAAGAGCCGCGGGAGTGTGCGCTTGGTCACCACTAAAGAAGGTGAGCGCTTCGTCAACTGACATATCGAGTACGTCGGCTATGTTTTGGCCACCCAGACGATATTCAAGTACTTCGGTTTGAAAGCGCCGCCCCTCACACTCTTCACAGATTGAGGCGACACCGGCCATCATGGCTAGGTCGGTATATATTACGCCGGCGCCGTTGCAGATTGGGCATGCCCCTTCGGAGTTCGCGCTAAAGAGTGCGGGTTTAACGTTGTTGGCCTTGGCAAATGCCTTTCGGATTGGTTCTAGCAGACCGGAGTAGGTTGCAGGATTGCTTCGTCGCGAGCCTCGGATTTGTCGTTGATCGACCGACACCACATTATCGTTGGTTGAGACCGAACCATGTATGAGTGAACTTTTGCCCGACCCAGCAACGCCTGTAATCGCGACAAGAATGCCAAGTGGGATGTCGACATCGATGTTTTTTAAGTTATGAGTGCAAGCATTTCGTACCTGCAATGTTCCATCAGGTGTTCTTACCGATTGCTTTAAAGATGCGCGGTCGTCGAGGTGTCGACCGGTAAGAGTGCCGCTTTTTCGCAGTTCCGTGACAGTGCCCACAAACACGATGTTGCCACCGTTAGATCCAGATCCAGGTCCAAGTTCCACAACGTGGTCTGCAATAGCAATTGTCTCTAGCTCATGCTCCACGACGAGTACCGTGTTGCCTTTGTCTCGAAGTTCAAGTAACAAGTTGTTCATCCGAGCAATATCATGGGGGTGTAAGCCCGTGGTAGGTTCGTCCAAAACATATGTGACATCAGTGAGTGAGGAACCGAGGTGAAGAATTTTAATTCGCTGAGCCTCACCCCCTGACAACGTACCTGATGGTCGGTCAAGCGAGAGATAACCTAACCCGATTTCCACGAAGGAATCGAGCGTTTGGCGTAACGATGAGATTAGAGGGGCAACAGATGGGTTATCTATTCCGCCTATCCAAACAGCAAGGTCGCTAATTTGCATTGAACAAGCATCGGCTATATTAATGCCGCTGATGCGTGACAACCGTGCTCCCTCACTGAGCCGGGTGCCGCCGCACTCGGGGCAGTTGACAAAAGTGACAGCGCGGTCAACGAATGCGCGTATATGCGGTTGCAACACGCTTGGATCCTTGGATAGCATAGATTTTTGAATCTTGGGGATTAGACCCTCATATGTGACGTTCACACCGTCGACCTTTACCCTGATGGGTTCGTGATACAAAAAGTCAAAAAGCTCTTGTTTGGTGTAATTCCGGATCGCTTTGTTAGGGTCGAGCAAGGGCGATACGATGTACGGTCGTACCGAAAAGAAGTTGTTTACCGTATAGCCGGGGATGCAGATTGCGCCCTCAACAAGCGACTTCGAGTCGTCGTAGAGTTGTGTTAGGTCGATATCAGATACTCTTCCGAGTCCTTCACAGTGTGGACACATTCCACCGATGCGAGTGAATGTCTTTTTAACGACTTTACTTTGGCCGCGTTCTACTGTAATCGCACCGCTAGCGCGGACGGAGGGGACGTTGAAGGAAAATGCATTCGGCGAGCCAATATGTGGTTGCCCCAGTCGGCTAAAGAGGATACGTAGCATTGCGTTAGCGTCGGTGGCGGTGCCAACAGTAGAGCGCGCATCGGCACCCATGGGTTGTTGATCGACGACAATTGTCGTTGTTAACCCTTCGAGTACGTCCACGTCCGGTCGAGCCACGGATGGCATAAAGCCCTGTACAAAGGCGCTGTAAGTTTCGTTTATCAGCCGTTGCGACTCTGCTGCAATTGTGTCGAAAACCAGCGAACTTTTGCCCGAACCTGATACGCCAGTGAACACGGTTAGTCGTCGCTTTGGAATTTTGATGCTAATGTTCTTGAGGTTGTTTTCGCGCGCGCCGTGTACACGAATCATATGGTGGCTGTCCGCAGCATTTGCTCCTAGGACCTGCGCATCCGACGCCGTCGGTTCGGTCATCTTGTCTCGGATTGCGACCTTGGGACTGCGCCGTAATAAGTATACGTCATGATCGAATCGCTCCTTTCCACATAACTACCATGGTCGATAGCACATCTGGGTCGGCAATCAATTCGATCTCGTGCACTTGTCCATCTGTGACCTGGAATACGAAAGCAACTTTGACAATGCCTGCCTGAATCCACGCAGCGCCTGGTTCATGATCTATGGTAACAGCTAGCGCACCTTTGGAGCCGTTGAAGCGAGCCGCAATGGCATTTGCGCCGTTGAAAACAGAATCGACACCCATCGCGCGTCCAACTGAATCCACGTGCATGACTGCATCGGGTGCTATAAGCAACAAGAGGGTCGCGAGATCACCTCCATGGGCTGCGGCAAGGAATGCGTCCACCACTTGGCGGTTCTCGGCTTGTGCTGTCGGGGATTCTGGCATTCCTTGTACTTTGTGTCGAGCCCGGCTCGCCAACTTACGAACCGCAGAATTCGAGCGTCCCATGATAACGCTAATCTCGTCGAACCGATATCCAAAGACATCATGGAGCACAAACGCTGCTCTTTCTGGCGGAGCCATTATGTCTATCACCACTTGCATGGCTCCTCCTAACTTCTCAACTAGCAGAGCATCGGCTTCTGGGTCAGATGCCCGACCGCCTTGTTGCAACAAGCCTTCAGCCGTGGATCTGCTGCTTTGTTTGCGAAGATGGTCAAGACATAATCGAGTTACAACGGTGGTTAACCAAGCCTGGGGGTCGAGTACGTCGTTGGTGCCGTTGAACCGCAGCCATGCTTCTTGCAAAACATCAAACGCGTCAGCGTCCGATCCTAGAATTTGACAGGCTATTGCTGTAAGTCTCGGTCGCTCTGTATCGAAGGAAGTCACGTTAGGGTCCACAATGTTGTGAGGCTCATAGTTCATATCATATAGACGTGCGGCGCTGACATAATGTGACACCGGCGTCTCGTTCCATGTCGGGCGGACACGAATGAAGAAAAATTAGACCGCCCACGTCTTTTGCGGTCGAAGCGTGCCGATTATGAAAGTGTGTACAATCGTCCAAGTGCTTTATCGGTAACACTCGTCTCGCTAGCGGCGTCGAGATCACCTGCTAGAAACACTCTGGAACTCGACGCGAACGAGTTCCAGAGTGTTTGAGTATCTCTTCTATCTAGAACTATTGAGCCGACGCTTGAGTTTCGGCTACTTTTTTGCGTACGTCGTCCATATCAAGCGCTCTGATTTGCTCGATAAGGCTTGACAATGCAGATTCGGGCAGGGCGCCGGGCTGTGAATAGAGCAGAATTTGATCTCTAAAAGCCATCAAGGTGGGTATTGACATAATTTGGAATGACCCAGCGAGTTCTTGCTGATCCTCAGTGTCAACTTTGGCGAAAACTATGTCGGGATTTTCTTTTGAAGCTTTCTCGAATACAGGTGCAAAGGATCGACACGGTCCGCACCAGGCAGCCCAAAAGTCGATTAGCACTATCTCGTTATTTTGGATCGTGTCGTTAAACGCGTCGCCGGTTAGATTTACGGTTGCCATATGTGCCTTTCGTGTTACTGAAATCTTATGTTGGTGCAACGATTATACCTCGTCGGGTATTCCCGCCACCCCTATCGAGGAGATAACCGCTAGTTCGCGTTCCTGCCGTGTTTATTACTATTTCAGAATAGTTGAACAAATGCCAATTGTATAGAAGAATCTTTAGGTCGCCACACGGTAAGTCAACGACCAATCGAATGCCTATTGGTAGAGATATTGAATTAACTGCGAGCTTGGCTGGATCAGATGGGATAAAGTAGGGTTCGAATTTGCGCGTACGGAACTTTCTCAGTGTTTCCCAATCGCGCATTAACTTTTATATGCCTATTCTTAGTTGGCGCGGTTGAAGGCCATCGGTTTTGGAGAGCGAATGAATAAAATTTTGGTGACTGGGGCGACGGGGTTCGTGGGTAAAACACTTTGTCGGGCGTTGCTTGATAGGGGAGCCACTGTGGTGGGCGTTGACGCCCTCGATTCGAACGCTTCGATCGACTTTCCTAGTGCCGGTGAAGCAAGCGACAACGACGTTTCAAAATATTCGCTGCATCTAATTGATTTTGAAAAGCATGGAGTAAATAGCCTTTTGGACGGTGTGGACACGATTTTTCATATTGCTGATCGGGCAACTGACAATATTCGCGAATCCAGTGCTCGGAATTTGGTACATTTTAATAAGCCCGACTGTGCGTCCTCGACTGAATCGCTGGTAAAGAGCCTTCGTGACGTAAAGCATCCTGTGCGCCTAGTGCATGTTTCATCGCATTTAATTTATGGACAAAACGCGGTGGCACCGGTATTGGAAACCGAAAGGTGTAGTCGCAAAAATGGACGAGCCCGCTCCCTGCGTCGAGCCGAGAATCTTGCACTTGGATGTTCAAATGAGCTAGTGTCAGCTATCTGTGTTCGCCTTTTTCCTGTATATGGCCCTATGGAACCTAGTTCGTCGAGAACACGCAGATTGATCAATCAAATATTGAACAACGAGACTATCGTGGTGGCCGGTCAAGGTACCGAAGTCGCAGACTTGACCTACATCGATGACGCAGTTGCCGGTTTGGTAGTGGCCGGGGAGAATCGATTGAACGGAATGACCGTAAATTTAGGTGGCGGGGCGCGAGTGAGTCAGCTCGAGTATCTGGACTATCTGCGAGATTTGAATGGCGGCGTGATAAAGCTTCGTTTTTCGAGCGAAAGCCGTGGTAAATGGCATACGCCTCTAGCGTCGTTGAGTTTGGCAACAAAAGTCCTAGGTTTTAAGCCAGTAGTGGGGTTTATGGAGGGGCTTGCGAACGAATTCGATTGGATTCGTGGTGGCGTAATGTCACTTACAGAGTCGCGATCAGTGGGTCATTCGGTTCTAAAGTAGTATGGATATGAGTAGCTTCGATTTTAGAACGCGCTATTATCTGACGTTATTCGCTACTAAGAGTTCTTGAACTCGTATTGTCAATCAACCTGGGATTTGGATATGGTAGTTGGATCACAACGCAAAACATCGACTGATGGCGACTCCTTTGTAAGTCGTGGACCAAATTGGTTGCCATGGACGATATTTATTCTAAGTCTGGCTGGAGTGGCGATATCGTCGTACCTGGTACTTGCTCATTTGACTCAGGCTTCAGTCTTGGCTTGCCCTGAAAACGGCACAATTAATTGCGCAAAGGTAACGACATCGGCTCAGTCAAGATTCCTAGGGATTCCCGTTGCTTATCTTGGTCTTGGATTTTTTACTATCTATAGCCTAGTTAATTGGCCGAGGAGCTTTTATAAGCGACTCCAGAGCATTTTGCGCCTCGGGATGGCACTTGGTTCAGTGGCGATGGTCTTGTGGCTAATTTATGCCGAGCTGTTGATAATCAACGCCATCTGCCTGTGGTGCAGCGCTGTGCATTTGATTACGTTGTCAATTTTTTTTCTTGTCGTTTATGCAACGATTCAATTTAGGTTGATTTCGACACGCTGATTGCGAATACGGGGCCAAGGGATCTTCTTTCGAAAATCGTGGCAGCATGATTGCATGGACACCTCGCTAATCGTTACGACCGTACGCGTGACGATCACCAGTCATCGACGTGGCGCTGCGTGCTAAAACCAAATGCTTTCCAGGTGATCTTGGTATGTCGTCCACGTCGACTTCTGCGCCAGAGAACCAATTGAATTGCATTGGGAAAAAATATGGAGATAAAAATTCAACCGGTGCTCTATTTGGTAAGTGCTTTTACGCTGTCTAAAAATTGTCAACCACTGCCTTTTTGTCCATGAGGTCAAAGCGCACCTCAAATTAGCTCGTTGACGCTCGTTTGCAAGGACGTAGAAATTGTATGTTTTGAAGTTCCTATTACCGCAATTGCAGATTTCGTATATTCATTTGAATTGTTCGACAACCTGCTTGCGGGCATAAGGTTGTGCACCTGCTCGAAGTGGCTTGGTCAATCCTGACTAAGTTGTAGACAATGTCAGAAATCAAAAATTTGCAAAAAGGACTAACTTTTTGCAGCGAAGATGAACGTATAGAATTTATTCAAGATTACCTTGCCAAGACCTATCCCGGGAGCGCTTCTGAGCTTTGTGCACTCAAGTTCAATACCCCGTTTCAACTATTGATTGCGACGATATTGTCGGCACAATGCACAGATGAGCGTGTGAATGCGGTCACGCCGAAGCTTTTTCAGAAGTATGGGACTCCAGAAGCTATGGCCAATGCTCAACAGTACGATGTGGAGGATCTTATAAAATCCACGGGATTTTTTCGAAATAAAGCTAAAAACATCATTGCTGTGTCCGGTACGATCCAAGATAAAGGTGAGGATGTTTTAACCACCATGGAAAGCATGGTCGCCCTCCCGGGTGTAGGTAGAAAGACCGCGAATGTTGTACTTTCTGTGGCTTATGGAAAACCAGGTTTGCCCGTTGACACGCATGTAATGCGACTGTCAAAACGTCTAGGACTAACGAAAAATGAAGATCCAGTCGCGATTGAGAAGGATCTTATGTCGGTTATACCAGCATCTAAGAGTGGTGCATTTAGCCTGAGACTCATACTGCACGGACGAAGCGTTTGCAATGCAAGAACACCTAGGTGTGGAATTTGTGGATTGGCCCAAGTCTGTCCAAGTTTCATGTCCTAGCCACAAATTAATGGGCTTGGCCGATTTGTCGAGACAGGCGCAAAATTTTTAGGTTGGGCGACATATTAGATTGAGCGTATGGAAAGCAAGAATACAAAATGTGAAATCCCCGCTGCGTGGTTGGCACCAGATCGT
>JAJYGT010000076.1 GCA_021785005.1 Actinomycetes bacterium
AACGCCCGAGCGTCTTGTTGTTCGGAACCGGGTATCAGTATCAAAAGGTTCATCTATTGCGCTTGTTGACGTGGGTGACAAATCGTTTGTCGTGGGGATTACCAGCCAACAAATCACTTTGTTATGCAATATAGATAGCAACATCGGCTTAAAAAACGAAGATGAATGTCTTGCATCGCCAAATATTGGATTAGGGCGATTTAGCCATGAAGATCGCAGCATCGACTTTACCGAACATGCACGCGAGTTGTCAACGAGCAGCACAATTGCAGATTTAACCTCCCAATTACGGGCGAATCCAACACGCACCTCGACACGTAAGATATCGCTTGAAACTATTTTGACAGAGAAGATTTCGCGCGCACTTTCACTCCGGGTAGCACGTTGAGTTACTTTTACCTGGCCTCGAACTCGCTGATTACCACTACTACCACTCTCCCTACGGTTTCGATCAACTTGGGGAATTCCCTTACTAAGCCAAGCGAGAGCTTGGTTGTAATTCTTTTGCTCACGCTGTTATCGGTCGCACCTGCACTTTTGATCATGATGACAAGCTTTGTTCGAATCATCATTGTTTTGAGTATCACAAAAAATGCACTTGGACTGTCAACTGTCCCACCGAGCCAAGTATTAGCTGGATTAGCGCTATTTCTAACCTTCTTCATAATGGCTCCGACATTTCAAAAGGTGGACCAGGTTGCAGTCACACCGTACTTAAATGGGACAATAACCGCCGTACAGGCCTATGATAACGCCCAAACACCAATGAAAGATTGGATGCTCAAGCAAACCCGTACTCCTGAACTCGCGCTATTTGTCCAAGTCACGAAACAACATCCAGCTACCCCTAAAGATGTTTCCATGACGGCTCTATTGCCGGCCTTCGTACTCTCAGAGCTCAAATCCGCGTTCATTATTGGTTTTGTCGTATATATCCCTTTTATGATCGTTGATCTGGTAGTCGCATCGGTACTCATGTCTATGGGAATGATGATGATTCCACCCACTTTGATATCGCTACCCTTCAAGTTATTGTTATTCGTTTTAGTTGACGGCTGGACGCTAGTTGCTCACGCACTGCTCACGAGTTACGCATGACAGACTCAACCGTAATCAACATCGCAGCACAAGCACTGTATCTAATTGGCAAAATTGCCGGTCCGATACTTGTAGCGACTCTTGCCGTCGGTCTTTTTGTCTCATTTTTCCAAGCAATAACTCAAATCCAAGAACCGACTCTAACCTTTGTACCAAAACTCGTGGTTGTTGCCTTAGTTTTCTTTTTAGCAGGACATTGGATGATCGGCGAAATTGTCTCATTCACCGACTCTTTGTTTGCTCAAATTCCGCAATTACTAGCAGGATAACTCCATGACGTTATCGCTAGATAGCCTTCTTTTAATCCTGGGCGCTACTTTGCGAATTGGATCTTTCATGGCAATTGCGCCCCCATTTTCTTCGGCGATGATTCCGGTATCCATCCGCGTAGGAATGTCACTAAGTATGGGTGTGGCCGGAGCCCATCTTTTACCGTTTTCTAATACGACCTTCAACTCGTCAAGTTCAATGATTGGTTTTTTCGTTGTTCAAGTCATATTTGGATTAGCACTCGGGCTAGTCGTCAATACCTTAATTTCGGCGTTTTCCAGTGCTGGTTACTTAAGTGGTTTGCTTGGAGGTTTTTCACCGCCACCCCAAATGGATCCGCTCAACCTAAACCAAAATTCGGGGCTTGGCATCTTATACGAAATTATCTCACTGGAACTGCTCTTTAGCTCCGGAGGATATCTCCTTATTTTGAAAGGCCTATTCGTATCACTTTCAGTGGGCATGCCTCACGGGATAAGTGTCGCGCAAATCACATCTATAGCGCTCGCAAACTTTACAACTTTTTTCGGTGCGGTTATTCAAATTACCGCACCAGTTGCAGCCGTTATGTTTACCATCCAGGTGCTTCTCTCTATCCTTTCACGCGTCTCGCCATCGATTTCCGTCTATGCACTTTCGTTTCCTATACAAATTCTCGCGACGATCTTTGTTGTGACAATGGTAATTTCGGACCTACCAGGGTTCACATCTCTGGTCGTCAATCAGACGATAACCACGATGATGGCACTAACCCGCGCGCTAAACGGAGCATAAAGTGGCAGAACGTAACGGAAAAACCGAAAAGGCGACGCCGAAAAAAATCAAAGAAGCACGCAAAGAAGGTCGAATAGCGAAATCGCACGAACTTTTTTCATGGTTATCGCTATTGCTTGCAACCTTCTTAGTGCCACAATTCATATCTTCGGCTGGTCTAAAGCTTGAAGCACTGTTTTACGCAGTTCCATACATAGTTACCAAACCAACCGCCCATAGCGCTACTACAGCGCTTGATTCTGGGCTTGGAACCATGATAAATGTCATCGGTCCCATCGTTTTAGGCACCGCGCTGCTGGCGATCGTGGTATCGGTCGCACAGACGGGATTCGGACTTTTTTTCAAATCGGTTACTCCTACGTTTTCAAAAATCTCTCCAGCCCACGGGATCAAACGAATTTTTTCGCCAACCGGTGTCACTGAAATGGTAAAAAGTACCATCAAAATCGTCGTCGTAGCTGGCCTAGGGTATAGCCAGGTAAAGGGATTGACTAACGTCTTGAGCTCTAACTCATCAATTGGAGTTGGCCAAATCGTCTCGGAGACTGCGGGAATTATCCTGGGTGCTACCAGAGTCATTGCAGGGTTCGGCTTAATTCTCGCGGTGGCAGATTACGCCCGTCAGCGCAAGCAGCTAATGGACAGTTTGAAAATGAGCAAGCAAGAGATCAAGGACGAAATGAAAGAGGACATGGGTGATCCTCAGATCAAAAGCAGAATTCGCCGAGTGCAACTGCAGTTGGCACGTCAGAGAATGATGAACTCAATCGCAAGCGCAACAGTTGTTGTGGTAAACCCGACACATTTCGCCGTCGCCCTGGCGTATGAACCTAGTCGAGCACCCGCACCGCGAGTATTAGCAAAGGGCAAGGACAATTTGGCGCTGCTAATTAAAGAGCGAGCACATGAACATCACGTTCCGATCGTTCGCGACCCAGCTTTGGCGCGGGTACTATACGTATCCACCAACATTGACGACCAAATTCCTCCGGTGCTTTATAAAGCAGTCGCGAAGCTCTTGGCTTTTGTCTTTAGATTGTCTGCATTCGCCAAAGCTCAAGAAGTCTCCCACTCAACACCCGAGTCAGAAGTACCCGTAGAACTTTTAGAAAAAGCCCAGGCTATCGCATAGTTAAATCCAGCTTTACGAAACTCGTGAGCAGTATTTCCCACTTAGTCTTGTCCATCACAAACCCGGGCGGTACAACAAATTCGCTCGAATTTTACAACTTAGAGGGAAATTGTCACGCGACGCAGTATGGCAATCACGTTTTGTTTCAAGTGAGAGGTATAAAGTGCCGAAGATTAACTACAGCCAGGAAGGCACCTTTAATCTATGGACCAAGAAGGTCCTTTAGAACCACTTAATTAGGGGTGCGACTTGAAACCTGGTAAGGGTACGCTACTCGGGGTTCCTCTAGCAATAGTGTCGATTGTCGTCATGCTGGTGGTACCGATACCGTCGATACTCCTTGACACGCTGATATCGATTAACATTACCTTCGCCGTCCTCGTCCTGATGATGGCCATTCGGGTCAAATCAGTTCTTGAGTTTTCGGCGTTCCCTTCCATTCTTCTTATTGCGACGGTATTTCGCCTCGCGTTAAACATCACTGCTACCAGACTTGTACTACTACATGGCTACGCAGGCAGCGTAATTCAAAGTTTCGGCCACTTTGTTGTAGGAGGATCCTTAGTTGTCGGACTCGTAGTATTTTTCATTTTGTTCGTCGTCCAGTTCGTAGTAATTACCAATGGTGCCGGGCGTGTTGCCGAAGTAGGTGCCCGATTCACCCTTGATGCAATGCCAGGAAAGCAGATGGCCATCGACGCGGACCTGAACGCCGGTCATATTAACGAATTAGAGGCGAGGAGACGCCGTACCGAAATAGCACGTGAAGCAGACTTCTACGGTGCGATGGACGGGGCTTCAAAGTTCGTAAAAGGCGACGCAATCGCTTCAGTCATAATAACCATGATAAATCTCATAGGCGGTTTTACCGTTGGGGTATTACAACATCACATGCCTATTTCACAAGCAATGTCAACTTATAGCCTCCTAAGTGTCGGAGACGGTCTGGTGTCTCAAATTCCAGCACTTTTGCTTTCGGTATC
Source organism: Actinomycetes bacterium (assembly GCA_021785005.1). GTDB lineage: Bacteria > Actinomycetota > Acidimicrobiia > Acidimicrobiales > Acidimicrobiaceae > Acidithrix. The sequence goes on from JAJYGT010000076.1 coordinate 4,258, forward strand.
TACAGGCTTAGTGGTGACTCGGTCAGCGGGCGAAAATGACTTTGGGCATGATCTGATCTCACAGTTCAGGGCTCAGCGACCTGCGGTTACACTTGCGGGGGGAATTATTGCCGGGCTGGGAATCTTGCCTGGACTGCCTAAGCTACCCTTTCTCATGGTTGGTGGCGGCGTCTACTTAATCGGTAGACGACTACCGGCGCACATAACGGATGAACCCGAAATTCAAGAGTTATCAAAGGCGCCTGAATTGCTACCCGCACCGGCAGACACTCCGGATGCCCTAATGGGCTCAATGAAGGTTGAACCGCTAACACTCGAACTGGCAGTTGATCTGCTTGATCTCCTTGATCCAACGGTCGGGGGTGACCTCTTAGACAGGGTTCGTGGCCTAAGGCGCAAGGTGGCAAATGAACTAGGGTTGGTGCTACCGGCGGTCCGGACCCGTGACAATATCGAACTTAGCATAGGCGAATACGCGATTTCGGTCTACGAAGTGAATGTGGCCAAAGGTAAAGCACCAGTAGGACGGTCTCTCGCAATCGGTGGAGACCTACAAGGGATCCCAGGCGAGGTCGACAAAGAGCCTGTCTTTGGGCTCGACGCTAAATGGATACCTTCGAGCCTAAAACAACAGGCCATCATGGCAGGTGCTACAGTAGTTGATCGATCCTCTGTTATAACCACCCACCTGTCTGAAGTTGTAAAGTCTCACGCTGGCGAATTGTTATCGCGTCAACAAACCAAAGAACTAATTGAAGCAGTAAAGAAGGGGAACGAAGCCGTCGTCGACGAAGTAACCCAAGCGGGCATCAACCTTTCGGAGATTCAACGCACGCTACGCGATCTTTTGAATGAGCAAGTGCCAATCAGAAGTTTAACGCGCATTCTCGAAGCGCTCACAGAACGGGCGCGCGTTACACGCGATCCCGACCAGTTGCTTGAAGCTGCTCGAGTTGCGGTTGGCCCGTCGATAGTGGCCGGGTGTTTGACCAACGGCGAACTACCAATAATCACCTTTGAAGCGTCACTAACCCATCACCTTGTAGAAACTCTAAAAATCACTGAAGAAGGAATATCTCTTGGAGCAGATCCTGCGCTCGTCGCAAGAATGGCTGATGAAGTGGCGCGTCTTTTTAGCGATTCGGAAACCAAGGGACGAACGCCCGTGTTAGTAACGCAGCCGCGCTTGCGCACAGCAACTCATCGAGCTGTCTATCAACGGCTTCCAAGATTAAGTGTTATATCAACGTCGGAATTGGGTGGACAATATCGTTCAAATTTAGTAGGAGTAGTGAACCTTGCCAATGCAGCAACAGTTTGAAGGCGAATCTCTAGAACAATTAGTTCTCGAGGTAAAGAGTAAGTGGGGTACGAACGCCAAAATTATTAAAGCCGAAAAAGTGCGGTCAAGTAAATTTAGGATGTCCGGCGCGCTTCAAAAATACACGCTTATCGTAGAGGTGCCAGACGTAATCGACCTGAATCGCCCCATTGGCAAAGACCGATTTAAAATCGACTTAGCTAAGCACCGAGAAAATGAGCTTGTAAGAGATCCGGCCGAAATTGCGAAACGATTAGCGCGCGCATATGGAGAAGTAGTCGACCCAGACATAAACGGGCACGACATTACCGATACGCATATCGATTTTAATCCAGCTCCAAAAGTGATACCTTCACAAAATAAAGACAAAAAGGATCATTCCAAAGGACCAATCGTCAAGCAACCACGTTGGCCACAACTCAAACGCGATGCCCTACGTGGAAAAAAAATCACAAAAAATCCCTTTACAGCTCCAGAATCAACAAAGCACGACGATCCAATACCGCAGTGTTTACAAGCTTACGACTCACCCAAAGATCAAAATCTTGCCGACGATGCCCCGTCTTTCCAGCAAGCGCTTCAAGACGCCAACCGTTCAAATTCGATCTCGGGTCCAATTGAGACACTAAACGATTCGCATGACGACTCATTCGACGAGGACCTTCTCGCACTGGCACTCGATCAAACCAGCTATCCATTAGGTGATTTGATCCAAACTCCTACCAATACTAACGTAAAAGATAATTCACTAGTGAACTTGCAATCTCGCACGTGGATCGACTTGACAAAAGGCGTCGATCGTGCGATATTGCCCAATGAGAGCTTCAATGAGAAACAAATTAGCTATCATTACCCGACCCTAGACAGTCAAAACACAAAAACAAACCAGATGATCACCGATCATTTGAGTTTGCTCGAAAAACGCGTAAACGAGCTAACTCAAACGCTTGCAGATGAAGTACGATCAGACATTTTACGTGCAAAGCAAAATCCTAAGACAAGTAATGCATCCCCTTCACAAGATCCAGCTTTGCGGTCAGTATTGGTAGTAGGCTCCAACGCCGTAATTAATGAAGGACTCCACTATTTACTTAATACTTCTGGTGAGATACCGGCAAACATTTGCGATCAAGCAGCAATACTTTTAGATTCTAAAATCACTATAGCCACGATGATTGAATCTCAACAGGTGGATCCGTCGCCAAAGCTGATGATTGTCAAAACTTCGAAAGCGGTCGATTACGCTTTGAATGATATACGATACCTGCGCGAACGAGTCGGCATTTTAGACACGTACGTTTTTGTAAAATCGAGTGGAAGTTTGTCAGCTACCACTCGTTTGATCAAGGAATTAGGGGGCTCAAAAAATCTCACGATTGTAGTATGCGGATCACCTGAGAACCCAGCAAAATTTGATTCACTAAATGCGCGGATTTGTTATAGCGCTAAAGCATCGGTACCTGATGATCGAACGCGCCCGACGTGCAAAGGTTAGACTAAAATGCACATTCGACCAAAACTAACGTTGCTGGTCGCCGCAGTTATATCGATACCAGCGTTTAAAACCTTTAGCGAAGGATACCTACCCATTTCAAACCTGCTCAGCACGGTTTTAATTTCCCTGGCTGTGTCGTTTGTCGGTGTTACCATAATCAGTTACATGATTGCAATATTTTCTGTAGACGCCGCAATTAGAGCGGGCGCGATTACCCAAAATCAACGTGAAACCGATTCCAAGTTTCCAAAGGCAATAGAACTTGAAAACCCCACCGAGAACTCTGAATGAGGCAAACTTTTAAAAAACAAAAACCGCGACACACCCCATCT
>JAJYGT010000107.1 GCA_021785005.1 Actinomycetes bacterium
TTGCTAGATGCTATGGGTTGCATTCTGCAGAGGCGACTCTGGCGTTGGTGATGCTTTCCTGTGGACCAATCGATCTGAAACTTCCATACGAACGGGCGAGTTGATCCACATGAAGGTCAATAGAGCCTTTATTTCTTGGTCTGAATGCAATTTAAGCGAGAGTGGAATCGGGGAAGTGAGATTATTTCCAAGCTACGGAGATAAAGCGATCGATAGCTATGACGTGAGTTTGAAAATTTGGTTAAGACGTTCCACTTGCGGTAGCGTTTGGTACTCCAACGCTAAACAAGGAGTTTAGATTCGCAGTTTTTATATTGATCAAATGTGATCCGGGAACGGGGGCACAAGGGATCAGTGTTTTTTTGAGCCTCGTTAGCAGATCTTTTGCATCTAAACCAAAGCAAATCTAGATTTTTGATTAACATAATTTTAGGTTTCAATATAGATGTCGCGGTCGTTTTATGGTCGTCAGCTTTATGTGAACCAAGTCGCGGCTTTGTGACATAGGTTGGTTTCTTAGAAAAATTGCCCTAAAGTCGCGCCCAAGACTTCAGCTGCTACCAGGCGAATGCATCGGTTCTTTTGTAGGTACTTTGGACATGCATGGAGTTATTGAAACCCAAATACAGCCATTTCGTTCTTATTGCAACGTTTTGGAGTTTGTGATTTAGTCTATTGGAAGTGTCGCGAGACCAAAAAAACTCTGCAAAAAATGTATCAGGAATAGTCTATGAAAACATCAATAGTGCTTGCGGCGGCAGGTACCGCAGGGCATATTTATCCAGCGGTTGCGGTTGCGCAAAGTCTTGTCGAAAGTGGGTTCGATACCCAGGACGTGTCGTTTGTGACATCTACTCGAGCCATTGAGACGGAAATCTTTAAAAGCCTTGATTTTCAACGTACTGCAATCTCCTTAGACGGCGTACGCATAAAGCGCCCTTGGACAATCGGCGCTTTTTTGTTTAGTGTGATGAAGGTAGTCCTCCTACTTAGGAGGCAATTTCGTCAGGGCCAGACGAAATTAGTAGTTGTCTTTGGCGGATATATCTCCACAGTCGCAGCGATAGCAGCCAAGTCCCTTGGGATACCGATCATTGTTGTCGAGACTAATTCTGTGATGGGTAAAGCCAATTCTTTGGCGGCAGCTTTTGCAACAAAAACATTTCGGTCGTTTAATACAACGGCCAACGAGCTATCAACTGCGAGTGGGGTACCGCTGCGTAATTCAGTAAAAAAGTTAAGTCCTTCTTTAGAGCTTCGACAGCACGTCTTAGAGAATCTTGGGTTGAGCGTAGCAGATCACGGTCGTTTCATTGTGGTTTTTGGCGGTTCCTTAGGCGCGCTTAAAATCAACGACGCCACAGTTAGATTGTTGGAAGCAGAATCTGAGAATCCAGAGTTAGCCAATTGCGCGTTTTATTTGGTTACTGGAATGCGTGATTTTGACATGTTTAAAGATCGACTCCAAGCGTTGCGTGACAAGTTACCAGGTCGCATAGCATTTTCGAACTTTGATTCGAACTTGGTCGAGGCTTTAGCCGTGTGTGACTTGGTTGTTTGTCGGGCCGGATCCAATACAATTGCGGAACTGAGTTACTTTGGAGTCCCAGCCGTACTCATACCGCTACCTAACGCGCCAAAGGATCATCAGACTAAGAATGCGCTTTGGTATCGATCAACAGGTCGCGCTGCAATTGTGGAAGATGGGAAATGTGATAGTAGCCATTTACGAAATGCCATAGGCGATGAATCTCTTTTGCGCTTTAGTTACGATAATCGATGTTCTTTGCTTGGGGAATCGAAGAGCTCATCGGTTGACGTCGGGAAAGAAATTGCTGGCACAATTATCGGTCTAATCTCACCGAAAGAATAGTTGACCTATGCTATTGATCGTGAGGAATTGTCGCTTAGGCCAGGTATGTCATTGGACGGTTAAATTTGGGAGAATTCGTTTTGTCTAGCCAAATGACGCAGTTTTCCAAGGTGCACATAGTAGGTATTGGTGGGGCTGGAATGTCAGCAATCGCCATGGTCTTGGCCGAACAAGGTGTCTCGGTTTCAGGATCTGACCTAAAGGCGTCGGCTTCTTTTGTACGCCTTCGTGCATATGGCGTACAGTTGTTTTTAGGGCACGATGCCATAAATGTACCAAAATGTGATGCGGTATTAGTTTCTTCCGCAATTCGTAAAGACAATCCAGAAGTTGCGGCTGCAATTGCTGCTCGGATTCCGGTATTGTTTAGGTCGGATTTTTTCCCGCATCTGTTACGTGGCAAAAAGCCGATTGCCATTGCTGGTACGCACGGGAAAACGACCACTACATCGATGGTTGCGTTAGCGCTCATCGCGGCAGATTCTAGCCCGTCTTATATCATCGGTGGTGAGTTGAATGAGACAGGTACGTCCGGCGCCTATGGACATGGCGAATATTTTGTAATCGAAGCTGATGAATCGGACAAGAGCTTTTTGAGCCTCGGTGCCTACGGTGCTATTATCACGAACCTAGAACCCGATCACTTAGAGACTTACGGTAGTTACGACGTGCTAAAGGCCGCTTTTCGGACGTTTTTCGAAGCTGTAGAGGGACCGAAGGTTTTAGGAACGTATCTCGGTGACACGCTTGAGTTGAGTGATGTCGAAGGAGTTGTAACTTTTGGATTCCGGCCCCAAGATGACTATTGTCTAACTGACTTGAAGCTAGGGGAGATGTCAACACGTTTTACGCTTCGAGGACCTGGAGAAGAATCGGCTCAAGTAGATCTGTTGGTACCGGGTCGCCATAACGCCCTAAATGCCACGGGTGCAATAGCGATGGCGCATTGTCTTGGTGTTCCTTTGCAGCTGGGGGCAGATTCGCTAGTAGCGTTTACGGGCGTAGCACGCCGTTATCAGATACGCGGAGAATTAAATGGATGTCTTTTGGTGGATGACTATGCGCACCTTCCAGCCGAAATAGAAGCCGTGATCGCCGCTTCGAGGGCTCAATGGCCTCACCGTCGAATCGTGGCTGTTTTTCAACCCCATCGTTTTACAAGGACAAGGTCGCTATACCGCGAATTCGCTCGGGTTTTGGCTACTGCTGACTTGGTGGTTTTGACCGATGTTTACGCCGCTGGGGAAACCGAGATTCCGGGAGTATCTGGCGAACTCATCGCTTTAGAATTGAATTCGCATTATGAGGCGGTGGAAGCACTGTATCATCCGCAGCGCAGTGACCTAGGGGAATTTATGCATTCAGTCATTGCACCTGGCGATATTATTTTGAGTTTGGGCGCCGGTGATATCACTACTCTTGCGACCGAGATCTTAGATAATGAACGAGCTAGGGTTTACAACAGAAATGATCATAGGTCGTGACGTGGGGGTAAATTTTGCTCTCGTGAGCGAGCTTGCCAAACAAATTGGTCTCGATATAAAACTAGATGCTGCACTAGGAACTCTTACGACCTATCGTGTGGGCGGAAAATCCAAAATTGAGGTGATTGTTCGGCAAAACGAGGACCTTGGTTTGATCTCTCAAATCGTTAACCAGATTGACGGTCTTGGTCTATTGGTACTGGGAAACGGTTCTAATGTACTGGTTTCTGATGACGGATATCCTGGTTTAGTTGTCAGGTTATCTGACAACTACGCATATGAAAAATTTAACGATGATGTTGTCGAAATTGGAGGTTCAAGGGCACTTCCGATTGCTGCACGTCGCATTGCCACAAAAGCTTTAGCAGGATTTGAATGGGCGGTTGGTGTACCTGGGGCTTTGGGAGGAGCAGTTCGAATGAACGCGGGTGGTCACGGTTCAGAGATATCGGAAAGTTTAATTTGTGCAAATATCTACGATTTCGAACAACCCAGTCTTGGCCTTTCAGAAATTTCTAATAATATGCTAGGTCTCAAATATAGGCATTCCGTGGTCACGCCAACACAGATTGTGATCAATGCAAAGTTTCGATTCAAGTTCGGACAGAAGGACGACTCTCTCGATAAAATATCGCGCATAGTTACCTGGAGGCGTGAGAATCAACCTGGCGGACAAAATGCTGGCAGCGTCTTTGTTAATCCTCCGGGCTTGTCAGCAGGTAAAATAATCGAGGATGCGGGCCTAAAGGGTAGTTCTTATCGGACTGCAACTGTCTCAGCTAAGCACGCTAATTTTATACAAGCGCAACCCGAAGGATGCGCACGTGACGTTCATGAGTTGATGGCAATTATTCGCGATACCGTCATGCAAAAGTTTGGAGTTCGATTGAGAACTGAGATTCGCTTGGTAGGATTTTGTGACGATTACGGCCTTACAAGCAGCGAGGACTACTGAATATAAAAAATGTTAAATGAGGACTGGAATAAAAATAACGCGTTTTAGTAAGTTTTCGGACAAAGACAGGTTGTTGGGAACAAGAGTTATACGGCGTAAAACTTCGACTGATAAAGAAGTTGATCCGAGAATCGCCGATCGAGGTCGCAGCGTAAAACGAGCACGCCGACGTCGGTTCATATATCTCGGAATTGGTGGAATCGTATTTGCAATATTTTTATATTCACTAAATCTATTCTTTAAATCTTCGCTGTTTTCTATTTCTAAAATTACGGTAAAATCCACCGATATACCATTGGCATTGGAAGTCAAAAACACCTTGACTCGGGACTTGTTTAACGATAATTATTTTTCTGTATCAATTGAAATGATTACACAAAAAATAATGCAAAATCCGTTAGTGGCACACGCAACGGTACGTGTAAATTTCCCAAATACTATCGAGGCGGATATTACGGTCTCGCGCGGGATATATCTTTTGAAGGTGTCGAAACTCGGACAAAAGTTCGTAGCTATTGGTAATCGTAACCAAGTCTTGCCCAATGGCGTGTCCGTGGCCACGGCGTCAAAAGTTTGTATAGCGGGATCAAATTTCAATGATCAGTTAGCGAACTTTAGGTGTGCACAAACCTCAACTGTTGACCAGTACATGCCCTATTTACCAAGGATATCTTTGATTGGCGCTGGCCTAGAGCATATACATGTGAAAGGTGAAAGTTTTTTTGTGTTTTCGAATTACGGCATTGGGGTTTTAGATTCTTTGGGAAGGTATCTGTTTTTCTCTGAACAAGGTGCCATCTCCTTTGCGTTATCCGATCTTTCAAGCCTGCCTTCTTCGGCAACGGACGCAACTCCAGTTCTGGTGGACCTTTCGGTGCCAGGACATCCGACTGTGCTCGCAGGTAATGGTTAGTCGATGTCAGAAATATCATAGTATTTCGACTTTTAACGGAGTATTAACAATTATGAGCCACGGTTTAACGACCCGTTCTATTTATTGCGCTAGGAGTGGTATCGACGGAAGTAATCGTTTTCGATAATCATAAATATTAATGGTCATTTTTCTGGCAAGGGCGTCGCAAAGCGGCTAATGTCTTTAAATTCTATGTATTGCGGAGTATGCAGAAATTGATCAATTGAATCATGTTGGAATCGAGTCGATGGGAACTTTTTCAACTAGACTTGTCCGAACGGGCTTGCGCATTAATGCCGCCGATGGCGAGTGCGAACGTGATATCAATTGGAGATTCCTGTTACTCCTGACAGTTGTTGCGCATAGTCATAGATCTTTGAGAAGTTTCCAGATGGGGTGAAGGACGATGATAAATATCGACTCGCACAATTACGTTGCGGTGATTCGTGTCGTGGGAATTGGTGGAGGCGGAAGTAATGCGGTAAATCGTATGATTGACGCTGGCTTAAAAGGTGTTGAATTTATCGTAATCAATACCGACGCACAAGCATTACTTGGCTCAGACGCCGATATTCAACTCCAGATTGGTCAAGAAACGACACGAGGTCTTGGGGCCGGTAGCGATCCTGAAGTCGGACGTCGTGCGGCTGAAGACCACCGAGACGAAATTGAAGAGGCCTTGAAGGGCGCAGATATGGTGTTTATCGCTGCTGGTGAAGGCGGTGGTACTGGAACTGGAGGCGCTCCGGTGATCGCTCAAATCGCGCGATCACTCGGCGCTTTGGCAATTGGTGTAGTAACACGACCATTTTTATTTGAAGGTAGACAAAGATCGACTCAGGCCGAAGATGGCATTAATAGCCTGAGGGAACAAGTTGATACTCTAATTGTCATTCCTAATGATCGCTTGATATCTGCTGCTACGGATAGAACAACGCTTGAAGATGCTTTTAAAATGGCGGATGAAGTTCTGTTACAAGGCGTGCAGGGAATTACTGATTTGATAACCCGTCCAGGTCTTATCAACACCGACTTTGCTGACGTTCGTAAAATCATGGAGAATGCTGGCACCGCAATTATGGGAATTGGATCAGCCACTGGTGAAGACAGAGCTACAACGGCGGTCAAACTGGCAACGACTTCGCTGCTCTTAGAGGCGTCTATGGAAGGTGCTCGTGGGGTGTTGATCAATATCGCGGGTGGTCATGATCTCAAAATCCTCGAAGTGAATAAAGCGGCGCAGGTGGTACAGGAATTAGCACATGCCGATGCCAACATTATTTTTGGTAACGTGATCGATGACTCTCTTGGTGATACAATTCGCGTGACGGTTATCGCAACTGGATTTGGCACACCTGATCAAAGAATCAAGATGACGGATCCGCGATCAATTGCAGTTCACCTAGACCATATAGAGGCGCCTAGTCACGAATCTAGCAATGGACACTCGAGGTTCGATAACACTTCCTCAAAAGTCGTAGCGTCGGATTCTGACGATGATGATGATTTTGACGTACCTTCGTTTCTTCGGAATCTTTAACTTTTCTACTATCGAAAGCTTCTGGCCATTTAGCCGGCCAGTTGCTTCGGTTTTGTTTTAGGCGCAAATCTAAGCAAATAGCTCATAAGTTGAAAGGTTTACTGAGATAGAAACGCTTGTCAGTACTAAAAATGGTCTAAGTGTCCACTTTAGTGACGCTCGCGACGGCGATACTAAAGATATTTCTAATTTAATTTCTATTTTAGACCGGCTTTCACCAGGCACCAAAGCAGTCATCGTTGATCAAGTGCATAGTTCAAACGTAGCACACTTTACTCATTTTGATCTCGAGGGTACATCGTATAAAAATCTTGGATTCGCGGACGCGATAACGGGGTCTTATCAAAATGGTTATGGCTGCGTCATACGGACCGCTGATTGCGTGCCCATTGCGTTATTTGATGATGAAGCCGAACTTTTTGCGGTTGTTCACGCAGGTTGGCGGGGGTTAGTCGACAACATCATCGGCGAGACCGTGAATGCGATGAAAAACCTGGGCGCGACAAAAATTGAAGCAGTCGTAGCTCCACACGCAGGTGTGTGTTGTTATGAGTTTGCAACTCAAGACATGGGAAAGATCGAAGCTTCTTTAGGTCGGGATTTTTCATCCGTGACCACTCAAAACTTGCCCAGTTTGAATCTTTTCGAACTCGCTTCACACTATTTGGAAATTGCGAATGTTGTGAATATGTCGCAGCGTCCGCCTTGCACGATATGTGATACCAGTTATTTTTCTTATAGGCGTGATGGTACTAAGGCCAGGATGGCTTTAATCGCACTATGTACTAGTAGGAAGTGACGGTGGTTCAGTTGGATTTGGCAATAGAGAACGCGGATATGTCATATGAATTCAAAAAATCAGAACTTCGATTTCGGTAGGGTCTAAATGTACGAGTTGCCTATCGTCAAGACTGTTTCACCAGCTGAAGCGTTCGAGAATTACAGCGCGATAATTGATCGTATAAAAGCGCACGGCGATCTCGAAAAAACCAAGATTGTGGCCGTCACTAAAACAGTTCCGGCAACGTTGATTTCGGGTCTTTTGGAATATGGGATCAGAGATTTTGGCGAGAATTATGCTCGTGAACTGGAGCAAAAGATTATCCAGATCGCCAATCCCTCAATAAGATGGCATATGATTGGTGCACTTCAAACGCGTGCCATTAAAAAGATCGCTCGAGACGTTTATCTTTGGCATAGCGTGGCGAGACTAAAAGAGTTAGATATTTTGGCCTTTCAAAAAATTCAGTCATCTGTCTTGCTACAAGTTAATCTTTCGGACGGTGATTCTCGAAATGGAATATCGCTTAAAGAAATTGAGACTTTTTTAGAGTATGCACAGTCAAACGACATAGAAGTAACTGGCTTGATGACTGTGTTGCCTCAGGTTTCACTTAACGAACGACGCTCTATGTTCCGTAGGGTGTACAAAGTTGGCATTTCTTTAGGCTTGAGCGAGTTTTCCATGGGAATGACACAAGACTTCGAGTGTGCAGTCGAAGAAGGGTCTACCATGGTAAGGATAGGTCGCGCAATTTTCGGAGCGCGTGCATAAAATGAATGGCGTTTGCCATTATGGTTTTTCGACCCTGGTGTCTCGCGAGACAATCTAGGTATCGAGTGGGAAAATACGAGTTAGCGGATTTGGAGAAATAGATGGCGCCCGCAATGAAACGACTTTTCGAATGGCTCGGTCTTACTGACTCTGCCGAAGAGTTCGACCCAGAATATGATGAAGCATCGGCGCATAGCGAGTTTGAGGAACGTCAACACGAGGAACGCTATAAAAATTCGAATGTCCAAGTATTTTCTGAACCAAATGATCGCCGTCCATCTCGCACACCGCGGAGCGATAACTTTAAATCTGCAAAAGATTCGAGTTACTTTGAACGGCGTCAACCGGAATTCGAAGACAGTCTCCACGCCGCAAGGGCTAGTGTTTCAACGGATAGTTCCTCTCAGGAAGTGGCAAAACCGTTTGTCGGCACGTCCTCGATCAAGCCCATCCAACACGCTGCCAAACCGACGGTACATATTCTCTATCCTCAAATATTCAACGACGGAACTGAAGTTGCTGATTTGATGAGGGACGGAATGCCTGTCATTTTGAACCTTCATAATGCCGAGGTGAGCCTGCGTAGAAGGCTAATCGATTTCTGCTCTGGTATTACTTACGCATTAGAGGGTAGAATGGAAAAGGTAGCGAGTAGTGTCTTTTTGATTACGCCTAGCAACGTAACTGTATCTCAAGAAGAGCGGGCAAAGTTGTCCGAACGCGGAGTGTTCTAGGAGCTGTTTTGTTTTTAATTCAAGAGATCCTTTATAGAGGTCTTGAGGCCTATGTCTTAGTGGTAATAGCCCAGATTCTTTTTAGCTTTTTTCCGATTCAACCAGGTACGCCCCTTTCGAGAGTAAGTTTGATGCTCACGCGTCTAACCGATCCGGTTTTCACGCCGCTAAGAAGGATTATTCCTCCGATAGGATTTGGCGGAGCTGCACTGGATCTTTCTCCACTTATCGTTTTATTGGTGATTCAGGTATTTCTAATACCTTTGGTGCGGCCTTAGAAGGTTTTTACTTGGGCATTTTCGCCTAAATTTCCTGTAAATTTGCGCGATTTACACCTTACTCAATTTTTTCTTGTAAAACATCAACGATGTAGTTTGGAATATTGCTACCATCTAAATTATGGACTTAGATGCAAAAGCTATTAGAGTTGTGCAATTTCGAGAAAAAATGCGCGGTTACAATCCAGATGAGGTCGATGCCTTTCTCGAACAAGTAGCCGATGGCATTGATGTGCTATACGGTCGTATAAACGATTTAACTGAGCGCTTACGCCTTAGCCGTAGCGAATCTAAAGCATCTGAGTCACCTGGTTCGAACGAAAGCTCTGCTACCCCTGACTTTGCAACGACTACTGAGCTCTACGAGATCTTTTCATTAGCAAAAAAATCAGCAGATGATATTAAGCAAGCTGCGCGACGTGATGCCGATCAGATGTTGCTCGATGTGCAAACCGAAGCTGAAGCCATGAGAGAAGAAGCCTATCGAGAAGTTGGCGAGCTTCGCGAAAATGAGTTGCAAATGTTAAAAAATGAAATTTCAGACTTGGAGCGCAAACGTGACGCAGCGCGCGAGGAACTCAAGCGACTGGGTAGCGTTGCAACCAATGCACGAAATACCGTTAAGATATCCCTTTCCGAGGCGTTGATGGCGGTAGAGAGTTCATTTTCTGGGCTTTACGATCCTGAAGCTAATAAAGCCGTGGATGGCGACAGCGTCAACAACCCTCAAGATGGATCAACGAACCCATCGAATGGATTGTCAAACGTAAATCTCTTATAATTTCGGGGTCATGGTTAAAGCGACCAGGCCCGCCAGCGGTTGAGCAAGCCTAATCTTTTATCCATCGACAAAAATAGTTGCGCCTTCTAAGCAACTTCGACTTTAAGCTGCCAGTTTGGTGCGTCGCCAGTTGACTCCACGCGGATATTAAGTTTATCGGCCAAAGTTTGGGCGCATATGTACTCGTTCCATTGCTCTAATACCTGTAGTCTTTCGTCGTTTTGGGCAAGGGTAACGAAAATATTGATTCGATCGGTTATCTTTAATTCCGCAGTTTTGCGCTCAGCCTGCACGGTCCGGACAATGTCGCGCGCAATTCCTTCTGAGATTAATTCAGGTGTCGGATTAATATCGAGCAAGACAATGCCCATTTTATCGAAGAGTTGACGGGACGCCTCTAGCTCCATTACTCCCAGAGTTATTTGATATTCATTGTCAAATAAAGCGATTCCACCGGCCACAATTGATCCATCTTCTAATTTTTGCCAATCGCCGTTTTTGGCTGCATCTATGACGCTTTGGGTTTTGCCACCCAACCTGGGTCCTAGCGCTTTGGGAACAACAGAAAGAGTTTCTTTGGCCAACTGATTGGTATCTTGTATTAAAATGACTTCCTTTACGTTGGTCTCGGAAGCAATAAGCCCTTTGTATGGTTCTAGACGCGCTGCGTTTTTGGTGGCAATTGTGAGTGACTTGAGCGGGAGTCGAGCCCGTAGGCCACGTGCTTTGCGAATGGAATGGGCTTGCGAACACGCTTCGCGTACTAGATCCATATCATGTACCAAATCATTGTCAGTTGGCAGATCTTGGGTTGTTGGCCAGTCCGTTAAATGTACACTCCGTAATCCCGTTAGTCCCTTGAAAACGTACTCGGTTGTAAGGGGCAGCAAAGGTGCACTGACCAGCGAGAGGTAATAAAGAGCTGTATGCAATGTGTTGTAAGCTGAAGTCTTGTCGGCGTCATCAGTGGGACTCTTGGGTGCTTCACGCCAAAAACGATCACGCGATCGCCTTATGTACCAGTTGGTTAATGCTTCTAGGTGCTCTTCAATTGCACTTGCGGTTCCAAACAGGTCGTAGCTATCCATTGCGAGAGTGCAACGTTGCACCAGCAAGGAAGTTTTGGCGAGAATATACCTGTCAAGTAAGTTGGTTGAACTTGCATCTAGTTGCCCTCGTATGCCATCAGCGTTTCCGTAGAGTGTTAGGAAATAGAATGCGTTCCAGATCGGGTTGATTACGCGTTTTAGAGCGTCGGTAATCGAAGCCTTGTCGACAATTGCGTCCTGACCCCGTAGAACCGGTGACGATAGTAAAAACCAACGCATGGCATCTGCGCCAATTTCTTCAAATACTTCCCAGGGATCTGGATAATTACCTAAACGCTTGGATAACTTCCGTCCATCATTTCCCAAAAGAATACCATGTGCAATGCAATTTTTAAATGGAGGTTTATTGAACAGCGCAACTGCTAAAACGTGAAGGGTATAGAACCATCCGCGTGTCTGCCCAATATATTCCACAATGAAATCCGCTGGAAAATGCGCTTCGAAGTTATCTCGATTGTCGAAGGGGTAATGAACCTGAGCATAGGGCATAGATCCCGATTCGAACCAGCAATCTAGCACGTCAGGCACTCTACGCATTGTTGACATCCCTGTTGGATCGTCTGGGTTTGGTCGGGTAAGTTCGTCAATGTAGGGACGATGGAGATCCGTTGGTCGGGTGCCAAAATCGTGCTCAAGTTCATCGAGTGAACCATAAACGTCAATGCGTGGAAAGCTTGGATTATCGCTTTTCCATACAGGAATAGGTGCTCCCCAAAATCGATTTCTGGTTAACGACCAATCTCTTGCACCTTCAAGCCATTTCCCAAAAGAACCGTCTTTTACGTGGTTCGGAGTCCAGTTTATCTCTTGGTTTTTAGCCAGCAAAGCACTTTTGATCATCGTAACATTTACAAACCAAGAGCTTTCAGCCTTGTAGATGAGTGGTGTGTCAGTACGCCAACAATGGGGATACGAGTGCTCGTAATTTATTTGACTGATGAGAATCCCAAGAGATGCAAGATCGTGGACGATTTGTCTATTTGCCTCAAATACCTGCAGTCCCTTATAAGGAGCAATTGTCTCGGTAAAGCGCGCTCGGCTGTCTACTGGGCAGACTACTGGGATTTGATTCGCCTCGCACAATTTTTGATCGTCTTCACCAAATCCAGGAGCCATTTGCACGGCGCCGGTACCTTCGTCGACTGTGACAAAGTCTCCCATGAGGACTTTGAAAGCCCCGGGAATATCGGCGAAGAAATTGAATATTGGCGTGAACTTTCGGTCTTTTAGTTCTTGACCGAGGATCGTACCGACCAGCGACGCGCCATCAAGTTCGTTCGAATAGTGCTCTGCCGCGCCTTGAGCAAGCACGACGTTGCGTTTGCGTGTCGGATGCCAATATATCGCATAAGTGATATCAGGACCAAGCGCGAGCGCCAAATTCGAAGGTAGCGTCCAAGGAGTGGTAGTCCATGCCCAAATCTCTACGTCTTTGCGCACCAGGGGGTTTGTGACTCCCAAGTCGTCAATGAGATGAAAAGCAATTGTCACGGCAGGATCTATTCGCGGTCGATAGGAGTCATCTTGGCGTGTTTCAAAATTAGACAAAGGCGTTTCGCACTCCCAACAATATGGTAAGACGCGCTCTCCTTCGTAGATAAGCCCACGTTTGTAGAGCTCAGCAAATGCCCAGGTTACCGACTCCATAAAGTCTGTATCCATGGTTTTATAGTCGTTGGTGAAATCGACCCACCTTGCTTGACGTGTTACGTATCTATGCCACTCATTTGTGGTGCGTTGGACAACATTGCGACATTGGTCGTTGAACTTATCAATACCAAAGTCAATGACTTCGTTCCTGCCGGTCACGCCAAGTTCTTTTTCGACAGCCATTTCCGCAGGGAGTCCATGACAATCCCACCCAAATCTCCGCTCAACTCGCTTACCGCGCATGGTCTGATAACGCGGTACCGCATCTTTTACAAATCCGGTAAGGAGATGACCGTAGTGGGGAAGTCCGTTGGCAAACGGGGGACCGTCATAAAAGACGAACTCGTTATCGCCGCCGGTGCGACGATCAATTGAGGCTTGGAAAGTTGAATCTCTTTCCCAAAAATCCAGAATTTCTTCTTCAATGGCCGGAAGACGCATAGCAGAGCTTAGATGCGGGTATTCGTTTGGGGAAAGTTCGTCATTCGACGTATTTGAATTTAAAGCCATGTTACCAAATTAGGCGGTTCAAGTGCATAGTAAATCCCGAAATCCTTTAACGAGATTTGCATGTCACCGACCGGAACGTTCCGATTTTCCCATATAGTATAATGCGCAAAATTCAAAATAATTATATCGCGTCATAGAAGCTTTTAAATCCAATACGGACATTGCGGGAATTACATTTCCTACACGGGTGTTATGAGTGGATCTGATGGTTACAGCGGTACTTAAACTGAAGTGGGTCGATTATAAATATCGAAAGGTGTCAAATCCGTGGCATAATTTCGAAGCGTTAGCGGTTTGTTGAAAGATCGTCTCAAGTGTTGTTATTTCTTGGAATTTGGGTAAATGGTTATAAAAGATACAAAGGAAGAAAAGGTTTCGGGCGATATGCAAAATGGAAGCCTGCAGAATAAAGAGAAGGAAGTGGCGAAAACGAAAAAGGATTCGTCTGCAAAAGGTAGCAGCGTTACTGCTCAGCTAGAATTGACAAAAGAACAGATCGATGCGCTCACTGATGAACAATATGATGATTTAGATGAACCTGATTTTTTAAATGCACAGCGACTTCTTCTTGAATCCGAACGAGCGGTTTATCTAAGCCAAGCGGAAATGTTTAAAGAAGAGGCGGCAACTCTTGCGCGCGAAAGCGAACCAGGGGACGTTCAATTTGATGAAGAATCTGGTGAAGGTGGGACGGCAACGATTGAGCGGGAACGCGATTTGGCGCTTTTAGCATCGCATCTTGCTACCGTGATTGAAATTGACGAGGCGCTTGAGAAATTTGACAATGGCACCTATGGAATCTGTGAAAGCTGCAAGACACTTATTCCGCGTATCAGACTCAGGGCGCTGCCCTTTGCGCGCCTGTGCGTCGCATGCAAGAGTGGTGGCCTACCTCGCCGCTGATCTTCTTGGGATTTTACTTGGAGCGACCTGCTCATGCCGTTTGCAAACACGCTGTTTATATCTCAAGCTTTGAAAAGGGGAAATGAGTTGGGCTTCGGAAGAATTTCCAAGGTTCCTTTCCTTGGGCTAGGGATAGCTACAATTTGGATTATCTTAGATCAAATCACAAAAACCTTGGCGCAATCTAATTTGTCCCATGGACCCGATCTTTTATTTGGACAACTTGGGTTTGAGTTGATCTACAATTCAGGGATTGCATTTGGCATTGCTCCGGGTTCATCGTGGTTGATCACAATTTTTGACCTTCTCGTAGCGTCGGGGTTGGTGTTTGCTTTGTTTCGAACAAAGAGGACTCCAATCGCAATAGGCATCGGCCTTGTTTTAGGTGGATCACTAGGAAATGTCATGGATCGTCTGTTTCGACATAATGGCGGAGCAGTTATTGACTTTTTGCATTCAGGATTCTGGCCCACCTTCAATCTCGCTGATCTTGGAGTTGTTGTGGGGCTTGTAATTATTGTGTTTTACAGTTCGAGGACTGACCAAAGTGCAAAAGCACAAAAAACCCGAACCCGCTAATAATTCTTAGGCTTTAGTTAGCAACAAATACAGACCAGAATAGAATCGACAGATTGTCATAATACGGAATTAGAGTAAAGATGCTACCTGACCAGGAACAAGTTCCAGAAGATGACGTGATCGCATCGATTTTTGAAGATTCCAACATTACCACCATGGTAACCGCATCAAACGACGGCATGAGGATAGATAGGGTTATTTCAATGCTAAGTGGTTGTTCGAGAGCGCGGGCGGCAACTGAGATTGACTTGGGTCGGGTGTTTGTGGATGGGTCTCGGGCATTGGCACGATCATTAAAGCTTCACGCTAACGAGCAGATCTCATTTCCAAGATATTTACTTGATGCGATAGAACAAGTTGAACTGAAACCAGATCACCAAGTTCAGTTGAATGTGGTGTATGAAGACCAACAAATAATTGTTATCAATAAAGATTCAAACACCGTAGTACATCCCGGGATCGGTATCGAGACCGGAACTCTAGTATCGGGGCTATTGGATCGTTATCCCGAAATAAAGGGCATCGGCGACCCGACTCGACCCGGGATCGTTCATCGCCTCGATAGACAAACTTCAGGTTTAATGGTTGTTGCCAGGGATGATATAGGTTATAGGTCACTTTCGCGGCAGATGAAAGCTCACAGTGCCACGCGCAATTACATCGCTTTGGTTCATGGATTTGTCGAGCCTAACGCTGCTACGCTAGAGGGACCGATTGCTAAATCTCGCAAGGGAATTGCCAAAATGGAAGTGTCGAGCGAGGGGAAATTTGCTCGTACTAAATATAAATGTATTGCCAGTTTGCGGTACCAGGAGAAAGAATATTCCCTAATTATTTTGGCGCTTGACACCGGGCGAACACATCAGATTAGGGTCCATATGAGTGCGCATGGTAACGCTGTGGTCGGTGATCAAACTTATGGATCACGCTTCCAATTTGGTAGCAGAATTGCACTTCACGCGTATCGACTAAGTGTTGAACACCCAGCATCCCAAGAACGAATGACTTTCTATGCCGGTGTGCCAGAAGATATATGTTCTCTTATTGCAGATATGGAAGTCGCAAGCGGTAACCCGGATGTGTTTGACTTAGAGAAACTTACCTTTTGATTCCAGTTGGCCAAATTAGGTCTTGGCTTTTCGCGAAAGTTCGTTGAATTTCGGTTGAATCCTAGGGAGCTGTATCAGGGCTCGCCGTAGCCATATATTGCGTCACCGTTTACCTCGAAGGATCGTTGTGCCTGGAATGGTCCGTTCAAGGTTACGCCCAAAGATCCAGCCGGTCCAGGTCCCGAATCGCCTTCAATCGTTATCAAAGAGCCGTCAGGCCACGTCTGAGCGACGATTCCATCGTGTACTGAGGTTGAGGTGCTTTGTGGTCCGGTGCCGTAAAACACGATATCTCCCGCGGCTGGAGTGCCATTGCCCGGTAAAACCGCAGTATTTCCCGCCGCCCAGTTGAAAAGATCGCCGGTGAAGCCGTCCGTGATCGAGGGGATGCCAGCCTGGTTCCACGCCCACGAGGCAAACAGCGCACACCATTCTTCGCAGGGACCATATGGATTACAAAAATTTCCTTGGGTCGCTGGGCCAATTTGTGATTGAGCGGCGTCCACTATCTGAGTTGACGCAGACAATACCCGTTCATTTGGGGTTGGAAGTAGATTGTATTGAGTCGAGTCTGGAGATAGCAATAAGTATCCGTTCATGTTCGGGGTAGTAACTATGGCCGTAATTGGCGTATTTGGGATCTGTCCCCCTAGCGAACCGTAGAATGTTGCGTCACCAAAAGTAAAGACGCCACCATCGTTGCCTACCAGCCAGTAACCCTTGCCGTCGCTAGTTAGTGCCATGCCTTCAATTTGCGCATTGAGGGTTTCTGCACCTAGCGAACCGTAGAATGTTGCGTCACCAAAAGTAAAGACGCCACCATCGGATCCAACCAAGTAGTAGCCGTTGCCTGACGGTGTGGCAGCCATACCAACCATCGCGGCGTTGAGTTTTTGTCCGCCCATAGATCCGTAGAATGTTGCGTCACCAAAAGTAAAGATTCCGCCGTCTGTTGCTACAAGCCAATACCCCTTACCATCTGGCGTGGCAGCCATGCCGACAATGGGGCCATTTAGTTTTTGTCCGCCCATAGATCCGTAGAATGTTGCGTCGCCATAGTTAAAGATTCCACCGTCGGCAGCAACCAACCAGTAGCCTTTTTGATCCGGCGTGAGTGCGATTCCCACAATGGGTGCAAAAAGGGCGAGCTGTGACGGTGATCCGAAATTGACGGCGTTGCCAGTCGTTATAACCTGACCATTTGCGGTGACAAAATAGGCCCCAGACCCGTTTGTGGTTAGCGCGCTTGCAACTATAACCGATGTGGGAGTGCTTGGCAACGAAGTTACAGATGACGCAGACCCGAAGCCGTCTAATATCGGCGTCGAGTAAAGTGCATTACTCATTTTTATGTTTGCGATGGAAGGATACGAACTAATGGATGGCGATACTGAAATCGAAACGGCTAATGCAGCAGCTAACAAAAGGTACGTTTTTCGCAAACTTGGCGATCCTTGGTGTCGATAGGAAGCTGACTAATATTTGACTCATTCTAAATATATGCAATGATTTCCGGTCTGGCAATCACCACAATCATCAGAAGCTTACTGTTGAAAGCGGCGCTCGGGAAAAAATGCGCTATAAGAAGGAGCGCTGTGGCAATAGAAAGTTGTCGCTTGGAAGCATCTGAGATGAAGCTTCGTCGGAGCTTTGTAAACCTAATTCAAAAAACAAGATGTGCCATCGAATACGTGTAGCAAGAGCTGTACCATAGTTATACCCCATCGCGATGGGGTATAACTATGGTGTATTGGCGTAACGTCAGATTCTTTCGACGCAAACTAGGCCGCGGGGGCTTTTAATCCCGGATGATCGGCCAGTCGGTCAAGGGCGGCTGCTTCTAGTCGTCTAGCCCGTCTTGGACCAATTCCAAGATGTTTTGCGGTGGCCTCTAGTGAGGCTGGCCTATTTCCATCGAGGCCAAAGCGAAGAATCACCACGGCTCTTTCCAGTGGATCAAGTTCCTCAAGAGCTTTTCTTAGCTGATCGCGTGTTAGGGCCTCGTCGACTTCATCTTCGAAAGTACTTTCACTCCCAATTACCAGATCACCTAAACTAGTTTCACCTTCAGGTCCAACGGCTTGATCCAAGCTTGCTACGACACGTGCAGCATGTCTTACATCTGCTAGCTGCGCGGCTGAAAGATTGGCGCCACGGGCAATCTCTTGTTCGGTAGGGTTTCTCTGATTTTCGTTTTGAAGCTCGCGTGTCACGTTATCTACTCGACGTGATCGCTCTGCTGCCTCCATGGGCAAGCGAATTGCTTGTCCATGATTGTGGACAGCCCTTTGAAGCGATTGTCTAACCCACCAGGTCGCATAAGTAGAAAACTTGAATCCGCGTCTCCAGTCGAACTTCTCTACCGCACGTATGAGTCCAAATGTTCCTTCTTGAATCAAATCAGAGAGTTCTACGCCGCGATCCTGATAGCGCCTAGCCCAGTGAACTACCAATCTCAGGTTTGCAGCAACCATCTCGGACTTTGCAGTTTCGTCGCCAGCACGCACCCTTTTTGCCAACTCGACTTGTTCTGCGGGAGAGGGTAAGGGATGTCGTGCCAAATCGTCTAGAAAAAGGCGCACTGCATCCGCGCCGAGACCTGAAATATTCAGCGCGGCCTCAACCGTGGAAAGATCATTTTTAGATCGACGCTTCCTCGTTACCTTTGCTGCAGGCTCAACTGTCTCTTTTTCAATTTTCTTTCGCGTTGTTACGGTTGTCTTCGTCATATTCACTAATTGCCTTGTTTGTTTTTCGAACGCTAAATTATAACACACATCACGGGTGCAATTGTACTAATACTGCACATCTTGTGTCGACCCTAAGCTGCTAGCCTTTAGCTCGGCTTGCGCGTTGAGTCCGCATCGCTAACTACCATAGCAAAAGATGCATGGGTTAATTCGAAATTTCCGCCATGCAAATTTGGATCAAGTGAATGACCCAAGCTTTACTTAGCCAGCGACACTCTTTCGCCACGCGATACGCGCCAAGCAAGCCTGAAAGCCGTAATCAATGTCACGTTAAATTACACATATAGAATTATATATATTCCCACTTGTGAACGCGAGTTACAAGATTATATAGTACATTTGACAATTTGTCGTCTCGCCTTGGAGGTATTTAGGGATAAATAACGCCGGGGAATTTGTAGCAACCAAATGATATGGATTGAATCGCGCCCGGACTTCGTTTTTATAGCTGGTTGGACCAGAATTCTCGTCTAGTCCACAGCGAATCTTAGGGATTTGGATGATATTTTAGTTGTATAGGGTTATATCTAGTATTCCTTCTATTTTGGAGAGGTGCGCATGAGTTTCAACGCGTCACGCTTTGGTCGGCGTCAACTGTTTTTACGGGCTAGCGTCCCGACTGTGATCGCAGTCGGCTCGATTACTGGGGCTTTTGTGTACCCACAGATTGTGTCAGCCTCGGTTCCGTCGTTGCCAAATATTTCGGCATCAAAGTTGATTTCTATGGCGCTAAAGCCGAGTAAAGAAGTTTATTCAGGAACGATTACTGAGAACGGCAACATAGGAATCCCGAGTCAATTGTTGGACGCGATTCCGTCGTCATCCAGTTCGGGCTTGACAAGCCTTTTGACCCAGGCAGTGTCGGGAACAACTACCTTTAGCTTTTGGAGAAACAACAGCAAAGAGTTTCGACTTCAAGTACCGTCACCAAAAGGCGAAAATGATCTGTATTTTGCGAATGGTGTGGCCTGGGCATGGGATTCGACGACTAACACCGCTACAAACTTGAAATTGCCGTCTGGAATCCATTCTATTCACTCCCAGGTTGGGGTGAAAAATGCAAGTATGACGGCGCTTACCCCGTCTGTTATCGCCTCAAAGCTACTTACGCATTTGCCCGTAGGTGCTACTACTAGCGTAACGACGTCACAGTTCGTGGCTGGGCGACCCGCGTACACGCTAGTTTTGAACACAAATGATCCGAATTCTTTGATAAAGAGCATTTCTTTCGCGGTAGATTCCTCGACAGGACAACCTGTTGGCATTTCAGTAGATTCTACGATGTCGTCTTCTCCGGCGTTTTCCGTGCAATATCAAAGCATTTCATTTACGGTTCCATCAGCATCGACGCTGCAATTCGCGCCTCCTGCTGGGGCAACGATTAAGACCGCTTCTGGACTTATTGGCTTAGGTAAGAATATTCATGCGACCCATACACCGGTCGGTGGAGTTTCGCACAACACCACGAAAAAACCTGCACCCGTCCATAGCCTTGGAACAGGGTTTTCGCGCGTGATGATTTTTGAGCCGTCCCCGGGTGCCGCTGGAAAACTTTCTAATCCGACCTTGACCTCGATGTTAAAGCTCGCCGGTACAAAGGTGTCAACGTCGTACGGCACTGGTACTGTCGTCTCTACGAATCTGATGTCGGCGTTTATTGGGAGCAATGGAACAGTAGCGGTTGGCGCGGTGCCCTATTCTGTATTGATCAAGGATCTTGGATAACACGTCACCATACGCAGTATTTGTGAGAGTAGTAAATCAACTAGGCGTATTTGCAAGTTTGCCGATAAATAGCTATTCGTTGGTTCTTTTTCAAGCGACGCAATAAATGAGAGTTTATAACAGTGGTTTGCGTCGCAATAAGAGCCACGATTGGCTTGTTATTTGATATTGCGGTGCGAGAGACGCACCAACTAGCGTGTCGTTGAGTTGGTGCACGGTAAACAACAAACAGAATTGTGTTTTAGCTTGAAATATTTGATTCAGACAACCGCGCTAACAAAGCGATATGGATCCGTAAATGCGGTTGATTCGATAGACCTAGTAGTTCCTGAAGGATCCATATTTGGTTTTTTAGGACCAAATGGATCTGGCAAGACTACGACGATAAGGATGTTGCTGGGACTCATATTCCCGACGTCTGGCGAAATAAAAGTGCTTGAAAAATCGATACCACGTGACTTGGGTTCGGTACTAATAAACGTCGGTGCAGTAGTGGAAGGCCCCGGTCTCTACCCTGCGTTATCAGCTGAGCAATATTTGGCAAGAACTGCCAAGAGTTCTGCATATGCAAGAGCGAAAGCCAAACTAAGTGGAGAGTTGCCGTCAGAGGCTCCGCTAACTCCTGATATTGATGCCGCACTTGAATTGGTCGGACTTTCAAAAGTTCGACATCGAAAAGTAAAAGCTTATTCGCTTGGGATGAAGCAGCGTTTGGCTTTGGCGAATGCTCTACTATATCCGCGAAAGCTTTTGATTCTAGATGAGCCAACAAATGGGATGGACCCACAAGGTATTCTCGAGATGCGCGAATTAATTGCGACTCTTTCCAATGCTGGAACTACGATTTTTGTGTCCTCGCATTTGCTTAGCGAGATTGAGGCTACATGTACTCATGTGGCAGTTATTCAGCATGGACGATTACTTTTTCAGGGTGAAGTTTCCGAGCTTCGAAATCAGTTGCCATCAATGTTGACCATAGGGGTAACGGATCCCCAGCTGGCACTGGAAATCTTAGGGTCACAGTTTTCACTGACTGCGGAGATTGGATCAAATGGGCTACTTACGGTCAATAGAGGAATAGTTCGAATTGAGGACATTTCAGCAGCTTTAGTCGGAGCCGGTCTTGGCGTGTATCGAATTGCCGAGGACTCGGCAACCGTCGAAGAAGCATTCGTCGCAATTACTGGAAAAGGTTCAGATGTTTCTTGAGGAATTAACTTTTATCCTAAAAAGACGCCGAACTCTCGTTAGTTTCGCAGTTCTTGCGGCAATTCCGATTTTGGTTGGTACTGTGCTGGCAACTTTAGGTGGTCCAAAACAGGGTAACGGTCCAGCATTCATCAATGAAGTAACGAACAATGGCGTTTTCCTTGGGGTTACATCTATTTCCACTTCGCAACTGGTGGTCATCCCACTGGTAATTGCGATCGTGGCAGGGGAGTCGCTAAGCGCGGAAGCGAGTTATGGTACTTTGCGTTATTTACTGCTTTCTCCAATAAGCAGAACGCGCTTGTTAGTGGTGAAGTCTTTTGCTGTTTTGTGCTATGCAGTTATTGCCTGTTTATTTATGGTGTTCGTCGGCGTTGTCTTTGGCGCCATCTTATTTCCGGTTGGCAATGTAATTACACTTTCTGGAACTTCGGTTCCGTTGTTGGACGGGATTTTGCGAGTAATAGGGATGGGTTTATTGGCAGCGATTTCGACATTCTCGATTGTCGCTATCGGAATCTTTGCATCGACCCTAACTGACTCGGCTATCGGTGCAGCCGCCATTACCTTTGGAGCGACCGTGGTAATTGTAATTTTAAATAACATTCCTGAACTGGTACAGGTAGCGCCATTAATGTTTTCAAACTACTGGGCATCAGGAGCGGATCTTTTTCGTTCTCCGATTACCTACCACTTCATCATCAAAAACCTTATCGAGCAACTCGGATGGATGACCATTTTCTTCCTGGGTGCATGGGCGCGATTTAGCACCAAAGATATTTCTTCTTAATTGCCTACAACAAGGTAATTCATTGTTATTTTTAACTTTGCTAGCCTTTAGTGGCCGCTTTGTCATGGTTTAGGTTTGGTGTTATTTCCTAATTGTGTGGAATTAATTGTAGAAACCTTCAATGGAGCAAGTTGTAGTGTTTGATGTGATCGCGTTCATGGCGTACTGGCTTGAATTACGTTGGATGTTGTAGCTATAGGGCGATTAGGAGAACTAGCGCGATGTCACATACCGAACAAGAGGTAATCGCACGGGTTGCGAAAAAGCTTTATATTGATGGAAAATGGTTAGACGCGTTTGATTTGGCGACGTTTGGCGTAGAAGACCCATCTACTGGAACAATTCTTACTAGTGTCGCTGATGCGGGTCCGACTGATGCTATTGCAGCATTAGATAGTGCCTCCAAGGCATTTGATTCGTGGTCGACAACAGCACCTAGGGCTCGTGGGGAAATTTTAAGACGTGCTTTTGAAGCGATCGTGCAAAGCGCGGACTATCTCTCACTTTTGATGACTTTGGAAATGGGTAAACCGCTGGCAGAATCTAGAGCTGAAGTGATTTATGCAGCTGATTTCTTTCGCTGGTTTTCTGAAGAGGCTGTCCGCATCGACGGAAGATATTATCAAGCTCCAGATGGTAACTCTCGAGTGCTAACATTGAAACAGGCCGTTGGACCTGCATATCTAATCACGCCTTGGAATTTTCCGCTCGCGATGGCAACTAGAAAACTTGGGGCGGCCCTAGCTGCGGGTTGCACCGTAATTTTAAAACCCGCCGAACAAACTCCTTTATGCTCGCTAGCACTAACTCAGATTTTAATAGAGGCGGGTCTGCCTGATGGCGTGTTGAATTTGATTTTGACCTCGAATCCAGCGGTGATCACTGATACGTTGTTCGAACATGGAGGCTTGAGGAAGCTATCTTTTACCGGCTCGACTGAGGTAGGCAAAATGCTGGTCGCAAAAAGTGCCGGAAGTCTCCTAAAAGTTTCAATGGAGCTTGGCGGAAATGCTCCATTTCTTGTTTTTGACGATTGTGATTTGGATAAAGCCGTCGATGGCGCCATGGTTGCAAAGATGCGGAACATGGGTGAAGCGTGTACTTCGGCAAACAGGTTTATTGTGCATTCTTCTGTCGCCGAGGACTTTAGTCAGCGTTTGTCGCAGCGCATGGCAGCTCTGTCTCTTGGTCGTGGAACTGAAGGCGAAATAGCGGTCGGACCATTAATTGATATTGACGCGATAGCCAAAGTCCAACACTTGGTTCTCGATGCGGTCGCAAAGGGTGCTACGGTTCTGACGGGCGGAAAGCGTTTGGGAGCTCAAGGTTACTTTTTCCAACCTACAGTACTTTTGGGTGTAGATTCTACGTCGGAAATTACCCATAAGGAGATCTTTGGTCCTGTGGCGCCAATATCTATCTTTTCCAGTGAATTAGAAGCAATTCAAATGGCAAACGCAACAGAATATGGCTTGGTGGCCTACGTTTATACTAAAGATTTATCACGTGCGCTAAGGGTGATCGAACAGCTTGATACGGGAATGATCGGCCTCAACCAAGGGATGGTGTCGAATGCGGCCGCGCCATTTGGTGGGGTAAAACATTCTGGCTTTGGACGAGAGGGTGGATTCGAGGGGATAGATGAGTACTTGACTGTTAAGTATGTAGCGATCAATCACCGCACCGGTCTATAGCAAGCTGACACGATTTAAATTTCGTTTTCGTCACGTTTTCTGTATTTCAAAAAGTCGGAAATCTGTCTTAGCGTCGCATAGGATTGCGGATGTGCACCTCGGTAAAGGAATTCTTGTCTTATTCTCGCTTGCGGTCCCTGTGTTGATTTTGAGTGCGTGTGGATCTAACGTAGGAACGCCTGTAGTAACCGCCAAGGCACGAAGCCATCAGCCGCCAGAAACGACCACGACACCTTCACTTGCCAATCAAGTCACATCTTCATCTGCGCCTGGGTCAAGTGTCACGGTTTCAATCACCACTACAACTACATCTAGTGTCCAACCAAGTTACAACTTGGTGATTGCCAATGAAAATGGATGGACATCTGCGGGTCTAGAGGGACAAGTTCCGCTGCCGGGTACGTGTCATTACCAATACTATGAGTCATGGGTACTCCCCGACCCACGTTGTACCCCTGGTTCAATCACACCTTTGGTTACCAGTGCAAACTTGGAAACGACGATTTGCCAGTATGGCTACAGCGCCTCGGTTCGTCCCCCACTTTATTTAACGGAGCCCGAGAAATTCGCCTTGATGCAGGCGTACGGCGTTTCAGGGAGTGCGTCGAATTACGAATTTGACCATCTGGTCCCGTTGGAACTTGGTGGTTCGTCAAACTTGGCCAACATGTGGCCAGAGCCCAACCAAGGTAGTCCATCCACTTTCAACAGCTACAGCCATTACGGAAACAACGCCAAGGATGGAGTGGAATCCCAATCGAATTACGCGGTTTGTGACCGTGGCTACTCTCTCGCATTGGCCCAAAGCGAAATAGCGACCAACTGGGTTTTAGCGCATCAAGAGATGCCAAATTGAAGTTCACTTCAGGATTACTTTGAATAGTCGCGATTCTTAGACACCGAATGAAGTTGAGAAATTGCATGATCAACGTTCATATTCTAAATTGCTAACTTTACATGACTTGGTTTTTTCTAAGAATCTTTAACTTGCAAATAATCTAACTAGTAGCGAGACGCGAAAACCCAAGGATATAAAAACAGTGGCAGCGCCGATAAAATCTGGGACACGACTTCGGTATTTTTGAGACTGTTGAGGCTAACAAGTTTTCGAAAGAAGTTATGCAATTCTGCCAGAACTTTGTACAAGTACCTTGCGAGATTCACGAACTGCCTGGGAAGTTTCAGTGGAGGAAAAGAGCTAAATAATTTCGGTGGATATTTGTGCAAAGATTGCTTTAGGTTCGTCTAAATTCGTTGCACCTCAAAGGATTGAACCTACCATGAGCTATTTTTGTCTATGGCGACCTGGTAATTTGTCATTACTTTTCCGCTTATAAATCGGCTGAACTAGCCGGGAACGTGGGTGTAGGTTATGTCTAGCGGAACATTGGGTTCCTGGACTTCGCCTCTAGCTCTTCGCACCATGTCTTCAAGGGTAAATGAATTGAGGTGAAGCCTCATATGTGATCCAACCTCTTCCCAGACAGTGAGCAAGACACACTGGCCCTCGTGCGCACACGCACCATTCTCATGTGGAAGTCCAAAGTCGCCAGCAACAATCGGACCATCGACTGCGGAAACGATTTGGCCAAGAGTAATCTGCGAAGGATGACGGGCTAAGACGTATCCGCCACCGACTCCGCGTTTTGACTTCACCAGCCCAGCGCCTTTTAGCGCGAGTAGAATTTGCTCGAGATAGGGTTGAGGTAGCCCGGTTCTTCGCGCAACTTCTTGTACCGAAGTTGGCCCTGGGCTCCCTAAGTGTAATGCAAGAGACAGGAGTGCTCTAGATGCATAGTCCCCTCGCGTTGATACTCTCACGGTATCTATCGTAGCCGTGAGTTAGCAGCTGGTCGTCTGCAATCTATAGATGATGTCATGCTCAACATAATTGTTTAGCTAAACCCACGGATGTCTGATCGCGATGTTTAAGCAGGTACAGTAGGATTGACAATAAGCCGTTGGGTTTCACTAGGATCGGGAGACGATGTCGACTCCAATTCCGAATTATTCGGGAGCATGCATATCGAACGTAGTGCCAGCGATTGCGCTGAGCCTGGCTAAAAATCGCGATGGAGCTGGTTGGCCAAGTCTAGATTACGTTTCTAGCAAAATACAGTCCAGCGGTAGCGTAATGGATATAAGCGATTGTAATTGGGTACCCAAAGTAGTCTGTGAAGCTAATCAAGTTGTTTTGTTTGTCATAGACGGATTGGGCGCGATCCAACTAGAAGACCATATTGCATATCTTCCAAATCTCTCGAAACTGGTTGGTACCACGATTACTTCAGTAGCGCCAACGACGACGGCAACCGCTTTAATGTCAATAGCTTCGGGACTGACGCCCATAGCTCACGGAGTAGTTGGCTATCGAATGAGATTAGGTGAAACTCACGTTTTTAACTCGCTGTTGTGGCGATGCAATGATGCGGCTACAAATCGAAAAGCCATTCCTTCTAGAATAACTCGAAACAATCCGTTTTTAGGATTAGACGTATCGATTATCTCAAAAACATCTTATGCCGACACGGGTTTTACCAAAGCATACCTTGGAGAAAATCCTACGAACGGGTTTAGATTTCCCTCGACTATGGTCGCGAAAGTAAAGGCATCTCTTGAGGCCGGAGAGCCACTAGTTTACTGCTATTACGAGGGCGTGGATTCGGTCGCACATGAATATGGCTTGTCTTCATATTATGTCGACGAGTTGCGATTTCTTGACTATTTGATTGGTGAGTTGCTGGAAACTCTGACACCTGGAGCGTCTTTGGTGATAACGGCAGATCACGGACAAGTGGAAGTTTTGGATCCGCCGATTGTTATTGATTCTGATTTGGACGCACTCGTTAAATTTAAAAGCGGTGAGGGCAGATTTAGGTGGTTACACGTAGAAAAAAACGATCTTGCCAAAGCGCTGAGCATAGCCCACGAGAAATATGATGACATCGCTTGGGTAATTTCTCGAGATGAAGCGCTTGGATCAGGAATGTTTGGTCCAAATTGGTCTTTGTCCAAGACCAATGGAAAGCGTTTAGGTGACATAGCGCTAATAGCTACCAAGGATATCGCATTCTATGATGAAGCGGATCGCGGACCAATGGAACTTGTTTGTCGTCATGGGTCTCTTACTGACGCCGAGTCCATAGTACCTTTGATAGGCTTTTTAAAAAGCTGAATCTTTCGAGACCCTTTTAGTTCCTTGGGCAAAACGTACTTGAGATGTGAATTCTGAAGGGCAATACGGTATCTAGATTGTACAATTGCGCCTAGATTGGGATGCGATGTCAGATAATGTAAATGAAAAACAAAACGCCATATTACTTGTGCCAGATTCGGTCGAAGACACCGAAGCTCAAGACCCTGAGGCTCAAGACACCGAGGTCGTTTCGTCTCCCGCAAAAGTCTTACGGATCGGGACGATGATAAAGACACTTTTGGACGAGGCGCGTCAAGCTCCACTGGATGAGTCTTCTAGGGCGAGATTGAAAGAGATATATGAGACGTCGCGCACAGAATTAAAAACTGCGCTATCAGACGATCTAAGCGACGAACTCGATCGAATATCTTTGACGTTTTTAGAAGGTGAGATTCCAAGTGAAGGCGAACTTAGACTGGCTCAGGCGCAACTCGTGGGATGGTTAGAAGGACTATTTCATGGGTTTCAGGCCGCAGTATTTGCGCAGCAGCTTCAGAACCGGTCACAGATGGAAGATCCTAGACGACGTGGTCTTCCACAGGGTTCTGACGATGGGCATAGACCGGGAACGTATTTATAGTTCCTTAATGCGTTTTCGTTTTATATGGTCAGCATGCATGACCAGTAAGAAAATCACTGGCGCAAAATATTTATAGTTGAAGGCGAAGCCTCGGGATTATCGAACGTGAATTCAAAACGGGTTATTAGTATTTTTGCCGTCTGGGTTTCAATTTTGTATGTTTAGCATGCTGCGACGTAAGGAAAATTTATGTTGGATTATATGGGCAGGGTACAGCGCATAGCTATTGGATCTGATCATGCGGGGTTTGAACTAAAGACAGAATTGATCAAGTTTCTTAGTGATTCAGCGTTTGACGTGAAAGACCTTGGAACTTTCTCGACCGATCCAGTCGGATATCCAGATATTTGTGCCAACGTAGGCCGCGATGTACGTGACGGTGGATCCGATATGGGAATTGTCTTAGGGGGAAGTGGACAAGGTGAACAGATCGCCGCAAATAAAGTTCACGGAGTACGTGCGGCGCTTTGCTTGAACGAATTTACGGCAAGATTGGCAAGATTGCATAATGATGCGAACGTAATTGCAATTGGTGCTCGCATCGTACCCCCGATTTATGCAATTGAAATTCTCAAAGTGTTCTTAGCTACCGAGTTCGAGGCTGGTCGACATGTCGAGAGGATCGAACAGTTGAAAGCCATAGAAACACAAGAATGTCAATCCTAAATAACGGATAATCATTTTGGCGCCACAAAATAGCACGCAATCCCAACGGACTAAGCTTCCTCGGTCTCTGAGATTAATGCGCTCTTTGATCATTTTTTTCGCGATTTTATCCGTCGGAATTATATTGATTGTTGAGTTTGTACCGGGACAGTCACCAGTAAAAAGCGACACGACCACGACGACTAAAGCACCCGTGACAACTACTACCGTTCCACCACCCTGGTCTAGTGCTGCTAAAGGATTATATTCGTATGCGAGCTACCAAACGACACTGACTGAGCCCGGTACTAACTTGTGTGTGCACATAAATGGCGTGTTGTCATGTGGACCTAGACAATTGGGTCTTGGTGTTTATTATCCAGTGCTTGCATCCGATTCAAACAGCGTTCCCTACCGGGGATCGAACGAATTACCGCTCGTTCTTTTTGCTCCCGGGTATTACGAGTATTACTGGGATTATGCGCCTTTATTGCAATCTTTGGTTTCAGCAGGGTACGTGGTAATCGGTATCAATTTTCCCTTGAATGACCCTTCATCTCCTGGTGGAGCGAATGAGAACGATATTTTGAATCAGCCAAAGGACATGTCAAGTGTAATTTCGTGGGCGATAGGAGAAAATAACTCACCGACATCTAAGCTTTTCGGGTTGATGAACCTCAAGGATATCGTTGCTACAGGACAATCAGACGGCGGCGACACCGCGTTGGCGTTGTCTTATAACACTTGTTGTACCGACGCTCGAGTAGCTGCTGCAGTAATTTATTCTGGGGCTGAATTAGCTACTTTTCCGGGAGTTTATTTTTCGGCAGGCCAGGATATCCCGCTACTTGTTGCTCAAGGCACGAACGACACGATTAACCCCCAGGCGCTTTCTCAACAGATTTATGCTTTAGCTCCGGCGCCAAAGTTCTATCTATCGCTACTAGGCGAAGATCATTTAAGTGCGTATACAGAACCAAATTCATACGAACAAGTAGTTGCAGCCGTGACCGTAGATTTTATCGATGGATATGTTTTGCATGAGAACGCTAGTGCCCTACAGATGACTACTGACGGGAACCACTCCGGGATCTCAACTCTCACCAGTGATCCATAATATTTTTGGGGGAATTTTGTATGGCAATAAACCGACAAAAATCCACTCTATTTCGTAATAGCGTTATAGAACCCCGAATCTTATGAGCTGGGCAAAGTCGCGAGGTCAAAAATATGGTGCCGGAGCTATGAAGTTCACCAAGGGGGTCATGGTATTTCGTGAGTGGAAATTACTGGGCAATCGACGAATTCCAGGTTGGTAAAACTGATCGGATTCGTGTGGCGGTGAAGGATCTAATTGATCTGGGTGGTTATAAAACCTCGGCTGGGTCGCGAGTAGTGTTGGCAAACGCGACCCCCGCCGTGCGCGACGCACTTTGTATGGATTCATTGCGAAATAAAGACATCGTGATAGTCGGCAAAGCTAACTTAGTCGAGTTGGCATTTGGCACCTCTGGGATCAATCCCTGGTTTGGAACGCCAATCAATCCGTTTGGTTCCGAGCTAATACCAGGCGGATCTTCAAGTGGTTCTGCAGTGGCAGTGGCAGGTCACATAGCAGATTTTGCACTTGGCACCGATACTGGGGGATCAATTCGGATACCAGCTGCGGCATGCGGTTTGGTTGGATTAAAGACTACATGGTCAAAGATCTCACTACAGGGAGTTCGGGCGCTAGCACCCTCACTTGATACAGTGGGACCGATTGCTCGAACGGTCGAGGCAATAAAGATCGCTCAGAACTACCTGGATCCGGCCGATGTGAATGAATCTAAAATATCGGATGAGATTCGTATTGGACTTGTGATCGATTCACAACCATTGGAAATGACAACCGTGTTCCGGGAGTTGTTTTCGGAACTGGGATGGAAAACGTCCGATATTTCCTCGCTAGGTTTGGCGAATGCGCATGAACGAGCTTCTCGTCTTTTACGCTCGGAGGCTTATTTTGGCAATGGATCGCTATTGCGCGAATCTCACCGTTTGGATCCGTTTGTGGCACGTAGATTGTTGCTGGCAAGAGATGAATTCAATGAAAACTCAACCTTTGGTGACGACTGGGTTGTGAATTGGAAGCGAGATCTTGAGGCGATGTTTAGCAATTTCGACGTTTTGGCTCTTGCTACCGTTCCATACCGGATTCCCAAACTAAGCGCTGCGAATTCAGTCGTTTTAAACGCCAATACGCTCCCATTCAACCTCTCAGGAAATCCTGCTATTTCAATACCCATTTCAAACGATTTTATGAGAGGAACTTTGCATAAAGCACAAAGTCCACAAGGGGGTAGCATTTCATCGCCAGTACCGGTGTCCTTGCAGTTGGTTGGCGCGTTAGGATCTGAGCGAACTCTGATTCGAATAGCGAGGTTAATCGAGGACCAAGCCTACTTGTACAGCTGGTGACAGGTATTTGGTGCGCACCGAATTCGCCATTGGGATCAAATTGGCGCTACCCTGGTTGGCTATGTGGCAAAATGTCGCAATGTGGTTTATAAGTACTGCCAAATACATTCAACAAGTGAATTTGCAGAGTTTTTGACACACTGCTATACCGAGACTTTGATGCGAACCTAGATTATCGTTTGCGATAGAAATTTGTAATAGCTAGATGCTCTATTGAACTAGCGCGTCTCTACGCCGAAATAGAAAATGTACTACGCAGTCTAGGAGGAACGTGTTCAGGAGCTTGAGGTGAATTTCGCCGGCGTAATCTA
Source organism: Actinomycetes bacterium (assembly GCA_021785005.1). Lineage (GTDB taxonomy): Bacteria > Actinomycetota > Acidimicrobiia > Acidimicrobiales > Acidimicrobiaceae > Acidithrix. Next base: position 31,334 of record JAJYGT010000107.1, read on the forward strand.
CGTCAAATTTCGATTGAGTGTGAAATATTAGAAACTTTTTGTGCTACATCGTCGATTGCTCGAACCGTGTGGCCATTGTGAACTTTCGTTCGAAAATCAATTCGTCGTCTTTGTAAAGTATGGCTAATGCTGGGACTTAGATATCTAAATGGTTGAATCCCACTGTGAAGCGATACCTTGAATACAGTAATTTATCTAAGATTCGGTTTTGTATTGCGAATGCGAATGGCAAGTAGTAGAATCCGGCCCAAAGGGCATCGGATCAAAGAATTTGATGCAGTTTATTTGAGGGGGAGATCACGATGGG
>JAJYGT010000085.1 GCA_021785005.1 Actinomycetes bacterium
CATTCACTATTTGGAAAGGTACCCCACCCATCTACCAGCACTTTAGTATTTAACTAAGCCTGAAATGGGGCTAAAACTGGGGTTCTGGGGGTATTTTCGACGAAACTTGGGTTAGCACTTCAAACTTGAAACCTGGTCAGTGGCTAGGTGCATATGCGGGTCGCATCATTTGGGATGAGAGCGTAGTCAAACTGTTGCGCCTCGAACCCGAACGGCTCAATGCAAGAAATCTTATAGATTATGCAAAATGCCAGCTGAATCCCGTGATGGCAAATGACGAGATATTACACTCTCTCCATTTACGAGAACACGAATTGGTGTCCAATTTTATTGGAGCGCCGTACTCGCCAAATAGAACTTCAACGCTTGATGAAATCGATTCGTTGAGCAAACGTGCGTTAGAACGCTTAGAGTTTCTTTTGCTGTCGCGATCAGGTCATCCAATTCCACTAGAAATATGATCACTGGATGTAACTGTTGATCATTGAAGAAGACAGCGAGGCAGTATCGCTTCAATTGAATTCACTAGATTTGGTGTGAATGATCGGCTTTTTAGCCTTGGTAGTGTGATGTGAAGCACGGGTGTGGACTCAAGTTCTGTGAATTATGTCGATGGACGAGCTTTGGTGGATCGTTGTGTGGGTTTTGTTCGATCGCGATGACGTTGGTAACTTTTTGGCGACAGATAAAATACACGTATAGGTTTCCAAGTTCGTACGTGATGCCGCATGGATTTGCGCGCGACTCGGCTTTAAAGGATTTACTAGCTAATCAGTCAAGTCATAATGGATAAGTTTCGATAAATAAAAGGTACATGTAATACCATTTATGCTAATGCGATTTCGGACAAAGGTTTTCAAACTATGTTGCAATGGTTGAGACTAGTTGGTTCAAACTGTACTTTTGGCGTGAACTAACTAGTCTTAGGCACGTGGTGGGACTATAATCTTGCGAGATTACCGGATTTTGGTGTATGTGTGGGGAATTGCCGATTGTGCTTAAGTGCTAGGTAGGGAGACTTGGTGTTTGGGGGATTTTTCTAACATTGTTCTGCAGTTTGAGTTTGTAACGAGAGTTTGTGCGAAAATTTGTTGTGGATCGTGAAATGATTTTTCTCTAATTTTCGATTTAGGTTTGCTGATCACAGGTACGAGTAGAACCTGGTGAGTTGTTAGAAGAGATAGTTGACCGAATATGTATCTTGATAAGACATTGCTGATGGAGTTTTTTACAGAGCAATTGTCGACGAATTTTGATGCACTAACCCAGGATCTTTGCGACACTTTTATTTCCCAGGCTCAGCGAGAACCAGAGATCGTTGCAATTTTTGACTGCCTTACAGAAGCTGAATTATCGCACCTTAGACAAACGCAATGCAAGTTTATGATCGAACTACTTCATCCACTAACCGAAGATGAGCAACTTGATGTAGGGTTCTGTGAAATTGGACGAGTTCATTCACTAGTTGGTATGCAGACTGCTTGGTTATCTCGGATATTTTTGTCGATTGAAGAGCGGTTGGCGGAGTTAGTTGCTCATGACTCTGACTTAACCGTTGCGTCACAGAGGTATCTTTCGTTTGTACGCGGGCGACTCGCAAGCTTTATAAATCGACTTTTTGAGGCTGAGGCAGGTTACGAAGCCGCTCTTGAGACCTGTGTTGCAAAAGTGACGATTGCAGTGGAATCTGCTACAACTGCAGCTGACGCCATCAAAGCAGTCTGAGTATTCTGCACGAGTTGGATGGCATAATGAGCATCGCCTTTGCCCGTCCTGATTCCAACGGTACGTTTCAATATGAGTTTTTTGAAGGCTGGAATTTTACAATTTATAGTGGTAATCCAGCAAAAGTAGGGCTCCAACCAGTAACTACTGACGCGTCAAATCCGGGTGGCAACGGTCCGTCTGGTCGCATGTGGCGCTCTGGACAAACCCAAGTTTGCAACTCAATTGCCAACGACGATTCAATGACAGCGTGGGCTCCGATTTTGAATCGAATTGGAATACGCAGTTCAGTAGCCATTCCACTTTTGCAATCCAACGGCGAGATACTTGCTGGTATAACGGCCTATTCAAGCTGGCCCAGATATTTTGGAATTCCGCGACGACAACGCGCTTTTGAGCATATGATTCATGTTTTGACCACTGCTTTGGCGCGATTTGATTCTGGTGTGGTATTAGGTCATTCCAGACGCAGCGAATTAAAGAGTCGATTGCGAACAGGTGCCCTAGAGATTTATTACCAGCCGATTGTCTCATTGGCCGATAGCTCGCTTCATAAGGTGGAAGCCCTTGCTCGGATGCGAGATCATGACAATCGACTTATGGCGCCAGCGGAGTTTTTACCGGCTTTTGGCTCGGAGGAATTATTATATGTGTTCCAACGATGCCTTGAAATTGGAATTCCAGCACTTGAACGCTGGGATAAAATAAATATTCGCTGCGGGCTGTCTATAAATATTTCACCACATGCTTTCTCGGATCGGCGTTATTTACATGTACTTTCAAGGGAACTAAAAAATACACGTTTGCCTGCAAATCGTTTCACTCTGGAACTCACCGAGGACGAGGATCTAATTAATTTAGACGTTGATGCTCAGGTGGTCAAAGAGTTTCGTGATCTTGGCATTTTGTTAGCCCAAGATGATTTGGGTGCTGGTTATTCGTCGCTGGTTCGTTTGGAAAAATTTGGATTTCATGAAGTTAAAATTGATCAGGCGCTTATCAGAAGTGCCAGCGAACCAATAAACTCCCTGGATCTAATCCAGCATTTGACTAGCTTGTCTCACGATCTTGGGATTAGCGTTGTCGTAGAAGGTCTAGAAAGCGAATCACTTATTGAAGCAGCTTCTATTTTAGGTGCAGATTATGGACAGGGCTACGGAATCGGAATGCCGATGCCAGAAAGTGAGTTTCTGGCATGGTTTCTAAATTATTCCGAACCGCTTTACTCTCATAATCCTCGCACCACATTTGGTGCATTGGCGATGTTGCGAAAATGGTCTCGGAAGTTGGTCGCTTTAGGCGGCTACATCGAGAGAATCGATCCGAAAGATCTTGTGGAAGATTTACGCGCGCATCTAGTGCACTTTAGTGAGGTTGATTTTGATGGGCGCCTAGAAGAACATACCGAAGGTACCAACGAAAGTCCAGCCGTAACTCTGATTCGCTTCGCTGAAGCGCTCTTTGGTGATTTGATGGAACTGTCAAGCCCTGTCGCTGAGCACCAAAGCCTAGGAACCAGGCGAAGCCTAACCACGGCGCGTGTCACCCTTAGAATCGATGAACCGGACCAGAACCAAGCAGATCTAACATTTGTACAACTGCAGGCTTTGTTTGACCTTCAAAATTGGATAATCAAGAAACTCGAAGGTGAGACACCGGCTGGTGAATTGCTCGATGCAATTTGTCACCAGGCTGAAAAATTGTTACCGAACTCTGTAGCGACGGTGATGGTGCGAAATGAAGTTGGTGATTTGTTCCTAAAGGCAAGTCCAAGTTTGCCCGACCACGTGGCTGATCGCTTCGCCAAGATAACTCCATCGCCTACGATGGGATCCTGTGCGAATGTAATTTTATCGGATGAACCTGTCTTCGTGGAAAATGCATTTCTGGATCCGCGTTGGCGGGATCTCGTACAGGTTGCGCGGGATCTAGAAATTTGTGCGTGCTGGTCGTTTCCAGTAAGGGATAAAAATGGTGTTGTATTTGGCACTTTTGCGCTTTCGAGCTTTGAAATTCGCAGTCCTGACTCTTTTCATCGGCAGCTTCTTGAGGTTTGTGCGTCGTTAGTAGGGGTTGTGCTTGGATCGATTGAGCGCCACGAGACCGTTAGATCCCGCGGACTAAGACTCGAGCGGATGTTCCAAGACAGCGGCTCAAAAAAGCTCATGTATCGAGTTTCAGACGGGGAAATTGTCGAAGCCAATCTTGACGCCGCCGAATTTCTCGGTTACAGCGTGGACGAGCTAAAGTCGATGGTTATCTCACAAATTAGCGAGAATTTAGTACCTCGCGTGCTGCTCAGTTTTGTAAAAAAGGCGAATGAAAATAGGGCGTGGCATACATTCTCTTATTACCGATTGGCAAATTCCCAGCTTCGACCAGTTGAAGTTGACTCGCGGGTATTTGTCGATAATGACGAACTTTATGTATGTTCCACGATTTCAGACGCTCCATATTTTTCCAAGGAATTGGAATCCGAACGTCAAATTACTGCTGGAATATTGGATTCGATTTCGGCGATGGTGATAATTCTTGATCGAAACGGCGTGATTGCGCGATTTAACCGCCAGGCGGAAATTGTAACAGGCTTCACAGCAAGTGAAGTAATTGGCGTTCGAGACATCTGGGAAAAATGGATAGACCCTAACGATTTGGAGCGGGTTAGAGCTGAATTTGTTTTGGCGTTGACCGAGCAAAAATCGGGCACTATTGACGTGTGGCATATGCACAAAGATGGTGAACGACGTCTCATGGAAGTGCGGTACATGCCACTTGAAACGTCGTCCAGTTTTTCACGCGAACGTCTTGCTCTTTTGTGTACCGATATTACCGAAAGATATAATGACGCGGTCAAGATTCAAAGTCAACTGGATTTTATTTCCCAGGTTGTAGAGGTATTGGCGAATCTCGTGTTTGTCGTTGATGCGAACGGATACGTTATACAGTGCAATAAAGCTTTTACTGATTTTGTTGGCGAGTCCTTCGAACAAATATCCGCCAAACCTTTTTATGTCATGAAATTTGTCATACCTGAGGCCCATGATGAAATCAGAAGGTGGTTTGCAGCTGCGATCGATGGTGAGATGGATTCACACACCATGGTGGCATGGATCGATAAAACCGGTCAACGGCGGGTATTCGAGTGGAGCAACGTGGCGGTCTATGACCGCGAGGGGAACCTCACACAAGTAGTCATTATGGGTACTGATGTGACAGAAAGGCGTTACAAGGAAAAACAGCTCGAAAAGGCAGCGGTAGTGTTTGAAAACTCTTCCGAGGCAATTGTCTTTATTGATAACGAAGGACTGGTAACCGAGGTAAATCCGGCGTTTACTTTAATGACTGGATTTCAACGCGACGAGGTCATCGGCAAGCGTGCACGCCATTTTGCTTCGTTCGAACAAGGGGATGAATTCTACGACGAGATGAAACGCGAACTTATAGAGTCGGGTCATTGGAGCGGATCGTCGCGAAATTACCGAGCTGACAAAACCGCGTTTTTTAGCTATTTGACTGTTACCGTGTTACACGGCAGAACGCCAGCCCAAATGCAATATGTAGCTCAAATTTCAGACATTACCGAATTGATGGATCAGCAACAGCGCTTGTCCGAATTAGCATATTTCGATCACCTAACTGGACTGCCAAACAGAACCTATATCGCCAAAAAAATGCTAGAGCAAATGGCAATTGCTCGCAGAAGTGGTCGGACTTTGGCGGTCGTTTATTTAGATCTAGATAATTTTAAAATAATCAACGACACCTATGGGCATGATGCCGGTGATAGTCTTTTGCGCTCAGTGGCGCATCGAATGACCAATGCTTTGCGCGAAGTGGATTCAGTGGCACGCATCGGCGGCGACGAGTTTGTATGCATCTTGACTGGTCTGACCAAGCCAACCGATTGCTTGGAGGTTCTCGGACGACTCGAAAAGGCGATTGTGGAGCCAATAGCTTTAAAAGAGATAAGTGACATGCTGGTAGTGACCACATCTTCGATGGGTGTCGTCTTTGCACAAGAAGGTGACCTAGATCCAGATCCGCTTCTTAGACGAGCAGACATGCTGATGTACGAAGCCAAACGTAACGGCGGAAATCAGTATTTGTGTGAAGATTATCCGCTTAGTAAATCCTAGTTCTTGCCAGCTAGCGTGATGTCAGAATTGCAAGCCTGAGACCGAAACCAGGACACTCACAATCTTGAAAAAGAGTCGTAAAGTTACCGCAAAAAGAGCATAAGTATCCCATTATTTGCATTGGCGGGTATATCGTTGTGGTTCGACTTCAATGACATGAGTTCGTAATGAAGCGTAACATTTCTTTGTAATTTAAGGCGCTAGACTGTCAGAGCAATCTGGGAATTCTTGTTATTGTTCAAACGCTACATACCGCCACACTAAAGTGACCGAGATTGGGGAACCACGCCATATGCAAGTCCAGATTGGTTGTGAGTTCGTTTATAACGCTCAAGTAGAAACGCACGCAGTTTTGCAGGTCGAGCCTCAACTAGAAGGTGGGGTTCGAGCTCTTGACGAGCGATGGGCAAATGTTCCACAAATCGCGATGTCTCGTTATGTGGATAGTTTCGGTAACATTTGTCGTCGAACTACGATGCCTGCCGGTCGTTCGGTATTGCATTACGACGCGCTACTAGAGTTGCCTCGTGTTGCTGATCCCCAATGCCTAGATGCACCTGAAGTTGCACCGCAAGCTCTTCAGAATGAGGCGCTCGTCTTTACGCTGCCGAGTCGGTTTTGTCCCTCTCAGGAATTGGCGAATGAGGCGTGGCGGTTATTTGGATCTACGCCGTCGGGCTGGACTAGAGTTCAAACGATATGCGATTGGGTACATAACGAAATTACCTTTGGATACGACGATACGTCGCCTTTGGTGACTGCCGTTGACGTGTTCAATCGGCGCGCAGGGGTGTGCCGTGACTTTACCCACCTCGCGGTGACTTTTTGTCGGGCGCTTAACATTCCCGCACGTTATGTTTTTGGTTACCTTCCTGATATCGATGTCCCAGTAGCACCCGAGCCGATGGATTTTGCGGCTTGGATGGAGGTTTTTCTCGGAGGATCGTGGTGGACTTTCGATCCTCGAAATAACCAGGCTCGTGCAGGTCGGGTGTTGATAGCCAGGGGTCGTGACGCTTTAGATGTTGCGATGGTTTCTACCTATGGGGGCCCAGAACTTGTATCAATGACTGTGTGGGCTGATGAAGCACAACCGTGACCTCAGACGCAAGCAAGCTACGGATCCTACAAAGACTTTTGAGATTCTTTGACCATATAACCTAGGTTCGCCAGTGCGCACCCGTTCGGCTCGAGGCCATATCTAAACGCTTGTTTGGTTTGGCAAATACCAATGTTTGAGGTGTTAAACTGAACTTACCCTCACAAAACAGTAGCACACTTAGCTTGGCCTCGGTAAATGATGATTTTGGCTATACGAGGTACTGGCTACCGGGGTATCTTTGCTCCAATTAGCTCAAATGCTTGA
>JAJYGT010000134.1 GCA_021785005.1 Actinomycetes bacterium
GTTTTTCGTTTGGCTTGGGGTTTATTGCTGTTTTCACGTCGAAGTCACCCCGATGACGCCGAAGTTGGCGTAAAGGAGTGTCAAAGTAATCAAGTGATGGATTCGCCAGCCAAATATTGCGCATCGCTTGGTTGATTTTTTCAACAATTTCAGAATCGACACTTAAATTTGAGGAATCGGTCAAAACATCAATCCATGTTTCACGAACCGCTGGATTTGCCACAAATCGAAGTGTTAAATCACGACGTCCATACGCATCGACATGCATAAGCTCCATAAAATCTACTTGAATTACAACACATGAAATTACCGCATTCCCACCAGACAGATTCTCGATGCGCTCTCTAAGACTGTGCGATTCAATTGCGTTGAGGTCTAACGCAAACAAGTGGGAAGGGATCGTATCTGCCCAAATATCGATTTGACTTCTAAATATCGATCCTCGGCTGTTTTGCAATTCTAAAGTACCGTAGGTCCGATCTTTTTCACGTATCAGTTCTAATACCCAACCCGCGCTTGACATGGACCAATTCAGCGTATCGAATAAAATTCGCGTTTGCGAAGTTGGTGCAACTGAAATATTCAGTACTATCGTGGAATTGCTCGTCGACATCTTCTTGGAAATCGACTCTAGTGAGATATCACCAGTCGAACAAAACCGCTTAAATCTCGTCGGCATCTGATGTTCCGTTCCCTAGGATCGACCGACCGATTCAAAAAACTCATAAGGTTGATACTCGTCCAATGAACGTCCATCGAACTCAGATTTCATACCAATACCACTTAAAACATTTTTATAACCGCCGTAAAGCTCAGCTAAAGCTACCAAGCCTTTACATCTATACGGCAAAAGTAACCAGTACGAGCAATTTAAGAATGTTTTCTTCGCAGTTGCAAGCAAGCGATCAAGTATTTAGCACCTGAACGTATTTGCGAAATATTGCACCTCAAATAACTAATCACTCATTATAAGACCACTTTGCTTCGTCAACATGCAAAACTTCATGAATCGAAGGGAATTGCGCTTCTACGGTTCATTGTGTATTTCAAACGCAGGATTTTGAACAACTTGGGTTCGGGTTGGTAAAAGTGAGTTCGATAATTGCACTTGAAAGATCAAACTAAACCAACACTATTATTCACACGCACACGTCGAGTGATCATAGGATCAAGATATTAAACGACATTTCAGATCATGAATCGAGATCTCAACGGCCATTGGCAATTTAGCATACGAACACTAGTCAGCGTTTGAAATAATGAGCGCATCTGTATCGGCACGTCGATTTAGCAAAAGATACCGACCCAAGAGCATCAAAGCAGCCGCGATCAAAACAATAATTGCGCTCAAAGTCCAGGCGACTTGAAATGACCAGTGATCCACCACCCAACCGAATGCAATTGGACCCAACACCGAACCCACATATGCTCCCGCTTGGGTCGTGCCGGTGGCGCGCCCCTCGGCGCCGGGGTGCGTTACCACAATCGCGAAGTTAAATACTCCGTTCCACCCCCAGCCAACGGCATAACAAATTATTGTCGCAGGTATTACCAAGGCCCTGTTGGAAAGCGCAAATCCCTCATACCCAAGGGCTCCAACGCCTAACATCGCCGCAATGACTACCAGATGTTTACCTGTTCGTCGATCCGCCATATAGCCACCAAGAAGTCGAGATACTAGACCAGAGGCTGATCCAAGTGCTGCTAAAAGCCCCGCGTCTCCTGGTGTAAAATGTTCATGAACGGCATTAGTTACAAGAAATGCACCCAGAGCGTTAGCCACGCCAACTCCAAGGCCTATCGCGAGTGCCAATGTAATGATGGGCGCTAAGGCAATTTTAGGCCTGATTTTGTTCTTGGCATCAGCGGACCGTTGGGCTCTCGATGAAGTAAAAGGAATTGAAGCCGCGATCAAAATAGAAAAAATAGAAGCAAACAAGTACGCGTAACGCCATCCAACCGTCAGGGCAATCGACGGTACCGCTAAACCGGACAACAGTGTAGAAACCGGAATCGCGGCTTGCTTTACTCCAAGGGCAAAACCTCTTCGGTTCGGCGATACCGCACCGATAACAAAAATATTTACCGCAGGTTGATTAGCACCATTTGCAATCCCTGCGACGATCAGCAGTCCGAGCATCACTAGAAAACTATGTGCAAAGAAAGCGATTGACACCAGAGTGGCTGCCGCAATAAGCACTGCGCCTCGCATAATAATTTCGCCGCCAAATCGCTCAGCAAAAGATCCAGCAATTATCGAAACCAACGCTGCCGAGCCAAAATACACGGCAACCAAAATTCCTAATTCACTTAAGCTAAAACCCAGCTCATGACGAACTTGTACGGCAAGCGCACCCGTGAGAAAAACCGGAAGCGTAGTCGCAGTGGTCGCCGAAATAGCGACCATGAGCTTGTACGAAGCGCTGTGAGTGAAGCTGGTGCTACCGGATAGAGATTTTGTGCCAAGATGTATTCGAATACGTCAAGTCTAGTTAGAAGCACACGTTATGTAACAACCAACGTGCTCATCGCCCAATCTTAGAACCACCGCAAGTGGTCACTAGTCGATCAAAATCGAGACTGCTAGCTCAGGACAAAGCGACACAGCGCGTTTAGCAGCGTCTAGGTGCGAATCCTTTAGCCTGTTGTGATTTAAAATTGGATAATGCCACTTATCCATTTCGATGTATTCAGCTAAAAGTTGCGCGCACGTTCCATGCCCCTGGCATCTTGTGGGATCGATTACAAGTTTCATCGTGTCGCTATCCCGGTCAAATTCGAAGCAAAAACATTATTGGGCAAAAGTACGGAGCGATGACTTGCACCGTTAACACTGCATCGGCCGACCTTGTGAAGTTTGATCTCGTCGGAAAATACCGCGACAGTCGATCGAATCAAACCAATAACGCCATCGGGGTGTTGGCATCCGCCGCGACCCTCGACCAACGGTATGACAGCTTTTAACTCCGTCAGCCCTCTATCTACATTAGATGATAGAGCTATCCGAGCAAACGCAGTCGAGATCTCTGGAAGACCGTTAAAACACGGGCCGCATTGACCTGCGCTTTGGCTCGCCAAATATTCAACGATGCCTGCAGCCTCTACCACTGGACAGGTGTTTTTCGCCAACACCCCTATTATTCCCGCACCAATTGACAGTCTTTTAGAATTTAATGTTGTCTCATCGAGCGTTATATCTAGATCAGCAAGAGTATTTACGCCCAGCCAACCTCCGAAATAACCACCTACCAAGAGACCCTTTAACGAACCGGCTCCGGCTTCGCGAAGAATCTCAGTAAGCGTCGCTGCGGATGTCACCTCATAGACCCCTGGCCGTTCAATCTCACCCACAACAGTCAGTAGCCGAGAACCCGCATCCTTTGATACCCCTCCTAGACGATACCAGTCACCTCCGAATCTGGCTATCAAAGCTAGGTGGGCAAACGTTTCAACGTTAGAAAGCAACGTCGGCGCGCCCTTCACGCCGCTAGATGCCACGCGCTCAGTCGAAAATCGTGGTAAAGCTGGCCCCTTTTCGATTCTACGCACAACCGCGGTCTCTTGACCCGATACATATCCTCCTGGAGAATCCACGACCGTTATTCGCAATTCTGAAAGACCCCGATCACGGCGCTCTCTAATGGCCGCTGACATCGTCGCAGCTGCCTCACGATCTTTGATGTATACGTACGCGTTCTTAGCATTCAAGATTCCTGCGACTAGAGATATCCCGTCTAAAACCAGGTGAGGATTATTTCGCAGTAGCGCTACATCCTTTTTGCTGATCGGCTCGGATTCGGAGCCGTTCGCAACAATAACCGGTACCCTTTTGCTTGAGCTCGATATTACGGCTTCAAGTTTCTTGGCAAATGGAAACCCGGCACCACCACGACCTGTCAAGTTAGACACTTTTAGCGTTTCTAAAATCATCCCTAAAGTCATCCCAGTAGGAATTCTTCCATAGTTGGAAATGTGCTCCGCCAAGCTCACTCGTGTTCTGGGTTTCGAATCTAGATCAGCAACAAACGCTACATTCCCATTTACGTTACGTTGCGCTTGTTCCCAGCCTAAGCTAAGACGCCGCGGCCCAAGAGGTGCCATAATACTAGTTGAAATAAGCTCACTCATTCTTGAAATATCCCTTTCAAATGGACGACCAAAAACTTTTTAGCAGGCAATGCGCTTATCCTCCTGTCACCGGTGCACTAAATGTACCCGTAAACGATGTACCCGAAACTGTTACGTTCATCTGGGCAGTTACAGTTCCATTCGGACCAGTCAAAGAAAGCACGAGAGTAGCGCCCGACGCCTGGGACACGGTTCCCGTATACAGATTAGGAACTGTTGACGTACCCAAAAAGGCGGAACTCGACTCCAAAACCAATGAACCTTCTTGTACAGATCCATTAAGCTGAACGGCAACCTTGTCTGGTGTGCCCGCGACTGATCCTCTCATGGTAAAAATCGCCAGACCCGAACTCGTCTGTGACTCAATGAGAGATCCCGTTACGGTGCCACTTACCGGCAGCGTAAACGATCCAGTTGGTGCAGTAACGGTAGTGCTTGTCGAAACCGAAGATCCGGTAGATGCTAATTTGATATTTGGAAAGAATGAAAAACTGTTTGCGGCCTTTGCCCATCCAACTCTAAGTGGTCCTTGCGTAGCCCAAACCAGTAACAATAGCGGGACCGCAAAAAGCCCGGCACCAGCAGTGATTTTCTGGGCAAAAGAAAAGCCGTACTCGCGCAGGCTACGAAAGGTCCCGGCAATACCTAAGGCAAAGATTAAAGCGACGTAGACAATTTCAACAACCTTAACCTGGGTATCAGAGCCCGTTCCAAGAGCATGGAACAGAGCGAGCGATATGATAGCCCAGGACAAATAGTGAATCTTTTTCCAGATTCCGTGGTTGAACTTATGTCTTATTACCGAGGTAGCAATCACCACTATAAGAAGATCGAATGATACCGTACCAAGGCCTACCCATAAGGGTCGGTATTTAGCCACAAATGGCACGACCGACGAGGTGAATCCAACCACCACGAAAGGATCCAAGATCGCTGAGGCGATGTGGACACCTAAAAAAGCAAGCGTCGTAATTGACAGGCGTCGATGAAGATCAGGTCCCACAAGCTTACCAAATCCCTTTGGTGTTAGCTTTGTGGCTGTTGCCAATCCAAGCAATATGATAATTCCCATCAGCATTAAAGACACTATGCCAGTAGCCCGCGTGATATACCACAAGACTTTTACATTGGGAAGTGCAGCTGCTAATAGGTTGAGCCCTTGCATTATTGAGCCCTCACCAAATGATCCCTATAGGTCGAAGATGGTCGATCGTCTCGTGGCCAACCGCCTAATCTGAGCGCTCGGTTATCATCTGTTCGTATTAGAGCAGGCACGCCGTACGATGCCATTATTGGTACGGCACGAGAACCAGACGCCAAACTGGACAACGTGTAAAAGTTAGCCAACAGCGAGGTTGATCCAACCGCAGTCGCAGCAATGCACCGAGTTGTCAATGACGAGTCATTACTAACAACAATATGGTCGTGACACTTTCCATACTCATCGAAATAAACTCGCGTTTTAAGAGCTGACGATGCTACTCCGCCTCCAAATATCGCAAGCCTAGCGCCCGGAGAATCGGGCGCTAGGCTAAAGTCATCAGTCACATTTATCTGCCAACCTCCTGGTGGAATTGACCCTGCGACTGCAATGTCTCCCCCAAGATTAACCAATACTCCACATCCAAGTTGTTCTTGAATGACACAAGCTACGTGATCGGATAAAAAAGCTTTTCCAAGGCCACCGAAATCAAATATAACTCCTGGCATTCTGGTAACACTTTTTCGCCGCGAATCGAGCGCAACGTTTTGAAAATTCAGTCCATCAGCTTCTGGAGATGCTTGGACAACATTCGCAAGTCTTGGATTCTCGTTTGCAACTAAGTGTACAAAATTTCGACCGTAAGTTGCGTCTATGACTCCGTTGCTCGACCTAAACGCCCACTGGTGAAGCCGAAAAAGCTCAAAAAGTCGATCTGACACTGGAACCGTATAGCTTGAACTTACGTTTACAGTGGAAAGCTCTGAATCTGACCTATAGTAGCTGGCAATGTCATCAAATTTGCTAATCTCTAAATTCGCCAAATTAATTGCCACGTCTGGATGGTCGCACTTATAAACAATGATTTGGCAGTTGGTACCAATCATTTTAAACGCGAATTGAAAAAACTCGCTTGTCTCTGACACTTACGAGCCCCCGGTTGCAGCCACAGGAGCTGGCGCGCTCGCTGTTGAGGATGATGGTACTGGAACCAACGTGGCGGCCGTCGAGTTAGGGCTTAACCCGGACGCGGTTACCCCACTGCTTGGCGTTGACGTTGCGGAAGTGGAAGTCGACTTAGCAGAAATTCCAGGGTGCAAAGCAGCAAGCAAAAAACCAAAAGCGGTCGTCACAACCACTGAAATTCCAACAATTTTTTTATGAAGTCGACTAGAACGTTCTAGAGCGATCTCTCCACTTGAACGCCTCGACTCAAATCTTTGCTTCAATGCGTTTCTCCAAATAGCTAATTCAACAAGACTTTCGACTGAAACTTTCAATAACTGTTCTAATCGTTCTACTTGAAATACAACTGAAGATACATAAAGCAAGTCTTGGGCAAAACTGTGAATCAATTGTGATGCGCTGATCAGCGTTTGTTCGCATGAATAAAAAACCACCAAATATTGAATGCGAAGCGTGTTTCTGTAGTCAAATGAACACAAAGTAACTGCACCTTGCTAAAATCTGATAGGTCTTTGCACTTGTCGGAGTGGCGGAATAGGCAGACGCGCTAGCTTGAGGGGCTAGTGCCCGTAAGGGCGTGGGGGTTCAAGTCCCCCCTCCGACACTAAAATCGTGGGTGAGTCAAATTGAAGAGCAGTTTATAGAAACGCTCTTTACATATTGCCCCACCCACAAAACCCCAGAGCTGTTCCCATGGTTCAGACAGAATTATCGAACAAAACTAATCTTGAAACAACGGAGGATCAAAAAAATTGCTTCGTCTATGAAATCGTAAAAGCGTTCGATTTTTTCCTGGAAACTGACTAGACACAAAGTCTTTTATCGCTTTCTTTAAAAAGCTTATTGCGAAAACGTTAATTGACATAATCTCATACCGTACGAACGATCATGTTCGAAAGATTTGACAAAATTGCGCGTTGTTTTCTCGTTTTGCACGTAACCTTCGACTATTATTAGCAAAGTGCTACCAAAGCACTAATCAACCCATCTTCCAAATATCAAGCGATTATCCCCTGCTTATGACCAGCCATAACAGGCTCGTTTTATACGTTATTTGGCCGTGGATATAACTGAATTACTAAGGTAAGAAAAGTAGAAGTTTTCTAGGTGCACTGCTAATATTTTACATTAATTGACCGTTGTGAACTAACGATCTAAATGCCAGCAACACCCTCACGAAACCACCCTTTATAATATTAAGATCTTCTCCGTGGCTGAAATGTTTCACAAACAAGTTTTGGTGAAGGGCGGTCAATTTAAACATGCTAGTGTCCCGATTTGTAATTGCTGTTAGATAAGGGAATTAAGCCATTTCTGAGCTGTTTACCTGCTGAGTGATAAAACCAGGGAGTAGGCATGAGCAAGCAAAAGGGATGTAAACCGGCAGAGGTAATTATATGTGATGGTGATCGGGAATCTTTTTTGTTCCCTATCAGAAAGTCAACGGCTCCCCAAGCTCAAGTGCTTAGGGCCAAGATAGCTATGGGATGCGCCGACGCAAAGATCAATGGTCTAATCGCTAGCGAACTGGGCACTACTGAGAAAACTGTTTGCAAGTGGAGGCTCAGGTTTTCGAAATACGGTGTAGGCGTACTTAGTGATGCACCGAGAAGCGGCACGCCAAGAACCATTTCCGATGAAATGGTAACAAAGGTAATGGAGACAACCTTGAATACTCCACCAGATGACGCAACCCATTGGTCTACTTATTCCTTGGCCAAAAAACTAGGGATGAGCCAAAATGCTTTTCTTTAGGATCTGGAGGACTTTCGGGCTAAAACCCACATAATCTAGGACTTCAATATTTCAACCGACCCAGAGTTCACTGAGAAAGTTAGAGACGTAGTTAGGTCTATACTTGAACCCACCTGATGCTGCCTTGGTGCTTTGTTTGGATGAAAAGACTCAGATCCAGGAATTAGATAGAACCCAACCAGTACTGCCAATGAGACCCTTTGTACCGGAACGCCAGACCCATGATTATAAAAGACATGGCACAACAAATCTCTATGCCGCACTAGATGTGGCTAGTGGAAACGTCATGACCAAGACCACAAAAGCTCATAGGTCAATAGAGTTTCTAGAGTTTTTGAACCAGATCAAAAAACAAGTGCCAAAAGAACTCGAAATCCATGTCATATTAGATAACTATGGCGCTCACAAGACCCCAGCCATCAAAGATTGGTTACTAGAAAATCCAAGATTTCATTTTCACTTTACGCCGACCTATTCTTCCTGTATGAACCTGGTAGAGAGATGGTTTGGAGAATTGACCTCAAAAGCATTGCGCAGAGCTACACACAAGTCTGAGAAACGGCAAACTGCAGCTATCAATGCTTGGACCAAAAGCTGGAACGAGAATCCCCGTCCTTACAAATGGGTAAAGACAGCAGATCAGATCTTTGAATCCATTGCAAAGTTTCTGAACTGAACTTCTGAATTGGGACACTAGGTCGGTGTCGCATCCGGTGATTGTCAAGTTCTTCGACGATTTACTTGGCAATCACCGTGGTCCATGCTTATTGGCAATGGTCAATGTGGCACGATAATGCAATGGCGGTAGTGCACGTCTAGCTACGCCGGCATTAGCGAACTGAGCGCTAAAGGTCAGAGGAACTAGTGAAAATAGAAGTTCGTTCCAAAAAGCAAATACCAGAGTAGTGCGAGCGTAAGAACCTGTAGTCCCACACCTATAGCGACACCTCCTCGCAAACTTGTTTGCGACCGACCGGCCAGTTCCTTTTCGGCATGCTTTGTCATGAAGTAGAGATGACGTGCCCAGGGAAGATGACTCCTTAACCAGCTTGAATTTTTCATAATTATAACAAACCCGTTGTAGAGATTACCTATCACCACGAACAGCATCACCGCTTTTTCCAGGGAGCTCAACGCGTTCTCCTTTCAAGCATGGTAAATACTAAGCACACCCATGAGATGGTATTAGCCAGTAGTGAAGTCCGATCCAAATATTGCTTCCTCCACACATGGATTGCGTTTCAGCGATGTAAGCGGCTGCACCCCCATAGGCGAGGGCCAGAGCGCCCGCAACCCCACCTACAGCCGATCCGGCGCCAAGCTGGTCTAACGCTATAGCGACCACACCAAATAAGGCAGCGCCTGCAACTAGCTCGTCTACCAACCCTGTTGCATAGCATTGGTTCATATACCATTGAAAGCCGTCCCAGCCTTCATAACTAAAGCTTTCCCATCCGTTGCAACCTCCGCTTCCAACCCATGTATATGGTCTGATCACACCACTGGCTGCTGCTCGACTCGACGGTATATAAACAGTCTCTTGTACGCCGGTAGTCTTGGCCTGAATGGTAGCAGCATTATAAGCGTTAACTAACTGTTGCACTTGCGCATACTCGCTAGACGATGCAACTTGCTTGAATGCGGGACTAATAGTCGCTTGGTAGTTTCTAGTAGTTACGTATTTAGCGGCTTGACTTGCCAAAGAAGGTGGTAAGAACGTCCCTGAATTACTACCTGGATTTGGTATTGCAACTGACGCAGAACCTATCGAACTTAATGCTTTAGTGTTCGGTTGTGAGGCAAATACCTCACCTGACAGAGAAAAGGTTGCAAGCGTGCTACTTATTGCAACAGCTGTTACCCCCCAGAATTTTGGATACTTTTCTACGTGACATGGATCCCCCTTTTTTTGACCATTACATCTGAATCCGATATATGGCCTCATTTGTTCCAACTGATGTTCACATTATCAGAAATCCGATATCTTGCTTGAGGATTCAAATTCTCGTGAAGAAATTACCTAGCTTGATACATATTTTTAGATATGGGAACCAGTAGCAGGCTCGTTACTTGGTTGTTGGCAACGAATTACAACACTACGTTCAAACATCAGTTTTTCAGCTCAGCAGCCCAGACCCCGCCCGATCGGGCTCGCCGTGGAAATAGAAGATTGTACAACCTGTCATATTCGGATTTGTAGCAACGAAAACCACTGCGGAAGCGACTTCATCGGCTGTAGCGATGCGGCAGGTCAAAAGTGATGCTTCCGCTAAGGCAAAATAACTGCAACGGCAACTCTCATCCATGGCGGCCTACCATAACGTATCGGTAAATCCAGGACTGACGCCGTTAACTCGTATCGGTGCAAGCTCAACGGCAAGGGGTCGCACCAGAGCGTCAACTGCGCCATGGACAGCCGCAATACCAGCGGTACCCAGCACTCCAGCCCGAGCAGTAATGGCCCCAGAAGGGTAATTGAACCGTTTTCACTCAAATAGGGAAGAATTTGCCCAGATACTTACGACAAAGAACCAAAATTTAGCTTCGAACGCGCCTCTAAGAACTTCGATATCTAAGTCCGCGATCGAACCTGATCCCTCACCTCCACTTAAGGTAAGACTATAGTGTCCGAATTATCGGACCGTCATGGCCGCGACCTGGGGAACTTTGGGTGACAGCACGAAAGTGGGCTATGGGGCAATTTCGCTGAGCCTATCTAATGCTGGGGACATCCGAAACGTCCCGATGATTCTCTCGGAAGTGGCTACCCACGGCCGCCTAAGCGTAACGCTTCGAGACGACAAAGAGCAGACCCATCACCTTCGCATCTCCTGCACCCCAGATCCCACCCAGCGCGAAATCTATTCGCTGTTGGGAGTGCGCGATTCCCTCGGACGGACCAAGAAGGTGGTTGCTCAACTGTAGTGCCCGAATTATCGGACCGTCATGGCCGCGACCTGGGGAACTTTGGGTGACAGCACGAAAGTTGGGCTAATTCAAAAAATTGTCAGAGAATCAACTTGAGGTATCTATTGACCTACCCACAGACCTAAGGAACTAAGATTGCGACGCCGGCTCGCTGCGCAGCAATTTTTAGCTCTACGTCCAACGTTGCCAGCGATAACCCAGTTCTCAGAGCAACTTCAAGATAAGCTGCATCGTAAGCTGACAGACAGTACCTCCTCGCTGTATCGAGAACCCGCGAAAGTACAGACGCTCCATTAACGTGATCTTCTATAATCTCCAACCCACCAAGCATTTCTAGAAACTCCGCACTCCGAGCTTCTAGAACCAAACCCTTTGCCTCGGCGCGCGCTATTACATTAGCAACTTCAAGGCTCCAAATCGTTGGAACGATAGCGCGCGATCGTTCCAACTCATCAAGCACCGCGAACGAGTAATCACGATTCGATAAATCTCCATCGCCGAAAAACCACCGCATTACAATTGAGCTATCTAGAACAAAATTCATGACCTACCCTGATTAATTAAGCTCTGTAGGTCTAGCGATATAACCTCGTTCTTGGCAATGAATGCCTTCATTTTTTCAACAGCATCGGATCTTTGACGTTGTTCTGCAGAGAGACTCGGAACTAAATCAGCCACAACTTCTCCGTTATTGGTGATCGTAAAGCTCTTCCCTGCTCTTACTTCTCTAAGAAGCGAAGATAGCTTGGTTTTGGCTTCATAAGCACCTATTTTTTGTCCCATAATAACCCCTCAACAAAATCCACCAGCAAGTATCACGATCGCTTACATCTTAAACGACTAGTGGACTCGACCAGTCGTACTATGTTCCAGCTTATGAGCATCTTAATAATTGGCTAGCAAATCAACCTCAATCAATTACGTGCGAGGTGATGATCAAGAAATGCCAAAGCGATACATTTTCTACAACCCGAAAGACTGATAGACCATTTTTGCAACTTGCGCATGGTAAATGTTCCAGGTCACGTCCAGGAATTATTGGCATATCTCACGATAATGAAATACACAATGCGAGGTTAGTAAATTGACGTGGGTAGTTTGTGTTTCATAAATATACTGCGGCTTAAATTTATGAAGTTTATAAATCTCTCCGATCCACTACCGAATATGTTGTTTCTGTGCATCACCGACGAAGCCATATTGCTAACATTTGGATGTTTAATTGGACATGTCGTGGCGGCAAAATCGACAGACGCGCTAGCTTGAAGGGATAGTGCCCACGGTTCTGGGTTCAAGTCCCCCCTCCGACACCAATGCCAACAGCAATTTTGCTTGTAGCTCAAAACGCGGCTTGCAGGACTAACTTGAGTCTGATTGGTTATGATCTTGGTATTGTTTTCGTACGTCAGATTCAAGGTATATAAGGCGCGCCATAGGTATTTTACTGCGGATCTCAGCCTCTATTAGGTCGATCTGTGCAGCGACGTTCGACAGTGATGCGTTCGAATCAAAAAAAACTTTAGCAGCGACTAACAAGTCCGTTGGTCCTAAGTGAAGCGTGCGTAGATGAGCGATGCCGCGAATGTTTTCGTTCGACAGTATCGCTGCATGAATCCAGGCCTCGACTGTTGGATCAGCAGCTTCACCAAGCAACAGGCTCTTCATTTCAAGGCCTAAAAAAATGGCTATTAAGCCAAGCAAAACTCCGATTCCAATGGATCCGGCGGCATCGAAAATCTCGTTGCCGGTAATGATCGTAAGCAAAGTACCAGCTAATGCAACTAGCAAACCTGCAATGCCACCGATATCCTCGGCCAATACAACCGGAAGTTCCGCAATCTTTGTCCGTTTTGCAAACCGAAAGATCGACTCATTCGACTTCATCTCACCTTTAGACTCTGATATCGCCTTAGCCAAAGAAATCGACTCTAACACCAGGCTCATCCCAAGCACAGCCAAAGCCACGTAGGGTGAAGAAAACTCGGTCGGATGCGACAGCCTGGCCATTCCTTCATTGATTGAAGTTATCGCACCTAAGCTAAAAAGTACCACCGCGACCACAAAGCCTACAAAGTACCGTTCACCCCCATAGCCAAACGGATGTATTTTGTCACTCGGTTTGTCACTACGGGACATCCCCACCATAAGCAGCGCTTGATTGGAGGTATCTGCAGTGGAATGCAATGCTTCAGAAAACATCGATGCGGAACCAGTCATAAAAAATGCTATAAATTTCACCACAACAATTGCGAAATTAGAAATTAAAGCAACAACGACAGCCTTTTTCGAGGATCCACTCACAGAACTAGGATACCCTGACAGTGATACACGACGACCTTTAAAGAGCAGGCGATTCGCTTAACTAGAGTTAGAGACTGCCAGCGGTGCTGACGACGTCGCCCCGCCAGCCGTACATATTATCAAAGCTTGTTTTTGCTGCTCGGCGGTAAATAGGTAGTTAGTGGCCACCTGTTCGATCGGCGAAATGATCGGAAGTCCAGCCATAGTACCCCAGATTCTTTGATCCAACCTGTCATAGTACATTGCGCTGTCTAACGGATATACCTGCGCCTTGGCCAAACTCAGCAGTGTTGCATTTGAAACTATTTGGGCGTCCTTGGCATATGAAAAATCATTACTATTGACAAATTCACTTGCCAACTCTGCTGGGTCCCCCGAATTTGTAACCTGCGCTAACACTGCATCAACAGAATTCAAAGAAAAAGAAAAGGTGGAACCCGAAAATGGTTCTAAAGAAACTAGAAGGCCCATTTTTGTAAGAATCTTGGCTATCAACGGGGCGAGCCTTGAGACGACAAACGAATCAGCTTGGTACGCAATTGAAAATGTCATAGACGAAGACAATGGCTCCCAAGTTCCAGCGGCTGAAAACGACAACCCTGCTTGAATAAACGACCTTTCAGACCGACCCAAGTCTTGAGTAACAAAGAAACCTTGGTTGTCTCGGTACCCCTGCTGACCGGGAACGTAAAGGTTGTTTCCCGGGGGCGAAAATAACTTCGCACCAAGAATCGTGTTTCCATACAATTGATCCCAAATTGCCTCTCGATTGATTGCGTACGCAATGGCGTTACGCACAGCTAAAGACAATAAGGTCGTGTTAAAGTACATCTCCACGGTCGAGCCGTCGGACACATACATTGGAGCTACGCTTTTCTTCGCCAAATTAGATGTAAGGGTCACGGTAGGTAACGAGGACAGCTTGGGATTGTTATAGTTTCTCGTGACAAAAACGACTTCAGAAAAACTAGAATTAGCGCTCGAATTCGCTTTTAAAATGACTTCGTTCGAGGTATAACTTTCGATGGTCATATTTCCAACCGTTGGAAATGCTGTCGAACCAAGTGACATTGAGGCCACAAAACCCGTCGGTTGAAAATATCTTGCCGGAAAAATCGGATCGAACAGCGCCTGCCATGAGGACAATGGTTTGAAGAATGTGACGGTTGCCGAACTACCGTCGCTGTTTGAAACCACAGACTCCACATCATTGTATGCATTTGGATTTATCAAACTCGACATATACGCCGGTGTAGTTCCACTCACCCCAGCTTTTTGAGCTTCCCAAGTATAGATCATATCCAGGGCAGATAATGTATTCCCGTCCGACCAGCGTGCGTTGGGATTGAAATTGTACACGACTATCTGTGGTGAGACCGACACAACCTCTGCAGAAGATATAAAACTAGTGTTTAGGTGATAATTGTCGGCAGAGTCCAGATAAAAAGCACTTGGCATAATCAAACTGTCAATTTGTACAGCGACTGGACCTGCACCAGCAATTAGCGAAGGATTAAGGTTCGCAGGAATATTAGGCACTTGAACCACAAGGGGAATCCTGGTATTTTGCGATGCTGAAGCGTTTGCGCAGCTTCCCAGCAGTGAGCTAAGCATGATCATCGGCAGTAAGTAGGCGAGTACCCGTCTGGTTCTAGCCGTCAAAAACGGAGCTACCTCAATCTGCCACATTTTGAATACACCGACGCTACGAACAACCCAAGACCAGCTCGACCTCAAATCCGCAATGAAAGTGCGACAGCGCTAAACAGAAAGATTGCTGCAACGATAATGGTTATGCGATCTAGGTTTCTCTCCGCCACGGTCGAACCGGATGCGACTGCACCCACGCTACCACCTAGTAGGTCTGACATACCTCCACCCTTGCCTGAGTGCAACAACACCAAGACAATCAAAGATATGGCGCTAATAACTTCTAAAACAATCAAGATATCCGTAAGCAACTATGAATCCTTATTTTAAGTACGAACATCTTATGCCCGTATAATTCGTGCGAAAGTTTCCGCGTCTAAGCTCGCCCCACCCACAAGGAACCCGTCAACGCCCTCAGCATCTAAGAGTTCTGGCGCCGTAACTGGAGTCACCGAGCCTCCGTACTGTACTCTAACTCCTGAAGCAACCGAACTACCAAACATTTCAGTAATCTCTTGTCGAATTAGCTGGGCGCCACTACTTGCGTCTTCGGCAGTTGCGACATTTCCGGTTCCGATAGCCCAGATTGGCTCGTAGGCAATAACGGTCTTTGAGGCAAGTTCCCCCGTTAGATCTTGTAAAGCTATTCGAACTTGTCGAGACAGCACCTCATCAGTCAAACCTTTTTCACGTTCATCATGTGTCTCACCCACGCAAAGGATCGGCGTCATCGCCTCGGAAAAGACAGCTTGAATTTTCTTAGCCACCATTTCATCCGACTCGCCAAAAATTCGACGACGCTCAGAGTGCCCCACAATCACATACTTAACGTTCAACTTGGCAAGCATTCCAGCTGATACTTCGCCCGTATAAGCACCATTCGTCTCGTAGTAGCAATTCTGCGCACCAAGACTAAAGCGCATCTTGTCGCTTTCAATAAGTAGTTGAATTGGTCTTAGATCCGTGGCCGGAGGATGGACGCTGATTTCCGTATAGGCATAGTCGACATCGCGCAAAGCAAAATACAACTTTTGAACGAGTTGTATTGCCTCAAGATGATTTAAGTTCATCTTCCAGTTTCCGCTGATAAGGCGATAGCGACCGGTCTTTGGGTTTGGCTTTAGCTCATAACCCTTGCGTTCGAACAATATTGCTCCTTGGCGAACTTTGAATATGAATTATTCGACCTTACAATATAGGCCAAAAAATGTGAACGTCGACCTTGGATCAGCCAGCAACTTGAGTAGGTGCATCCCTAAGTGCTTTGAGACCTGGCAGATCACCTTTCTCAAGCAATTCCAACGATGCGCCGCCGCCGGTTGACAAGTGACTTATATTTTGAGACAGACCGGCTTCCTCTATGGCCGCGGCCGAGTCTCCCCCTCCAACTACCGTAAACGCATCCGCGCTAGCCACCGCATTAGCAATTGCAAAAGTACCTTTATTAAATCGAGCGTCTTCAAATACACCCATCGGGCCATTCCATAAAATTGTACCAGCACCAGCAATTATACTCGAAAACTCTTCGATACTGGCGTCGCCGATATCGAGGCCTCGATAGCCACTTGGAATGTCTGCAGTAAACTCTTTGACGGTCCCAGTGCCGGCATTTCGACCAAATTTTCCGTCACTCGATAGAGCAACAAAGTCTGACGGTAAAACCAAATGTGCACCTGAGTTCAATATCGCAGAACACGACGCGATCTTGTCTTTTTCAAACATAGAATCACCCACACTGTGACCTTTGGCGGCCAAAAATGTAAAGGCCATCGCCCCACCGATTAGCAAAGTATCGACCTTTGGAATCATGGCTTCTAATAATGCCAATTTGTCGGAAACCTTGGCACCGCCAATAATGGCTACAAAAGGTGCTACTGGATCGCTCAATAAATTCGACAGCACTTGCACTTCGCGAGCTAGTAAACGCCCAGCTGCAGACGGCAAATAAGCAGGTGGGCCTACAATAGAAGCATGTGCACGATGGGCAGCGCCAAACGCGTCATTGACGTATAGATCCTGATCCTTAATGAGCTCCTGAACCAATGCCGGATCATTTGCCTCTTCCCCTGGATTAAATCGCAGATTTTCAAGCAATTTAACCGACGGCAAGACTTTTGAAAGATACTTAGCGATAGGTTCCAACGAGTACTTTGAGTCTGCCACACCATTAGGCCTACCAAGGTGAGAACCAACAGTTACAATCGCTCCCGCGTTGACTAAATACTCCAACGTTGGCAACGATGCCCGTATCCGAAAATCATCAACTATCGTAGCATTTCCGTGTGCATCATAAGAAAGTGGAACATTTAGATCTAAACGGACAAATACTCTCTTCCCCGACACGTCACCGAGATCTTCCAACACCGGAATATCCATCAAAAACTCCAAATCCTACAGAAATGCCTTAAAGCGAATCAAAAAAATTCACGAATACAACCATTGTCTTCTCATCGAAAGAACCTCATCAGTTGTATCCGTGAATTCCAAAACTTTAACCTATAACCCAGCTCCGACAATCAATGCCAAGTCAACAAGGCGACTTGAATAGCCCCATTCGTTGTCATACCAACCAAAAACTTTTACGAGCGTAGTCCCATTTTCAAGGTTCATCGCCATGGTCATTTTTGAATCAAACGTACACGAAGCTGGAGTACCGACTATATCAGAAGACACTAACGGAGCCTCGGAGTAAACAAGAACCTTTGAAAGTGGTCCAGCTGAAGCCGCTTTAGCGTATGCGGCATTGATCTCTTCAACGGTAAATTCGCCCTTTAGAACCACTGTTGCATCCGTAATTGATCCGTCTTGAACCGGAACTCGAAGTGAGGTACCATCAAGTCTGCCCGCCATCGACTTCAAAACCAATCCCGTAGCCTTTGCTGCGCCCGTACTAGATGGGACGATGTTAACAGCAGCTGCTCTAGCTCGCCGAGGATCCTTATGTGCCAAATCAAGAAGATTCTGATCGTTCGTATATGCGTGTACCGTACTCATAAGTCCTTTATGAACGCCAAACGCATCATCTAAAACTTTGATCAAAGGTACAAAGCAGTTAGTCGTACAGGATGCATTCGATACGATTCGGTGCGTCGCTGGATCATATTCATGATCATTAACCCCGACAACAAATGTCGCATCGACATTGGTTGCTGGCGCAGAAATAATAACCTTCTTTGCGCCTGCATCGATATGAGCCACTGCCTTACCACCATCAGTGAAAATTCCAGTGCTTTCAATTACGACGTCACAACCTAGCTCACCCCATGGAAGTGCTTTCGGGTCGCGCTCAGCATAAACTCTGATCAACTGGTCGCCGACCAAAATGCCTTCGGCAGTAACCGAAACTTTTTCAGGAATGCGGCCGTGCGTAGAGTCATACTTCAACAAATGAGCGTTAATTTCGGCTGATGTGAGGTCGTTGACTGCGACTATTTCAATGTCAGCTCCCTGGGCTTTTGCCGCGCGATAAAAATTGCGCCCAATACGGCCAAAACCATTAATTCCCACTTTGAGTGACATTAAATACGACCTCCTCATTCAGCCTCAGCGGTTGCTTTAGCGATGACTTTCAAGTAAATTACTTGCCAAATTGAAGGAAAAGCCTAACATCTGTCGACCACTGGTTCCACACAGCGTGGCATAATTCACTCATTCGAGGGATACTCTGAGTAAAACCTTAAAAACCTACCACTGACGACGTCTTTTCTCCACGAAGCTCACGTTCCAAAGTTTGTATCTTTATAATCAACCTATTTGGTTCGATTGATAAGACCGTCACGGTGTTAGTTTACCGAAGAAGACCACCTAACGCTTGACCCAACAGTGCGGGATTGTGCACGCGTTTCTCTTTATCAGATAGGTCGGTTAAAATCCACTGTATGGACGGATCCAAGTAAGCGTCGTCTCCCAGTTCAATAAGATGATCGTCATATAATACGACATCAACATCTATGCCAAAATCCATCAATACACGAACATGCCCAGCGACAGTCAAGTTTTCTCCCTCACCGACCTGCGGAGCCAAGTTCGCTACAAATATCACTTGAGCACTACTCTTTGCGATGGCATCCCTGATCGCTGGAATGCCACATACCGCGATAATGCTGGTGTAAAGTGAACCCGGTCCCAATGTAATGTGGTTTGCGTCGACGATCGCTTCTAAAACCACTGAAGGAACAACTGGATCACTGGGTCGCACCCCGACTTTGGTTAAACCCGAGGTTTTGGCTAATAACGCTTGACCGAGAAGTTCCATGTCCGCAAATTGCCCAACCAAGGTGAGAGGTTCCGAGCATGCCGGCAACACCACGCCCGTTGCACCAACTAAATGACAAAGCTCCACGGAGGCTCCAACGGGATCCGCCGACAATCCTGTTAATGCGGTAAAGATCAAATTCCCCAATGCGTGTCCCTGTAGTTCACCTGAAGCAAAGCGAAACTCCAAAAGATCTTGCCATGGTGATGTTTTTGGCAAGAGAGCCGAGACACACCGACGAAGGTCACCAGGGGGTATATGTCCAAATTCGTCCCGTAATCTCCCAGATGACCCGCCATCGTCAGCCACGGAAACTATTCCAACCGGGTACTTGTCGAGTGTTCTAATTGACGCGAGGGTCGCCGCTAAACCGTGTCCGCCACCTATTGCAAGAATGCCTTCATCCAAGTCATAGAACTTCGGTGCAATCTCACGCAGCATCACTTGTCCACGTCCCGATGAACCGTCTTTGGTTGAAGTCCAAGCTTGCTAAAGTATCGCGATAACTCTTCGGCCAACACCACGCTACGATGTCGGCCGCCAGTGCAACCGAGAGCAACAGTCAAATAAGATTTTCCCTCGTGTTCATATGCGGGAATCAAAAAACCAAACAATGCCATCATCTTGTCAAGAAACTCCTTAGTGTCATCTTGCCCCAGGACGAAATCGCGAACCGGATCTTCGAGACCAGTGTGCGGACGAAGCTCAGGAATCCAATGCGGGTTAGGCAAGAATCGACAATCAAACAACAGGTCTACATCACGCGGAGTTCCGTAACTAAATCCAAACGACACAACAGTGACGGTTAATCGAGCTGCAGTCGTCGTTATAGCGAATAACTCTGTGATTCGACGTTTTAAATCGTGTATGTTCAAGCTCGAAGTGTCTAAGACGACATCGGAAAGATCTCGCAATACCATGAGCATTTTACGCTCGCGAGCGATTGCAGCGGCCACGCTTTCGTCCACTACTGGATGACGTCGTCTCGTACTTTCAAAACGATTGATCAATGCCTCATCAGTGGATTCAAGAAACAACACCCTGGCATTGTCGCCATGTTGGCGTAGGGTCAATATCTCGTTAGCGACATCGTCCGGTGTCTCGGCTCCAAAGCGACCAATTACAAACGCGACCTTGGTTGCCTCGCTATTTCGATTCGCCAAGTCTGCGACCTTTGATATGAGCGAGCTAGGCATGTTATCTATCACGAACCAGCCCAAATCTTCAAGTACCGCTGCGGCCGAGGAACGCCCAGCTCCAGACATTCCGGTTATAAATAAGTAGTCGGTCATATCTCCCCTACTCAAGGCTTTTTCTAACCAATTGATAACCCAAACAGAATTTGACATATTCGCATATCAAGAATTCGAATCGATAATTTAAACGCTAGCAATTTATCGCAACTGTACCAACCCTAGATAAGCAAGATGACAAGCACTAGTAACAGCGAATAAGACGTCGCCTGTTCGCACATCGCGTTAAAAGCAGTCCCTTGAACATCGAAATCTTAAACGTTTGAAAGTGCTTCGGGCATCTAAGTTATTGACGCACTACTTAGCCCATACAAAGGAAAATATCCTTTTTTACAGCGCCTCGAATAATAGTCCCAGTAGGCGCGGAACGAAACGGGCTTCATAATATTCTGGTGCTAAATCCAAAAAACCTTGTGGCGGAGCTGGCTCTTGCATTTCCATTAAACGCAAACCATGGATTGAAGCAGTATTTATATAATCAGATAATGGACGATGCACAAAAGGGATGAACACGTCCTTTTCCACTTCTTCCACGACAATCTTACGTTCCAGGTATTTTCCTATCCGCCAGTACTGATCGCCAAATGACTGATCATCAATCCAACCAGACTCCGGTGTCTGGAAAAGCGGATGATTCAAAAGCAACAAAAATCTGCCACCCGAAACTAACATTCTCCTGACTTCGCTAAGTGCGGGTTCAAGATCATTTATGTGCTCAAATACCAAACACGCGACAACAGTATCGAACCCAGAGTTACCCAAAGGAATGGCCCGGGCTTCAGCGACGGCATATCGGATAGGTCCTCCTCTTTTAAAAGCTAGTTCCACCTGTTCGCGGGTAGGATCGATTCCAAACAACAACGTACGATCCCTACCTTGCAAAAGGTGGCGTAACACCTGTCCCTCGCCAGTTCCGACTTCAAGTATTTTCTCGGATGCCTCTGTCCACTTAGCAATCAGGGGCAAGATCTGTTCTCGGTACTCGGGATCAGCTCCGTCAGTAAACCCTTCTTGCCACCAGCTGGCGTTGTGGCTCCATAACTCCCGAGCAATTCCATCAAATTGTTCGTGCAAATAGTCCTCTGGAATAGTCCACCCCTTATTGATAAATGTAAACAATGCGCCCGGTCGCTAATGTCGGATTCGTTAGCCACAAATTATCAATCGTGGCTCGACAAAATTGCGTGTCGGCAGGCATATTCTGCCAACCAAGAAGCACCTTTTATCACCTAAGTGAAACCTTTGCATTGTCTTTTGAACACAGATCTTGACTTACGAGTATAAAATCAACGAACTTCGTGCAAAGTCGAATAAAGTCTACGCGATACGTCATTTGGAATGTATGAAACTTCTAACATCTCTTGGAGACTGAGTTCTCGAAGACGTTTTAACGAGCCGAACTGGGCAAGTAGTCTCTTTTTCCGTATTGGACCAAGACCGATAACATCATCTAAGATCGATTTGGTCATGGCCTTTCCCCTTAATTCACGGTGAAAGCTAATTGCAAACCGATGGGCTTCGTCTCGAAGTTGCTGAAGGAGAAACAGCGACTCAGACGTACGTGGAATACGAATTGGTTCAGACTGATCCGGTATATAGACCTCTTCAAACTTTTTCGCCAATGAAATTACCGCTATTTCATCTCCCAATTGAGCTTCCAACAAAGCTTTGCGAGCCATGGATAACTGACCTTTCCCTCCGTCAATCACCAAAAGTGAAGGAGGATACGAAAATCGAATAGACCTTTTAGTCTCTCCAATAGCTTCTTCGTCCTCATCATTCAGCCTGGCAAGGCGTCGCGTTACTACTTCATACATTGCACCAAAGTCATCGTTTTGGGTCAAAGACACCTTAAATCTACGATATTCAGATTTCTTGAATAGCCCATCCTCCATTACGACCATCGAACCAACATAGTTAGTACCGCCCAGGTGGCTCATATCAAAGCATTCAATCCTAAGTGGGAAAACATTTAGCCCGATATCGTTCGCCAACGCCGAAAGTGCCTTTGCGCGGGCATTGTGATCAGATGCTCGTTTTATTCGATTTCGCTTAAAGGACTCTTCTGCATTTCTGTTGGCCCGCTCGAGCAACGCTCGCTTGTGACCGCGCTGAGGAACTTTGATAGTTATTCGGCTCCCGCGCTCGCGTTGCATCCATTCTGACAAGA
Source organism: Actinomycetes bacterium (assembly GCA_021785005.1). Lineage (GTDB taxonomy): Bacteria > Actinomycetota > Acidimicrobiia > Acidimicrobiales > Acidimicrobiaceae > Acidithrix. The sequence goes on from JAJYGT010000134.1 coordinate 22,608, forward strand.
CCTGATACTCTTCTGGCGCAAAGGGTACAATGATTTCCTTGGGAAAATCTGTTGGCACGTCAATATACAGTTCCTCAATTACCCGGGCCAATAAAGCTCGGTCCGAAATATCCTCAACCCGATCTACCCTGGAGCTCCTGCGACCACTTACACGTCCATCGCGAACTATCAGAACTTCCACCTGACACTCAAGGTCATCCAAATGCAGACCGATCACATCCAAGTTCTCACCGAACGCACCGACCATCTCTTGTCGTTCAATGACTTGCACGAGCGCTGTCAGTCTGTCTCGTATTCTGGTTGCGGCTTCAAATTCCAGCGCATCTGACGCCTGACTCATTTCTACCTTTAACGTTTCAACGAAATCTCTGCTCTTGCCTTTTAGAACTGCCTCAAAGTTAGAGACTAAATTCGTGTAAGTTGCCTTATCGACTCCACCAATACATGGGCCGGCGCACCGTTGAATATGATAAAGTAAACATGGCTTACCTAGTTTCTCACAACGTTGGAACTTTGAGTCAGAACATGTTCGAACCGGAAAAGCTTTAATAAGAAGATCCATAGTCTCGCGAAGCGCGTACGCCTGTGGATAAGGGCCAAAATAATGCTTTCCCTTCCCGTGCGTCGAACGAGTTATCGCGACACGTGGCCACTGCTGATCCGCAGTCACCATCAGATACGGATAACTCTTATCGTCACGCAACCGAACATTAAACCGAGGACGGTACTTTTTGATTAGCGTGAATTCAAGAATCATCGCCTCAAGGTCGCTATTCACGCTAATCCATTCAAGCGATGTGGCCGCTAAAGTCATGGCCGCGACCCTGGGGTGTAGTGTCTCTGGAGGCTGGAAATAATTTGACAGCCTGGCCCGCAGGGATTTTGCCTTACCAACGTAGATAACTCGACCATCTTGGTCTTTGAATTGGTAAGACCCCGGCAAATCAGGTACAGTACCTACATCGATTCGCGAGATCACCTCTCGCTCTCCAAAGGTTTAACTGCGACTGTCACCAAATGGTTCATCGCAAAAACATACCTGTGTAACTAGCAGACAACGTCGCTATGTGCTTTGGCGGCCCCGACCCAATTACTTCGCCACCTTTGTCTCCGCCTTCTGGCCCTAGGTCAATCAACCAATCAGCTGATCTTATAACATCTAAATTATGTTCGATTACTAACACGGTATTACCGTTATCGACCAATCGTTGTAGGACTACCAGCAATTTACGAACGTCCTCGAAATGCAAACCAGTAGTTGGTTCGTCCAAAATATAAAACGTATGACCGGTAGGTCGCTTTACTAGTTCGCTCGAAAGCTTCACGCGCTGAGCCTCGCCACCAGAGAGCGTAGTTGCAGGTTGACCAAGCTTAATATAGCCAAGCCCTACTTCTACTAAGGTCTTTAAATACCGCTCGATCGATGGAAGATTTGAGAAAAACTCTAGCGCCTCTGCAACGGGCATTTGAAGTACCTCTGCAACATTTTTTCCTTTGTAGAGTACTTCCAAGGTATCTCTGTTGTACCTGGTACCTTTACATTGCTCGCATGGAACATACACATCGGGTAAAAAATTCATCTCAATTCGAATCGTTCCATCACCAGCACACGCTTCGCAACGGCCACCTTTTATATTGAATGAAAAACGGCCTTGCTCATAGCCGCGAACCCGCGCCTCTTGTGTCGAGGCGAAAAGCGCACGAATCTTGTCGAACACACCGGTATAAGTAGCGGCATTGGAGCGGGGGGTGCGGCCAATCGGAGATTGATCAATGTCAACAACTTTATCGATCCGTTCGAGTCCTAGTATCTCTGAGTGCTTCGCTGGTACTACTTTTGACTTGTAAATTCTTTGCATCAAAGCATTTCTAAGTATGTCATTAACCAGCGTTGACTTACCAGAACCAGAAACCCCCGTAACCGCCACGAAACACCCAAGTGGAATTTCCACGTCAATTTCTTTTAGATTGTTGGCGGACGCTCCAACTATGGTTATTGAGGCTTCCGTTCGATTACGAGGTTCTGCTTCGTATGCAACTAATCGCCTGCCGGCCAAATAGTCGCCGGTGATTGACTCTGGTGCGTCAATGAGATCTTGTACTGAACCAACAGCTACCACCCGGCCACCTTCAAATCCTGCCCCGGGTCCGATATCAACTACATAATCTGCTGCTCGTATCGTGTCTTCATCGTGCTCAACCACAATAACAGAATTGTCAAGATCACGAAGTCGCTCTAAAGTCTCAATTAATCGGTGATTATCACGCTGGTGTAATCCGATTGATGGTTCATCCAAAACATACAGCACCCCAGTCAACCCAGAACCGATTTGACTCGCAAGTCTAATTCTTTGAGCCTCGCCGCCACTTAGTGTGTTAGCTGAACGATCCAACGTCAGGTATTCCAAACCCACATCATTCAAGAATCGAAGCCGAGAGTTCACTTCGCGAAGAATTGGCGTGGTAATAATTGAACGCCTAGAGTCAATATCAAAACTTCCAATAGTGGTCAGACAGTTACCAATTGACAATCCCGACAAATCAGCAATGGAGAATCCTTCTACCAACACTGCTAACGATTCGGCCTTTAGACGCTTTCCACGACACGTAGCACAAGCCACATCGCTCATGTAGCCGCGCACCGCATCTTTGGCAGACTCGGATGCCGCCGTCTCGTATCTTCGCTTTAGCCACGGAATGACGCCTTCCCACTTGATATTAACGTCACTTCTGCTGTATCTGGAACCCAGCTTTACCCCAAGGCGGTATTTGTGTTTGCCATACAGGATTTCCTCTTTGACGTTCTCGTTGAGATCCTTCCACCGAGTCTTCATGTCAAAACCAAGCCGTACTGCCAGTGCTTCAAGTCCACTAAAGTAAAAATCGCTTCTCATGTGCGCCCAAGGTGCGATCGCACCTTGTAGGAGCGCCAAATTGTGATCGGGCACTACGAGATCTGGATCTACCTCAGAAACCATGCCAAGCCCGGAACAAGCGACACATGCACCATACGGTGAATTGAACGAGAAATTCCTTGGCGCTAACTCACCGAAGCTGATTCCACATTTTGCACAGGCCAAATGTTCAGAAAACACCACCTCAGAGTCCGCTTCAGCGCTGTCCAAAATCGATAACTTCACGCGCCTCGAACCTAATTCCAGCGCAGTTTCCACCGAATCTGTTAGACGCTTCGCAATACCCTCGCGCATAACGAGCCGATCGACTACTACATCGATATCGTGGGACTCGTACCGAGCAAGGTCTAAGTTTGAAGTACCGACTCCGAGCTCTAAGATCTCCCCGTCTATACGAACCCGTGAAAAACCCTTTGATGAAAGCTCTTTTAGCAAGGACCCATATTCTCCCTTGCGCCCTTGGACAACGGGAGCAAGTAGCAAAAATCTGGTGCCTTCGCTTATCTTTAAGATACTGTCGACTATTTGCTGAGGCGTCTGATGTTCTACTTTTGAACCACAACTATGGCAATGCTGCACACCGACTCTGGCAAACAAAAGGCGTAGGTAGTCGTGAATTTCCGTAACCGTTCCAACAGTAGATCTCGGATTCCTAGGCGCTGATTTTTGGTCAATTGATATTGCCGGCGAAAGTCCTTCGATCTGATCTACATCGGGTTTATCTAGCTGCCCCAGAAATTGTCTCGCGTACGAAGAAAGCGACTCGAGGTATCTTCGTTGACCTTCGGCAAAGATAGTATCAAATGCAAGGCTCGATTTACCCGAACCTGACAATCCAGTAAATACGACGAACTTGTTCCTAGGTACTGCCAGATTGACATTTTTTAGGTTGTGCTCACGTGCACCCTTAACCACAAGTTCATTAGACACAGAATTAATACCTCTCCACCTTCTATTTTAATGTGACCTATTTTGATAGACCCTGAGCACCGCCAAACTTTCGAACTGACACCCAAAGTCCATGCCCCTACAAGTCCGTTGCCGACCCACTTATTTGGCTTCCCAGCGCAAAGCAGCTTCGCGTGTGAATATTTTTCCAAGAACCTCGGCCGAGCAGCAAAGCAGCTCCAACATCCCTATGTGTCTGAAACAACGGTGTGATCCAAACGTTTAGTCCACGAAATAAATTCTTCACCTGCGACACACAACTAGCAAAACTTAAACACTTAGAGACTGAATAAAAAAATCACATATTGTAACCTGTGTTGCAACACCTAAAACTTTCAATAAAGTACAACCCGCACACAGCGTCGATACATTCCTAAGATGAGTTACAAGTGAAAAGGTGAAGTAATCGCTAGCGTTTTATTGTCCCTCAACAGCAAGGCTGTTTACACCATGGTTGCTATAGGTCAATTACAACCCAGCTTGGACATAATACACGCTCAGCCATTCTTAGAACTATAAACATTCGTGCTAACCTAGGTCCACGAAAATTTCAGCCCGTAAGATCTCCGACGTTTTGATATTTAATAACTAACCAACACTCGAAGCTTCCTTGCGCGACGATCGCTCCGCTAATCATTGGTTATTAGTCATACCTCAAAGCAATTGATGTTGATTACCCGCGCTTGTTCAGGTTAAAATCTAATTTCAAAATAACGTAACGGCATTATTATTGAAGTTCGAAACACATCGCCAACAAAGACCCACCGTAAATGACAGTTGGGTGATTGCGCACTTTTTGCTTGATAAATAGAGCAAGAAAACTAAGTGCTCATCGGCGACCGCTTTACGAACGTTGTTCGCAGGTCAGCAGGTAACGAAATAACCTGAGCATGCGGTATCTCAAGTACCACAACTCAGGTTATTTCAGTTAATAGCCGACCAAACTATCCTAAAGAGCCGTAAAACCCGTCAGCATGCACTCCATACAACGTGCAAACATTCGCGTTAATGATTCCAGATCTTTCAAACCAGATGGTGCGTTCGGCTTTCATGTTCGTGATCATTTACGAAGAGCTTGCCTGGCTTGCCTGGCACGCCCATTTGTGGCAGCAAATACCTATCCAATCCAAGATATCCAGCATTACGCCAGGCCAAAACAATAAAAATGCCCGCAATTATAAAGACTGGGTTAGTTGAAACGGTCCCTGATAAGACGTACGTGAAGTTCAGCGCGAGTCCAAACACTGCTGCTATGCCAGTAGCGAATCCCACGATAAGTGCGATACCGATAAGAAACTCCCCTATTCCCACCAATTTTGCAATCCAGGAGTAGTTCGGCAACACGAAATCTCGGAGAAACTGAACCCACCAACCATAAACCACCGGACCATGGGGAACCCCATGCTGGGCAATGGCGTTAGTTGTATAGGCTTTAACGCCTAACCCCGTATTCCAAAATGCCTGCTTTTCTCCGCCCCACAACTTGGAGTAACCTGCCTTCATCCATTCATATCCAAGCCAAAGTCGCACAACTAGCCAAATCCACGCAGCGTGTTTTCTAGCAAATAACCATTTTGAAAGTGGAGGTTCCTCGAATATTTCAGGATTTTCGAGGTTGAAATGTTCTGTGTCAGTCATTTGAAGTATCCTTTCAAAACTTGAGTAACCCGGTATTTACATACACTGAATCGGGTCGGATCATCAAGTTCTACAGGCGGCGCAGATTATCGATTATCCTGGCTCAAAATTCATACGTTGTTCCTCATTGCTGATCGAATTCAGTCGAATCGCCACGCGTCACTTATATGAGCTTGCCAGGCCCAGATATGGTACCACTTACCTAAATCTGCCACGGAGTCCAAAATCTCAACAAACACATAACTAGCACGCTTTTTGAGCCACTATTAAGCGTCATCCTTAGATTTGCGGCAGCAAAATAACTACCTGACCATTCGTTGCTAAGCACGAAGTCCAGCACTCCTGCTATACCCCAAACATAGCATTACTGGCGCTAGTTCTTAAAGTGCTTTAAGACCTTATTAAAAAGGAGCGGAGTGGACATTTACTCAACATGCAAAAATGCTCGTTAGACAAAGATTCGTTATAAAACTTTGCCATCGAAACGGCAAAGTAACGTCGACACCCTAGGCAGGTCGCGCAGGTCATGCAATGCTGCAAATATTGTTGTAAAGCAAAGCCGATTTTTTCAAATCAAAAATAACGAAATTAACGTCTAAATACTTTTGTGCGTCGATAAGTATCGGTCTGATGCCTAGACCTAAGCCATCGCTTTGACAGCTAGGGCTTTTGGACTCTTTTGCACCCGGGGGTGGCATAATTTGAATCTCATAGTGTTTGTATAGGGAGAAATTAGAACTAGTTGAATCGTATGTAGATCATGCATCGAAACCCATGCTCAACGAAATACAGGCACACGAAGTATCGTTCGGACACCACCGAACATACTGGAGCTAAAAAGGAATCTTTCGAAGTTCATACGGCAGAATTGGTTGCAGCAACCACGATTGGGCTCTGCATGACGATTGATTTCAACCCAAATAAGAATAGTTACAGTATTAGCTACTACGGAGCCCACCTGGCAACGTTTTGGGTATTAGCAGTTGGATTTTTCATTACGTCGTATTTTCTGTTACGCGCATCGGGCGGATTCGAGAAAACCTATTACCTACAGCCATTGGCATTGACTCTAAAGGTAGTAGGCGTAGGTTTAGTGCTTTTATTGCTTACGCCTTACACCTTTGGAACGTTTTTCGATTGGACACATTCGATAATTGGAACTGTGGTTTTTTCGTTTCAAACGATAAGCACGGTGATCTATTGGTCTTGGCTAGGTCACAATTGGCGATTAGGAGCAGATCTTGTAATCTTGCTCATAGGCGGTTTACTCGCTGCACTTTCAATGCCAAACAATATGCTCCACCTGATGCTTGAAGGTGAAATAATCTTTCAGATTGGTTTTGCACTAGCGATCAACCACGTAGTTTCCTGGCTTTCTCCGTCAAAGACAATCAACCCAGAACAGACAAATTGAGTAAAAAAATAATTGTCTAATTGCTACCGACCAAGCTCGAAGGAGATTTTTAAGATAGGTTCTGCTTATGACGCTCGCACTGGAAATATTAAACCTATACGTAACACGGGGCAATAATCGCATTTTAAATAACCTGAGCGTTTCAATCGAGACCGGAACAATAACTGGGCTTCCGGGACCCAGCGGATCTGGCAAATCTACCATCATGAGATCTATCGTTGGCGTCGGGCGAATTGACTCGGGAACTATAGATGTACTGGGTCTGCCAGCAGGAAGCCCTCTAGCGCGACAAAAAATAGGGTACTTAACTCAGACTCCATCAATCTACTTCGACCTTACCGTTGAGCAAAATCTCAAATATTTTTCGACCATCCTTGGTGCGCCACCTCAGCGAGTCGCACAAGCAATCGCTGAGGTGTCACTCGAGCGCTACAATAAATCGTTAGTGCGCAACTTATCAGGGGGTCAGGTTTCGCGGGTATCCCTAGCTATAGCACTATTGGCACGTCCAGAAATCTTAATTCTGGACGAACCTACCGTGGGATTAGACCCAGTCCTCCGCGATGACCTTTGGAGCTTGTTTGAGACTCTAAGGCAAAATGGAACTACCCTCCTCATCTCAAGCCATGTAATGGACGAGGCTAAACGTTGCCAACGAATCCTTCTGATTCGCGAGGGGGAAATTCTTTCTGATGCGTCGCCCGAGACGTTGGAAAATCAAACCGGAAATCACGGTCTAGATAGTGCATTTCTAACCCTTATTCGACAAGGAGAAAAACATGGCTATAAGCCGTACCCTAGCAACAGCTAAGCGAGTCCTCCTACAGCTGCGAAACGATATAAGAACTGTCATTTTGATGATTGCCGTTCCGTCTGTACTAATGACATTACTTAGGTACGCTTTCGACCATCAAATTCAAGTCTTCCAAAGCAGTGGACCGATGCTGTTAGCGCTGTTTCCGTTTACCGTGATGTTCGTGATTGCCTCAATCGCAATGTTGCGCGAGCGTTCTAGCGGCACGCTGGAACGTCTTCTTTCCACGCCAATTGCAAAGGCTGAAATATTAATTGGTTACGCAATTGCGTTTGGAACTGCAGCAATTTTGCAAGTCGGTATTGCAATCGTGGTTTCAACATCGATTCTAGGCCTTAAAATTTCTGGATCTCTGGCAATGTTGGTATTGATCGCCCTATTAGACGCTTTACTTGGCATGTCATTAGGCCTGTTCCTCTCAGCATTTGCAAATACTGAATTTCAAGCTGTGCAATTTCTACCCGCGTTCGTTTTGCCCCAATTGCTACTTGGCGGACTTTTAATACCACGTGATCAAATGGCGAGCGTGCTTCGCCTTTTGTCGGACGTACTGCCTTTGTCGTATGCCCTCGACGCTGTGGCTAGAATCGCCAGCGCACAGCCATGGGATCACAATTTGACAATTGATTTGGTGGTAATTTCGCTCGCTATACCATTAAGCCTTTTACTCGGCGCGGCTACCCTGCGGCGACGAACTGACTAAAAATTCCGAATTAATCAGACTCCAAATATCACAAGTGGCACTTCGAATGCAGTTAAACCCATTTTATGGTTGTCTCAAGCGTGGTTTTAAATGCGAACTAAGCCACATCACGACATTTCACTTGGTTCACTGGGCAGATTCACCAAGAACCCAAATGACTCGCCTCCAGCTACGTCCAGGTAGTAGAGCGTCGAGCATATGAATAAACCGTCTCTACTTGTGGTGGGGTAAGTATTGTGCCATGTTGGCAAAGCCAACGAAGAAGATTTTTTCGTTCGATTACCCAAACTGTTTGATCTGCCGGCTGTGATTTGATTGTCAGACAACCATACGCTTCTACTAACCCAACTTTCGCTTCACCACCCACAGATCCCCATGTCCTGACCATGAGGGCTTCTGAATTCGGGCACTACAGTTGAGCAACTACTT
>JAJYGT010000019.1 GCA_021785005.1 Actinomycetes bacterium
AAAGCTTCGGAGTAAGTTTTTCAGCTAGCAAAACATTGCTTGGTCGATTACCTTCCATAACACGATGAGGAACTATGTGCTTGGGTGTTCCCTCGGCTATGACTTGTTCCTTGGTGCGTCCAAAAGCAAGAGCTTCTGCTTGAGCAAAGACATTGGAGTTGAGTATGTCATGATGCTTGCCCAGCGGATTTAAAGATTTGCCAAATCCAATTAAGTCTACCGGGACAAGACGTGTTCCCTGGTGAAGAAGCTGGTAGAAGCTATGTTGTCCGTTGGTACCTGGTTCACCCCAGTAAATTAAACCAGTCTGGTAATCGACTCGTGCGCCATCTAAACTCACATGTTTTCCATTTGACTCCATAGTTAACTGTTGCAAATAAGCTGGAAATCTCTTGAGGTATTGATCGTACGGCAATACCGCTGTTGTTTCTACTTTGAAAAAATTGCTGTACCAGACCGATAAAAGCCCCATTATGACAGGGAGATTCTCTCTAAGCGGTGCATGACGAAAATGCTCGTCCATGGCGTGGAATCCCTCAAGCATTTCTTTGAAATGATCGGGACCGATAGCTAACATGGTTGACAGTCCAATTGCAGAATCCATCGAGTATCGACCGCCAACCCAATCCCAAAAGCCGAACATGTTTTTGGTGTCTATTCCAAATGCGCCAACGCGCTCTGCATTGGTCGAAACTGCAACAAAATGCTTTGCGACAGCACTTTCGTCGCCCAATTGGTCTACTAACCATGCTCTTGCCGAAGTTGCGTTGGTGATTGTTTCGATAGTGGTGAAAGTCTTGGAAGATACAATAAACAACGTTTCGCTTGCATCAAGATCGCGTGTGGCTTCAAATATATCGGTTGCGTCGATATTAGATACAAACCGAAAATTCATGTCCCGGCTCGAGTAGTGGCGTAGTGCTTCGTATGCCATCACAGGTCCAAGGTCAGACCCACCAATGCCAATATTTATCACATTTCGAATTGGCTTCCCAGTAAATCCCTTCCAAATGCCCAAACGGATATTGTTGGCGAATTCAGTCATTTTGTCTAACACATCGTGAACTTCGGACACAACATCGACACCGTCTACAACCAAGGTTGCATCTTTGGGCATTCTGAGCGCCACGTGTAGAACGGCTCGATTCTCTGAGACATTAATATGTTCTCCGCGAAACATCGCGTCTCGACGCTCGACTAATCCAGATTCGTTGGCCAGCTGCACTAAGAGATCCATGGTTTTGCTAGTAATACGATTTTTTGAGTAATCTAGATAAATGCCTTCAGCGTTTGCAACTAAATGCGTCCCACGTTCAGGGTCCGAGCGGAATAAATCCCGTAAATGCACCTCGTGTATCTCGTCGAAGTGAAGACTTAGCTCATCCCATGCGGGCAATTGGCGAAGTGGTAGTTTGGCCACAGGTGTACTCTCCTTAGCTATGTTGCGATGCAGAATTAATGTGGATGTTGCCGAGTGGTATCTGGGAATGATACTAAGGGCTTGTTTTAGAAAATGCAACTAGGTACACGTCATGCTATATGTTAGAGTTGAAATATTACAAAGGCATTGCTACAAAACCAAGCATCTCAGGTGATTCGTGTTACCTTTTCTGTATTTTGCAACTCGAAAAATGCCTAAGCGGTCGAACACGAGCCACTTTTGTGGTCAGTGAGGCTTTTTATAATTAGATCAATCTGCAAAGAATCCTGCTTGAGGAACCTTGCAGACGAATTTGTGATTTACTTTCCACTGATGTTGACTTTTTTCGAGGTGCCAAAGAATGTTTATCAGGTAAAAAGCCAAGCGATCGAGACATTCTGTATTTCTGATCTTAAATCCTCTGGAATACTGTCCAAGGTTTGGCGCGACCGATTGAAAAATACCGGAATAAATACCCAACGACGTCATGAGTCATGTGCCCATGCTTATTGGCGAGAAATATCAAATTTATTGAACTTAAGCTCACCAATGTTAAATCGTATCGGACGTGAATCTTAGGGCCACGTCCGGGATACAAAAGTTGTCATCGGCATACCACACAAAAACTAACGATGTCGGCTATGTTTAACTTCGAGCAACCGAACGGAATCTCACGCTCAGACCACTCGACGGCTAACCTTCTGAAACTCTAACCGCGGTTCAATACATTTGTGAGTTTGGTGGGGCAAAATTACTTCATGGTTTGCGCAAAATCACAAGGGTGCCGAATATGAGATCGACTCCAGAAACCGTTTTAACGATCAATGGTGGTTCGTCGAGCATCAAATTCGCGTTGTATCAACTCAGCGATCAGTTGCATTTGCAACTGTCAGGAATCCTAGATCGCATTGGCTCATCTGAGGCTAGTCTAAGTTTCAATGATACGTTAGCAGGACAACAGGGCCAACTTAGCATTGAAGTTCCGGACCATACTTCGGCAGCGAAGTTTCTGACCGATTGGCTCGGACAACGGATCGGCTTTGCGCATGTCAGTGCTGTGGGTCACCGCTTGGTTCATGGCATGGAACACATCCAACCGGAACGGATTACTAAGACATTGTTGGATGAACTGCACCGTATCAGTTTCTATGACCCCGATCATCTTCCGCTTGAAGTGGAAATAATTGAGGAATTTGCTCGACAATATCCAAAATTGCCTCAGGTGGCTTGCTTTGATACGGCATTTCATCACACTTTACCGCGTGTGGCGAGACTACTACCAATACCACGTCGTTTTGACGCCATGGGAATTCAGCGCTACGGTTTTCACGGTATTTCTTACTCCTATCTCATGCAAGAGCTTGCCGATGTGGCTGGCATGCAGGTGGCACGAGGTCGTGTGATCCTAGCACATCTTGGTAATGGCGCGAGTCTCGCGGCTGTTCGCGATGGCCAGAGTATCGATACCAGCATGGGGTTTACGCCCGCTGGTGGTTTGTTGATGGGTACTCGACCTGGTGATCTAGATCCTGGGGTGGCGTGGTACTTGATGCAGAACGATAATTTGACACCTGATCAGTTCAACAAGCTTATCAATCATGAATCTGGACTGCTTGGAATGTCTGAGACGAGCTCTGATATGCGCGATTTGCTCGAACATGAAACGACAGATGTACGTGCAGCTGAAGCTGTCGAGCTGTTCTGTTATCAGGTGAAAAAATGGATCGGGGCATACGCCGCAGTTCTAGGAGGGCTAGATACGTTAGTGTTCGCTGGTGGTATTGGCGAGAATGCACCGGTGATCCGTGCGCGAATCTGTGACGGACTGGATTTTCTCGGAATCGAGATTGAAGATAGTCACAATTTAGGGAATTTAGATGTGATATCGACCTCGACCAGCCGCGTTGCCGTTCGCGTCATGCATACCGACGAGGAATTGATGATCGCAAAATCGGTAGGTGAGATTTTGAGTCTCTCAATTGAAAAGGAAAATCGACATGGAAATAAAGACCGCGAACCCTAAGCTCACGGATAAACCGCTGGCACCTGAGCTTGTGCGCAAGATGAATGCCTATTGGCGGGCAGCTAACTATTTGTCAGTAGGCCAGATTTACTTGAGGGATAATCCACTGCTCAAGAAACCGTTGCTACTAGAGCATGTAAAGCCACGGTTGCTGGGGCACTGGGGCACCACGCCAGGCTTGAACTTTATTTATGTTCATCTTAACAGAATCATACAACAATATGACTTAAACATGATTGACGTAACTGGTCCTGGGCACGGCGGGCCGGGTCTGGTGGCCAACACATACTTGGAGGGCACTTACAGCGAACTGTACCCAAATATTTCCCAGGACGAACAGGGGTTGAAGAAATTGTTTGTCCAGTTTTCTTTCCCGGGTGGAATCCCCAGTCACGTCGCCCCGGAAACCCCGGGTTCAATTAACGAAGGCGGTGAACTTGGATATTCACTTTCACACGCCTTTGGCGCGGTATTTGACAATCCCGACTTGATTGTAAGCTGCGTGGTAGGTGACGGCGAGGCGGAAACCGGTGCGATGGCAACAAGTTGGCACTCGAACAAATTCTTGAACCCGGTTTACGACGGTGCAGTGTTGCCTATTTTGCATTTGAATGGCTACAAAATTGCCGGCCCCACGGTGTTGGCTCGTATTTCCCATGGTGAACTCGAGGCGCTTTTTCAAGGATACGGTTACACGCCGTACTTTGTCGAGGGCGACGACCCCGACGAGATGCACCAGCTTATGGCTGCAACGCTCGATGCAGTGGTTGGCGAGATCCAGCGTATCCAACGCGACGCCCGCGCTAAGGGATTCAGTGAGCGCCCACGGTGGCCGATGATCATCCTGCGATCGCCCAAGGGCTGGACCGGCCCTAAATTGGTCGATGGAGCGCCGGTCGAAGGGACATTTCGCGCACACCAGGTGCCTGTAACCGATTTCGTAACGGAACCAAAACACCTAGAGATTCTCGAAAAGTGGATGAAGAGTTACCATCCAGAGGAATTATTTGATGACAATGGCAGGTTCATGTCGGAACTAGCCGAACTAGCACCCAAAGGTGCGCGACGTATGGGAGCGAATCCACATGCTAACGGAGGAATGCTGCTACGTGATCTGAAAATGCCGAACTTCCGCGACTATGCGGTAAAAGTGTCCAAACCTGGCGTTAGCGAAGCTGAAGCGACACGGGTGCAAGGTGAGTTCATGCGCGATGTGCTCAGCCTCAACGCCGATACCCGCAACTTTCGCATCTTCAGTCCAGACGAAACAGCATCAAATCGCTGGGGAGCTATGTTCGAAGTGACGAGCCGTTGCTCGACAGCGGATATCATTGCCACCGACGAACACATCTCGCCCGATGGCAGGGTAATGGAGATGCTGAGCGAACACCAGTGCGAGGGTTGGCTCGAAGGTTACTTACTCACTGGTCGGCATGGTTTCTTCTCGTGCTATGAAGCATTTATTCACATCATAGATTCGATGTTCAACCAGCATGCCAAGTGGCTAAAGATGACCAGAGAAATTCCCTGGCGGCGACCCATAGCGTCGTTAAACTATCTGCTTTCGTCCCACGTGTGGCGACAGGATCACAACGGATTTAGCCATCAAGATCCGGGTTTTATTGATCATGTCGTGAACAAGAAGGCAGACATTATCCGTGTATATCTGCCACCGGACGCTAACACGCTCTTGTCGGTGACAGATCACTGTTTGCGAAGTCGAAATTATGTCAATGTGATAGTCGCAGGCAAACAGCCCGAATTGCAATGGCTGGAAATGGAAGCAGCCATTAAACACTGTACCGCTGGTCTAGGCATCTGGGAATGGGCCAGCAACGACGAAGGCGGCGATCCCGACGTGGTGTTGGCCTGCTGTGGTGACGTACCCACATTGGAGACGCTGGCGGCGGTCAAGATTTTACGACAGCACTTTCCAGACCTGAAAATCCGTTTCATCAACGTGGTAGATTTGATGACTCTTCAGCCGCAGACTGAGCATCCCCACGGCTTATCTGATAAGGATTTTGATATTCTATTTACTCAGGACAAGCCAATCATTTTTGCCTTCCACGGTTACCCATGGCTAATTCACCGCCTGACCTATCGTCGAGCCAATCACAGCCAGCTGCACGTTCGCGGTTACAAAGAGAACGGCACGACTACTACTCCGTTCGATATGGTGGTGCTGAATGATCTCGATCGTTTTCATCTAGTCATCGACGTCATTGACCGTGTGCCGAGCCTGGGTTCACGGGGTGCTTACACCAAACAATATCTGCGAGACAAGTTGCTCGATCACAAAGCATACATAGACCTACACGGTGAAGACATGCCAGAAATCCGCAATTGGAAGTGGGACGAGGATTAGAAGATGAAAGTGGGAGCACCTCAGGTTGTTTGTAGCACGAATTTGGTATTTTCTATTGAAACATCCAGGGTTAAAGACTTCGACAACCGATAGTTTGGTGTCCGGCTACACGCAAGTAATTTGATTCCCAAGTGCTGCGATGATTACAATCCGATGATTACAATGGGTCGGAATTCCAAGCGTTGCATGCGACGTCGAAATGCCGGGCGGCGTTGGCTTCGCTAGCACGATCATGAAATGTGGATACTCTGGTCAGTTGCCTTGAACAGTGCATTGGGCTTATTTCGATTTGAGATGGCCACGACGTCAACCTTGGTTGGGATCTTTCATAATAAAATAAACCTAAGAATAATTTTGCGATTGGGCAGATCTGTGAGGCTCAACCCGCGTCATAACTTTTTCCTAGGTGGATATCGTGAAAATTGCAGACAGGTTGGACTCATTGAATTTCTGAGTTTTTTTGTTTAGCGACGCCCGATGTTTACGAAGAGAGGGTCACCTAACAAGAAAGATTCGGATAAAGACGACTCTAAAATGCGTGTTTAAAGCCAAAATGATGAGTTCTTTCGATCCATTGCGTCATCCATGCGTCTCGCAAGCGAGACTGCGAGAAACGATGTGTAACTTACACGACGAATTCGCTACCGGCATACTTACGTTCGCTACGTAAAATCTTATTGAACCCGTAATGTGAATGATTTCGTCGGGATGTAACGTTATATTGCTGACGGTAAATCGGCACGAATCTTATGCCACTTTCATATAGCGAGAGAATTGTTTGACTTGTAAGAAGCTGGCTAGAAAATTGTAGCTTCCGTCCTTAGCCTTGATCGGACTGAAAAGACTAAAGTATCGCCAGGTATAGTTGAGGGGTCTGGAAATTTATGATTGAAAGAAATTCTTTTCACAGGGGTCTTGGTAAAGGGATTCCGAAAGCGAAAGACTCTGACGAGTCCGAGGCGATTCCCGTACTTTGGCGTTTGGACAAACTGTGTGCCTTTTTTGGAGATGGTCGAAAACTGACTTCGGCAGGCAATATAACGCTTGCTGATGCACGTATCCTGACAGATTTATTGGATCTTGGGGAAAGTCTAGAGTCGGTTTTTGGATCTAGACACTACCAACTGCGATCTTCTGGTGAATTGATGGAGCTACCGTTTCTGGTGAAATGGGCCCTTGCTGTCGGTGCTCTTAGGAAGATTCACGGTAAGCTCGCCGCGACAAAGGCGTGGTCAAGGTTAAACCTAGACACGAAGAGGCTGCGAGTTTCCCAATCCCTCGTCGATCTGGGACCATTGCGTACATGGTACGATGTTGCAGGGTGGCATACCATAATAGATGACCAGGTCGGTGGATTCCTCCGGCGTCTTACGCAGGGTCCCATTAGCTTGGATCGAGCCGCAGCCGAATTGCATTCCTTTGCAACTGCAATGTACGAGTTTTCCCCACCGATTGATGATTCGAAGTTTCTTTTGAAACTTATCCGAGGAGACATTTTTCGACTCGCGCTGTTCTTCGTGGAGGTTGGATTATTAGAAATGGATATCGACGACGATTTGAGTGCGGAATTACGTGATGAACCCGTTAGCAATCCAAGATTTGTATCGACGCAAAGAGCTGGCGAAATAATTAGCAAGTTGAAGATAGCTGGCGAATTGCCTAACTGCTTTTCCCCGGGTTTGGCGTCCTCTGATACCGCTGCAGACTTGAACGTTAGGCTTGAAGGCATCGAACCTGTGATAACGCGAGACTTTACGGTGCCATCCACGGTTAATCTTGCCGCGTTGCACGTAATCCTTCAGGAGGTAATGGGTTGGGAGAATTCGCATCTGCATGAGTTTCGCATCGGCTCACGACGCTTTGGTGATCCTGAGTTCGACGAATTTGGTGAAGGAATTATTGACGACTCTACAACGCGGCTTTGTGACGTCCTTAGCGTAAGAGAGTCGCTCGTATACGCCTACGATTTCGGTGATGACTGGACGCATACAGTGACGTTTGTGGGGTCGCATCAACGTGCATCTGACGAGCCGCAGATATTTTGCTCAACGGGCAGCCGTAGGTGCCCCCCAGAGGATGTGGGCGGGGTCTGGGGATACGAGCGCATGCTTGAGGTATTACGCAATCCAGATGACGAAGAGCGTGAGTCATATTTGGAATGGCTTGGAGGAGACGCGGATCCCGATGGTTTTGACCTTGAACTTGTCAATCTCGGACTGGGTCGCCTCTTTGAATGATACTCAATCTAATGTGGAGTTATCTTTTGCCAAACCAAAGCTGCTGCGTTGGGAGAGTCGTCGCAATGTATGGTAGTTGACTTCTTCAATGGTACGCGTGTGGCGCACTAGATATCTGCATGCCATTGAACGTACCTTTGTGACATCAGTTTGCGTTTTGTCTAGATTTGACATTTACGACCAAGATATCGATTGCGAAATTACGCTAGCCACGCCGATTTTTTTGCTCTGACAAAAACTAGAAAACTTAGCCTCATATTTTTGCCACACTATAAAGTTTAAATTGAAGGCATTACGTGTGATTCAACACGGCTTCGACTCCTTTATCCAGAGGTAATGCTCTAATGATGTTTTAGTTCGATGATTCTAGATCGATGGACGAGTGTCTGGGGATCCTAGCTACCGCCAGTGTGTAATTTTCAATTGGTGCTTTAATAAATGGCGAAAACTGAAATGTCTTTAGCCAAAGGTAACATTCTTTGCTCGAAATCTTTCGTGGGCGGTCACGTATCATTTTATCGCGACCTAGGCGACTGACAAAGGTTGCATGCTGCGTTTCATTCCACTTCAGCTCGTATGGCCAATTGTCGGTTGGATCCATACTAGTAATCGTAATGAAACAAATTTTTGTTGGGGAGTTACATTGGTGTGCTACGCTTTGCGAGATTGAGAAAGTGAGAACTGTAGTGAGTGGACCTAAGGAGTTTTCAGCAGATGTTTGAACCATTGTCGAGTGAGGAGATGCTCGAACCTAAACTCGTCGAAATTGAGAAGCAAATAGACGTAGTTTCTAGGATTATTGCCACAGGTTCATCTCAGATTAGAAAATCAAAACGTGCTGCAGAAACTGGGGCGATACGCGATTTGGAACTTGCTGTCAGGGAACTCGGCACTATCGCAGAGAATTTAACTACTGAGTGCGAAGCACTAAGACTACTCGCTGCGATCGATGTTCATTTGTGGGTCCGGTCGGGTGGATACGTCCAGGAACTTATAGAGCAAGCTAGGGATGCAGATCTCACGATAATTGAATCGGACCAAAAATTGCTTTGTTATCCCTCAATTGTTCAAATTTCGGCTGCGGAACCCGCGATCGTGGTAGACAAGAAAAAAGACAAAGGCATCCGCCCGAGTTATGTTGTGGCCAAGCTGAAGGAGCGTTCTCTTGCCCGCGTAAAATTCAAAGCCGATGCCTTTTTAAGCTCACTGACGAGAGCGTACGATCTACATATTGCACGAAACAAGAGACATCCTGGATCGCCAGTCAAATTGGTAGAACTATACGACATATTGACGATACTTCCGGGATCGAGATCGTATTCCAAGGCTGAATTTGCGAGAGATGTGTACCTGCTGGATCAAAGCGCTGAGCTTCATACGAAAGACGGCAGGATGCTACGTTTTTCTTCGAGCGCCACGACACGCGGTGCAGGATTACTTGAAACAGTAGCAAAGGGCGGCCAAGTCAAACTCTACTCAGCAATTAGCTTCGAGGTCGTCGAGTGATCCCGGTTGAAGAGTACTTGAATTTTCTTGATGATCAATATCTCTCTACATTTATAAAAGGCGGTGGCACCGCAGTGAAATTCTGCGTCGCCGACGAGATGAATCACTCTTTATTCAAGCGTCAGCTTTTGAAACGAGCCAGAGATAAAAACTATTTCGTTGTGCAATTAGATTCGGGTCAGACAAGAATCCAGATGATCGACCAAATTTTCTTTGAGGCTGCGAGAGTGGTTGATTGGGCAAGTCTTGCTGAAGGAATGAGCGATACTGCCTGTGAAGCCGCTGGATTCGCCTCTCGTGCGTTAGATGGGGTGCGCTCTATTGAGGAATTGTCTAAATACTACGACATGGACCAGCGAGAACTTCAGCGCGATGTCGTAAAACAGTTACAGACCACGATTTATCGAGATTACAAGATGGTTCATGAGTTTAGGATCGCAATGTTGCGACTCTGTCAATTCTCACTATCTACGGGTCAAGTTAGTGATGCGGAGTACGAGTCGATCAATGCTTGGCTAAAGGGAGAGATTCGCTACATCACACTACTGAAGTCTGCCCGGATTTTTAGGAAAATATCGCGCGCAAATGCGCGGCAAATGCTGTTCTCGTTGACTCACTGGTTAGTAAAGAATGGATCGGCGGGCGTGATCCTAGTGCTCGATCTTACGCAGCTGTTTCACAAGCATCTTGAAACAGACATCGGTCCACCTCAAACTTCTTATTCGCGCGGTGCGATTTTAGATGCCTATGAATCTATTCGTCAACTAATCGATAACTCAAATGAATTTGCGAACATTGCGACTTTCGTGTGTGTGCCTCCCGAATTCATCACGGATCGCAATCGCGGTCTGGATCTCTATCAAGCGCTAAAGTTACGAATCTATGATGAGGTGCGTGACGAGAACCGGGATAATCCGTTTGGAACCCTTGTGCGACTTGGTGGGGCAGATTTGGTCCGGGAGGAGGACCCGACAAACTATTTTATGACAGGAAATTCTCTTGGATATTGACTTTCACAATTTACAAAATCGACAACTTGAGGCGCGACGAGCACTTGAAGCTCTTAGGGCTGGTGTGCCAAATTCCGAGAGCGTGCTGGCACTTGGCAGTATGCAACCGAAAGTTATTGAGGCATTTAGTGAAAACCTAGCCGGGATACAAAAAATTGACCGCGAAACGGCGGTTCCCGGACTGTTACTTGGCGGAGGTTTTGGCAGCGGTAAGAGCCACCTCTTAGAAGCGTTGGCACAGCGAGCGCTTCAAAATCAGTTTGTGGTGTCAAAAGTAGTTGTATCCAAAGAGACGCCGTTCCATAATGTTGCGGCTGTTTTTAGAGCTGCGATAGCTGATGCGAGGGTGCCCGGACGACCGGGATCCGCGGTGAATGAAATTGCCCATGGAATTAACGTCAATTCATCGTCGTACGCGAAGCTTTATCATTGGCTTCACAATGAGGGCAAATTTATAGATCATCGTCTTACAGCTTCTCTTAGACTGTTTGAGCAATTTTCTTCAGGTGACGAAGACTTTACTGATCGACTGATGCAATTTTGGGCCGGCGACAATCTGCCTATTACTGAGTTGCGTAAAAGATTGAAAGAGGCGGGGTGGCTAGCTGAATATGACATACGCGCAGGCTCGGAACAGAATCTCTGCCGGGATCGCTTCATATTTTTTGCGAGACTAATTAGAGCGGCTGGTTACCTTGGTTGGGTGATCCTAATTGACGAACTCGAATTGATCGGCCGGTACTCAATGTTGCAGCGCGCGAGATCCTACGCCGAGATCACTTGGTGGCGCGAGGGGTTCAACAAAGACCCAGCATCTCCGATTACTTCGGTGTTGACTACGGTCGATGACTTTGAGAGCGAAGTGCTAATCAGGCGAAACGACTATGAGAAAGTGCCTGCGAGACTACGCGCATCTGGGAAATCAGATCAAACAACGATTGCCGATGCCGCAGAGCGTGGTATGAAATATTTGGCTCGCGATCAAATTAAGCTAAATTCGCCGGATGATGACGAACTCAACCGCACCTATGAATTGATTAAGCAGATTCATGCACTTGCGTTCGATTGGAATCCCCCTGACGTTGCGGGAATCGAGCGTTTGCCCTCGAATCGGATGCGACAGTATGTTAGATCCTGGATAAACGAGTGGGACTTGCTTTTTATGGATCCACACTTTAAACCCGCGACAATTGTAACGCCGCTCGGTGTCGAATTTAGTGAAGACGCAGATATTGAAGGTGATCGGGATTGACAGGGTGATTTAGCGGTGTATTTCATTGACGTATCGAATGCCTTGCTAAAAGACGCCTGCGTTTCCGAAGCTTCGATACTTTTAGAATTAGCTAAAAACGGAAATGCTCAAAAAGTGCCTACCGTCGAAGAATTGCGGAAAATACTTTATGGTTTGCACAGTCAATTTGCGAGATGCATAAAATTCGAAGACGCATGGCGACGGGCAGAGTTTCGGTGCAATGACTGCGTTGAGATGGAGACACCGACCAACATTACGTCAAACGCGCTCAAACTTCGAGAACCGTACCCGTGGCAGACGCAAGCCCTCAACGAGTGGCAGATCGCACACAATCGAGGGATTATTGAGGCAATAACAGGTTCAGGGAAGACTCAAATCGGATTAATTGCGATAAAGAATTGCCTTGAGCTTGGATCTAAATCACTGATCTTGGTGCCAACTTTAGAACTGGCAGATCAATGGTATGCGCAATTGATGAACTACGCCGCAAAGTCGGTCGCTGTTGGACGGCTTGGTGGCGGTTATAGGGGATCGTTGCGAACGTGCGACGTGTTAGTCGCTATTGTTAATTCAGCCCGCAATCTCATACTTGATCACCCGTCCACCGAATTCGATCTTCTGGTTGCCGACGAGTGTCATCGTTATGGAACCCCAGAAAATGCGAAGGCGCTTAAATCTTGCTTTACTCATCGCCTTGGTCTCAGTGCAACTGTGCAAAGGAATGACAATGGCACTAGGAAGTATTTGATTCCGTTTTTTGGATCGATTGTGTATCGCTACACGTACCAACATGCCCGAATTCAAGATGTTATTGCGCCGTTTCACGCAACCTTCCTGGGCGTAGCGTTGAGCGAGATCGAAGAGCAATATTACAGAGAGATGTCGGACGAGATCGGGGTGTTTACGAGGCAATTTATTAAGAAGTTTCAAACCAAAATCCGCGATTTATCTGATTTCATCCAGATTCTTTGCGATGCAGCTAAACAGCATTACGACCACATTGACATGTCGCTCAGTTTTTTAGCGACTCGTCTTCTTTCTCTTCTAGCCGAAAGGCGTCGATTCTTAGAGCGTTTACCGGGAAAATTTCATACTTTGCGTGAACTCTCGTCCGTATGTGAGATGGCCAAGGGCACGCTGGTCTTCACGCAGTCAATTGAGTCTGCCGAGACCGCTGCGAGTGTATTGCGCCAAAGAAAAGTGCGAGCGATTTCGATTCATTCTGAAACGCCAATGATTTTGAGGCGTCAGTCCCTGGAACAGTTTCGCCGCAGAGAGATCTCTACGATCGTTGCACCAAAGATACTAGATGAAGGAATAGACGTACCAGAGGCGAATCTTGCGATCATAATGACGGCCACTCGTTCAAAACGTCAAGTTATTCAGCGCATTGGACGAGTTCTCCGTAAGAAAAATGACGGATCAGCAGCCGAACTCATTGTAATGTACGTTGAGAACACAATTGAAGACCCAGATCAAGGTGCTCACGAGAGTGTAATTGCCGACATCAAGGCCGCCGCTAATTCAACGAAAATTGTAACCAGTGCACAATTTGCAGCCGCCGTTGCGGACTCAGTAGCCGGGTGGATGCCACACGAGGCTTAGTGGACAGTCAAGACATCTTCTTTGGTGAAGGGTCTTCATGTCACTCCTGTTTCTAGCTGACAGAATTTTGCCGATATTCGCTGTAAAAACTGTGCCTAGTGATATACTCGCACCAAACGCAGGTAGAGCTGGATTTTCTCGGAGACAACGCATGGCCGAACTCATGGTTGGGCGCGATCAAGAAAGATAAGAAATAGCTGAATTCATAATATGCATTGGTACAGATTAAGCGTAGCTGACCCGATATTGGGTTTGATTCATTGTTAGGTCGCCGGGAGATAATCAACGTCCAAACAATATCTTTGACTGTTCGAGACGAAGAGCGCCATCTTGCTAAAGCAGCATTTAGATCGATTTAATTTGACCTGGGTGTTGCGAGTATGAAGTCTTGTTGCCAGCAGATAACAAGTTTTGATGAATAGACGTGTGCGACGAAGTGGAAGTAGTAGATCTATCGTTTGAGCGGGGCGGGTAGCCTCATATTTGATGAACTACGTTAAAACGATATTGAGTGTGCATGCGCATCCCGATGATGAGGCATCGAAGGGCGCCTCAATTATTGCGAAGTATAAAGCACTAGGCACCAGAGCTGTTCTTGTCACCGCCACGGGAGGCGAAGAGGGCGATATTTTAAATAAAGTGCTTGACAACGAGGAGACTCGTAATAATCTTGCTGAAATCCGCCGGAATGAGCTACATGCGTCTGCAAGAATTATTGGCTATGACCGCGTCGAGTTGTTGGGTTACCGAGATTCTGGAATGGCGGGCAGTCCCTCTAATTACCGACCAGGTTGCTTTGCTATGGCGGACTGTGAAATCGCCGCCCGCAAACTTGTAGAAATTATTAGAGCAGAGAAGCCAGCAGTCATGCTTACCTATCCTGAGATTCAGAGTCGCTATCCGCACCCAGACCACGTTAGGGTTTACGAAGTGTCAATGAGGGCATACGTATTGGCAAAGGATGAATCATTCGCTCCAGAACTTGGTCCTGTTCACACGATTGAAAAGATTTATTATCACATTTGGACGCGGTCACGGATTATTGCGTTGCACCAGAAATTTATTGATCTGGGACTCAAGTCACCGTTTTCACCCGATTGGTTTGAGACTGCCACTGAGGATTATGAAGCTACCACCCAAATCCCAATTGTTGGATTTAGCGAAATTAAAAATTCTGCCTTGCGCGCGCACGCTACGCAGATCGACCCGGAGTCACCGTTTTGGTTTGGTCTTTCAAATGACGATGCTGAAGATGCATATCCTACTGAAGACCTGTATCTCGCGGTCGCACCTAAAGGTTACGTGATTAGCGGTATCGAGGAGGATCTTTTCGCTGGGCTTGAATAGCCTAATTTTGATTAGGAACATTTGAGCGCTTTGATTTAAGCTGTTAGAAGTGACTTAAGCCTGGTGAGTTATGTTAAACTCACGACATGGTCAAATCCTTGCAAGTACTTGGATAATTTGGAAGAGGTAGCGTGGCAAAGTTCAAGTGGTTGAGCACCGAATGGCTCAATGAAATGAAAAAAATGGCGAAAGATCAACCCGAGCGTATTGGTGCGACTGCGAAGATTCAGTATGTTCTCCTAAATGGGCCAGATGGAGACATCGAGTACTTCTGGGTGGTAGAGGACGGTAAACTTCTTGAGACTGCATTGGGCGAACTGGAAGACGCGGAAATCACTTTAATCCAGAGCTATGACGATGCTATGCTAATTCAAAAGCTGGAATTAGACCCGAACGCGGCATTTATGCAGGGCAAAATGAAAGTTGAAGGCAATATAGGAAAGCTTATGTCTTTGCTTCCAGTCACGAACTCGAGCGAATATCGCCAGCTTCAGACAGAGTTGCTTGAAATTACTGAATTCTAAAGCCAAAAAATGCTTAGCAGCAGCAACACTGTAATTTTTAAATAAAACTTATTGTCTTTCGGTCTCTCGGGATTACCCGCTAAAGGTAGGCGATGTTGCTTATTAATCGCAGGATCGTGGATCGTCGTATCCTTGGGATCGCAATATTAATTTTGATACCTGTCAGAACAAACTTCATAGGTTCAAAATTAACGCACATGACTGAGTTTGCTCAGGAGATTGCTCTTATGAAGCCAGGAGGTACTGAGATACCAAATGAAGTTGCGGTTCCTGGTCGTGCTGGATTATTCTACCGCATCGTTACTCCGACTAATGAGAGCTTCAACGAATGCGTAGATGTGCTGATGTTAGCACCATCTGGATCGGAAATCGAAGGAACGAAGTACTGCACCCTTAAGCCAACTCAACCCTTTCTATGATTTGTTATCGGAGCTGTAATCGGGTGGATACCATCGCCACAAGTCAAGAGGGTAGTGCTGAAGGCTTCCACCAATTATTCAAGTATGGTGCCTGTTGCGCAAAATGGTGTTTCGGTAATTGAACCGTGGTTGATCGGGTCAAGCCAATATTTAGTCGCAGTACCTGTCATAAGGAATCATTTCTTGGCAGCTGAACTGTGGCTGAATCACGCTACCATGGTCGACTTGACCCAGATAAAATCGTCTGGTTCTCAGATTGTGAGCCAGCAAAGCATAAATTGATTGGTTATTGACACCGGTCTGTTTTTAAAGGATTTGTTCA
Organism: Actinomycetes bacterium; assembly: GCA_021785005.1. Taxonomy (GTDB): domain Bacteria; phylum Actinomycetota; class Acidimicrobiia; order Acidimicrobiales; family Acidimicrobiaceae; genus Acidithrix. The sequence goes on from JAJYGT010000019.1 coordinate 16,034, forward strand.
CATGACACAACCGGGGAGCACACCTTGCATGGGTTGTGTCATGTGAACAGCGTCAGAATCGGCGCATTGCGACACCGAAATTGGAACGAAAGATTTGGGTCTTCATAGAATGAGCGTGATTTCGTACTTAAATACAACTCCACCCGGCGAGTGGCACTTAAAATCCAAATTCGAGATTTTCGAATTTGAACCTTTGAATGATCCATATCACCGGGATCTTGGATTGTACCCAAAACACACTACCTCCGGATTTGATATGTGAGGACGTAATGCCCTCGGGTTCAGACTCACTCCAACAATCTTTTGCAGAGTACGATCATTGCGCCACGATGTATTTAGGACTGAGCCTGATCCTTTCGATCTACTTCAGCGTCTCGGGCTGGGGCGCTGTCTTTGAGTCCTTTTTCAAATTCGCCTTTTGCCTGACCAATCGATCGAGCCATTTTCGGGAGTCTGGATGCGCCAAAGACTACCACGATAACAAGTACCAAGATTAAAGCATCTTGGCCAAATAAGTCTGCAAATAACATTATGTCCGTCCTTTACGGAATCGCAGTAAAAATGCGATTCGTCTCCATGGTGTAATAATAGTTCACTTGAACATCAGTTCGTGTTCTAGCTGTTTGTACGTAACAAAGATGTTGCAATACAAAGTCACCTATCTGATTCGTTGCGATCTGCCAATTCGGATTGTACAAATTTGAGCTCACGGTACCCGATGATTCGAATTGAGTAATCCATAAGGAGTTGTTTGAATTCAATTGAGTCGAGCAAGTATTGGCTCTCTACGTAAAAGTCTGCCTTTTCACCCGCAAGTGCATTCAGTTCGTCCGACGGCAAGCTTGGTCTAAAAGACAGTTCGGATACACCTGTTTGAAGATTTGATATGGCTTCCTCGACGGCGTAGATTATCGATTTGGAGTTTGTCGGATTGGCGTCGAAGTCTATGACCTTGTTGGTAGGCGAGATTACTCCTTCAGCCCAGGCTATTTCATTAGCAGGGAAACCGGCATCAACGCCGTCAGGTATTTTTATAGGTAAGTTAAACTCAAGTGCGATGTCAAGCATCACGTCAAAGAACTCAGGGCGCAGCGTTAGCGCACTTCCTTCCGACGAGATATGCGAGGGATCAAACCCGTAGTAAATAGCACGTTCTAGTTGTGCACGGCATTCTCTTCGAACTTCATCAGTATCGGCATGCGCCCAGAACTCTTTTCGGGATGCAGGTAGCTCACCGGCTCCATCGACGAGTGTTGGCGATTGAGTGAGCGGAGCAATTCTAAATATCGGATGGTTTGATATGAATGTTAACGCGACACCGATGTCTTCGCCTCGATATTGCGATATCACCTCTCGTGCCCATGGTGCACCAATGATTATTCTCGCGCAAGAAGAAGTCCGTTTGCGTAGAGAATCAAAAATTGCTTGGTTGAATGAATGGGCGAACCCTAGATTGTCACAAGAGATAATGCACAATTTAGAATCTGGCGGAAAGCCAAGCAAATTGAGCAGTACATTAATGTCCACGTATTTTGAACCTCACCTTGAAGCGATGTTTAGTGCTCATATTAGCTACGTTAGTCGACACACTCAGGCAATGCCAAAAGATTTACTTACGCGAAGAAGTAGTTTTAGAACGGGGCCTCGTATTTGCACTTCCTTCCAAGAGTACTTTACGCGCTAGTTCTATTTGCCTTAGCCCAATGCGCCGTGTTTGTTCGTCAATCTTCCAGCTTGGGCCTGCATCGGTTATATCGATATCCTCTAAAAGTACAAGTTGCTTGCTCATGAACATAAGTATTACACAACGGTGTGACATTCAATCGAACATATGTTCTTATTGGATCTACAACCTAAAATTTCAACAGTTCGGTTTCACTCTCGTTGACAAGAATGACACGTTTGCATCCGCTGCTTTATTCGAAGTTATCAAAGCTCTAACCACTTGAGCGAGCAGTTCAAATTGCCTGCCCATCGAGAGGATCTTGTACTTCTTCTACTGCTGTGGGTACCGGATGCACTGATTTGCCGTTGGACTTATACTCGATCTTGGGAATGAACTTGCCAGCTTCACTAGAGTGAACTGGGCTACCATGTGCTTCATCAACAAGGAATTTAATTTCTTTGCCATCGACAGTTTCTTTTTCAAGAAGCGACTTAGCAACTGCTTCTAATCCTGAACGGTGCTTTCCAAGGAGAACCATTGCACGTTGTTCTTGGTCTCGCAGGATTTTTTCTACTTCCTCGTCAATTATTCTTGAGGTTTGTTCCGAGTAGTCCCTGCTGTGCATCAAATCGTCACCCAAGAAGACCATTTCGTGACTTCCCCAAGCCATCGGACCGACTTGCTCGCTCATTCCCCATTCCCGAACCATTTTTCGAGCCAATTCAGTATTTCTGACTAGATCGTTACTGGCACCAGTAGAGAGGTCACCATAAATGATCATTTCTGCTACGCGCCCACCCATTCTTACTGCAAGAGAATCCTCAATGTATTCTTTTGAGTTGATGTGCTTTTCCTCTAACGGTAACTGTTGAGTAACACCTAGCGCCATACCGGTCGGCAGAATCGTAACCTTATGAACTGGATCCGCGTACGGTAAAAGATATGCAAGCACCGCATGGCCGCCCTCGTGGAACGCCACGCGCTCTTTTTCGGCATCTGAAAGGACAACGGAATCTCGACGCTGACCCATTAGAACGCGATCTCTGGCGGCCTCGAAATCCTCCATATGTATCTGGTTGTCGCCTCGTCTGACAGCGTGCAGTGCCGCTTCGTTTACCAAATTCGCTAAATCAGCGCCGCTCATGCCCGGCGTACCTCGTGCTACCAAGGTGAGATCCACATCATCGGCCATTTTCTTGCCTTTTGAATGGACTTTTAGAATTGGAAGTCTCTCGTCTAAATCAGGTAGGGGAACTACAATTTGGCGATCAAAGCGTCCCGGACGCAATAGCGCGGAATCTAATATATCGGGTCTGTTGGTAGCGGCCATCATTACAATGCCTTCAGTTGTGTCGAAGCCGTCCATTTCAGAGAGCATCTGGTTGAGAGTTTGCTCGCGTTCATCATGTCCGCCACCAAGACCAGCACCACGCTTACGACCAATCGAATCGATTTCGTCGACAAAGATAATTGCAGGCGCTTGCTTACGGGCAGTTTGGAAAAGATCTCTGACGCGCGATGCGCCAACGCCGACGAACATCTCCATAAAATCGGAACCGGTCACTGATAAAAATGGTACTCCTGCTTCTCCCGCTACGGCACGTGCGAGCAGCGTCTTTCCAGTTCCAGGAGGACCGACGAGGAGGATACCCTTAGGCACCCTTGCCCCGATATCTTTGAATCGGCTTGCATTCTTTAAAAAATCTACAACTTCAGATATTTCTTGCTTGACCGCGCTATATCCTGCGACATCGTCAAAGGTGGTTCTTGGTCGTTCAGCCGTGTAAACTTTCGCGCGAGATCTGCCAATCGACATTATGCCGCTCATTTGTCCTTGAGCGCGACGATTAATATACACAAAAAATGCAATCAGAATCAATAGTGGACCAAGCCAAGTGATCAAGGATGTGAGAACGTTCGCGGTTGGGGTCGGGAAATCAAGAGACACACCTTCCTCTCTAAGCGCGGTCAGGTCACCAGGAATGCTTGGAGAAGGACCGTTTACGAGGAACTGTGTGCCGTCTTTAAACGTCCCGGTGATTTTTCCAGTTGAGTTGTCGATCGACGCCGACGCGACTTGCTTGCTTGCTGCATCCTGTAGAAACGTTGAATATGACAATGTGTTGGTCGGCACGGTCTTGAACGCGTTGAACGATAGGAATACGACAAAAATTATCGCAATCGTAACTCCTACAACCCACCTCCAGGTTTGCTCAGGTCCACCGGGGACTTTCTTCAGCGGGTTTTGTCCTTGGGGCCTCATATCGGGCATTTGTCTGCTCATACTATTAAATCTAGGCGCGGTCGCGAATTTAGTTGCGTTTCTTTACTTATGTGCTTCTCGAAGTTGCACTTAAATTTGTTCTGATCATCCTATACGCAGACCTTTGTAAGTTGAACTGCTATGGTCTTCAAGCTTGAGTAGGTTGTCTAGGGTGTAATAAGGAATGTTAAAACATGGAGCGTATTAGCGTGTGGCGAGACCGATTACGACTTGAGGTGGCCTCAGATGGGTTTGACCCACAATTTGGGTCAGTAACATTTGCGACGATTGCAATCGTCGTTGCTTTACTACTTTCAAATATATTTTTAACCGCTTGGGTGTTTTTTTCGCACGAAAAATTTAATGTAAATGCGATTTCGGCTTCGGATTTGCTTGCTAGTTCCATCGGAACCTGGACCGGGTTTTTAGGTTCTGCCTATTTGGTATCGCGCAAACGCGGTACCGGATCTATGATCGTGGATTATTCAATTTCCGTAGAGCCAATCGACTTAATTATCGGCGTGGTAATGGGGGTACTTTTGCAGTACGTGGTCGTACCTCTGGCATACCTGCCGTTCGAGTCCTTCGTTCCTCACTTGCAGCAAAAACTTTCCGGTCCTGCGAACGAGATAACTGGGGCTGGACACGGGTTGGGCATTATCTTGGTCGGCCTTATTCTTGTAGTCTTTGCCCCGTTTGCAGAGGAAGTATTTTTTCGAGGATTCTTCTTGCAAAGTATTTCGTTCCAACTGAAAAATCGATCCAAAACGCAAAATATGTTTTTCACCGTGTTATTTAGCGCCTTAGGTTTTGGAATTGCACACGCTGAGCCGTTGCAGCTTCTTGGGCTCGTCTTAGTCGGTATCGTATTAGCAATTCTAAGGATACGATTCAACCGATTGGGCCCATCATTAGTTACGCATGCTACTTTTAATCTGGTAACTTTTCTGGCAATGGTCAAACATATCTGAATTTAAATCACTTAGAACTCGCCGCCTGTAAGAAATTTAACTTGACGTAGCAAGATCATTAAGGTAAATCACAAGCGCGTAATTACTCAAGAGTCTTTACTTGTGTGTCGATCCTTTGAGTAAGCGACTTGCAAAAGTCACCAAGTTGCCCAATTGCCGCCGAGTGACTGAAAGTGACGGACCCTGTGATTTGTCCTAATTGCAACCATGGCACGACCGTTGAAATCGGTCTAAATATTGGTGATCATCGAGTATCTCTTCGATCATGCTCAGTTTGTGAGGCCCGTTGGTGGAAAGCTGACGGCGATCAAGTTGAGGTCGCCGATGTCTTGTCTATGGCGTCAGCCATAAGGAGATAATGCGGTAAGTGCTCGCCGAGGTGATGGCAAGTTTACCTTCATCAATTTTTGGCAAACGTACTAGTTCTTACCGTGTAATTTATCGCTGCGCCAGTTAGCATCTGTGAAGATCCAAACATGTATTGTGTTGTGAATCGCAATGACGATATATTGTTGTTTTTTTCAATCAAGGTAGATTGAAAGAACAAACATTGGCTAAGTGTCGCATTATGTGCATGAAATTGGTGCAGCGTGACAAAAATCTCAAGATATTCGGTTAGAAATAGTATAAGGATTTATGTACACCGAAACTCAACTTGAGACAAACGACGATAACAGCCAAGAAAATACGCTCGCATCGAGCGATTTTCCGCGCCCTCGGAGCCGTGATCGCTTCCTGGCCTACGGCGTTGTGGTCGCATGTGTGGCATTTCTTGTTTGGCAGTATCACCCCTCTTTGATATTTTCCGATACTACGACCACTGGTGGGGATACCGGCGCGCATTTTTCAGTCGCTTATTTCTACATTCACAATATTTTGAACCATTTCAAACTTACCGGATGGAGCTCATCTTGGTATGACGGTTATCCACTGTACGTTTTTTATTTTCCCATGTCGGGTGTTATCACGGCGGTGTTTGGTTTTTTTGTTCCATACGACGTAGCATTTAAATTAACTACCGTGGCGGGTACATTATCGTTACCGATCGCTCTGTACTATTTTTCGAGATCGCTGCGAGTAGGGTATTTGCTTTCTGGTCTCATGTCGGTAATGTCCGTCGCGTATCTCTTTGATCATTCCTTTACCATTGATGGCGGAAATATTGCCTCAACCCTTGCGGGTGAGTTTTCGTTTTCGATATCACTGTCGTTGGGATTTGTTGCGGTAGCGATCCTCATGGTCAATCCTCGATCTATGACTCGAAGAGTACTGTCGGGACTGTTGCTAGCGGCGAGTTTGTTGGCGCATATTTTGCCAGCGGCTTTCTTTGTTGCTGTCTTAGTGTTTTTGACGCTTATTCGTCGCAAACGAGACCTCACAGTCGGGGTAATTATAGCTGGCTTGATCATGGTGGGAATTTCAGCAGTTTGGGAGCTGCCGCTTATTGCTGACTATTCGCTGTCTACGTCGATGGGATGGTCAAGAATAACCACATTTGCGGCGAGCTTAGCGCCGTCCGAACTCCGCGTTTATCTCGTTCTCGCTGTCATTGGATTCGTTGCGAGCGTCATTTTGAAGATCGAACTCGGGGGATTGTTCGGCGCGGTAGCGATTTCATCCGCGCTTGCATTTGTATTCTTCCCACTTAAGGCTGTTTACAACGGCCGAATGCTGCCTTTTTATGTCTTGTCGATTTACGTTTTAGCAGGCATTGGTATATTCGTGATCGTTGAAGCGATACCCCTGTTTTTTTCGACTGCTCAGATATTATTCTCTGACTTGAAGGAAAATGATGCAATAGGTGGTCTTGATTCGTTCTTGAATTGGCAAGAGTCAACCAAAAATGCGCAACCTTCGACGACTCTAATTTCTGAGACGAGTGATACAACTTCTCTCGGTGTCAGTGAGGCCGCTTCAGATATTGCAGAAAACATGAACCAGCTCAAGACGCGATTGCAAAAACGACGCCGAATTCTGTTTTTGTTGGCGAGCGTAGCGATGCTAGCGGTTGTGGCAACTCAGTCACTAGGCTCGCCGTCGTGGTTCCCATTGAAAGTTACTCCGACGTTCGTACAGAGTTGGATCAAGTGGAACTATACCGGATATGAGGCAAAGGTTGGTTTTCCTGCCTATCGAGCCTTGATGCTTGAAATGAAGTCTGTAGGCGCCCAATACGGGTGTGGGCGGGCAATGTGGGAGTACAATTCAAATGAAAATGACTATGGAACTCCAATGGCTCTGATGTTGTTACCCTATTGGACCAACAATTGTATTGATTCGATGGAAGGCCTCTTTTTTGAGTCCTCAGCAACCACGCCATATCATTTCTTAAACCAATCAGAGCTATCTGTCGCACCGTCGCAGGCCATGTCAGGTCTTCCTTACGCTGGATTGAATCTCAATTTAGGTATTACACATCTACAGCTGCTTGGCGTAAAATACTACATGGCGTTTTCGCCACTTTTAAAGACGGAAGCGAACGCTAATCCCAATCTATCTCTTATTGCAACAGTGCCAGCTGTCAATCCAAGTTCACCGTATGGCGTGCTAAGTGAGTCTTGGAATATATATGAGGTACACAATGCGAGCGTGGTCCAGCCATTAACTCAAGAACCGGTCGTGATGAAGGGTCTAAACAATTCACAGCAAAGCTGGCTGGGACCGTCTCTACGATTTTACAATAATCCTGCTGAGTACCCAGTGGAACGATTGATCAGCGGTCCAGATTTCTTAACTCGAGTGTCACCAAATTCGACTGTTATTTCTACATCTCAGACCCAAGCAACTGCGGTTACCAATGTAGTGCAAACGAATGATTCGATCTCATTTGACGTATCCAAGATCGGCACTCCAATTTTGGTGAAGGAAAGCTATTTCCCCAATTGGCACGTGACGGGGGCTCTTGGGCCCTATCGAGCGACTCCGAATGAAATGGTTGTTTTCCCGACATCCAATCATGTAACCCTTAATTATGGGACCTCAAGAGCCGAGGAATTAGGTTTTTTGATAACGGTTGGATTTGCGGTGTTGTCAGTAGGGCTGATAATTTTCGCTTGGAGAAATAAATCCAAGGCTATTTTGGTAAATCAAGACGAAACTAATTAGTGACTTTTTGTATGGATTAGGTTAATTGTTTCTTTACGATAAACCTATGGCACTTTTGGGTGTGCAAAGATCCTAATTTTCTACTAAAGTCAAAGTTTCGCGTCTTACGACGACGCTTATTAGGTCTAAATGTACGCGAGCAGAAAATGTTCAAAGAAAGCTGTGGGGTTATTTAGATGGATGTACTCGATAAAATTTTCAAAGCGTACGACGTTCGTGGCTTAGCACCCGATGAGTTGAGCGAAGAGGTAGCAGAAGCTATCGGATATGGTTTTGCCATGTTTGCTGGCGAGCCTCGTATTGTTGTTGGTCATGATATGCGTCCTACTGGCCTAGGTCTTGTTGCTTCGTTCAAAAAAGGCGCAAACCGTGCCGGGGTATCAATTGACGAGTTGGGCCTGTGTTCAACGGACATGCTGTATTTCGCCTCTGGTAAATTAAATCAGCCAGGTGTCACCTTTACGGCATCGCACAATCCGGCTCAATATAACGGTATCAAGATGTGCCTAGCTGGAGCGAAACCTGTTGGTGAAGACACTGGTCTCAAAATCGTAAAAGAAGCAGCTCGAAAGTATTTGGGAGGTAACGCTCCGTTATCTTCGAAAGAGGCAAAAAATTCGAGTGTTGACTTGCTCGACGAATTTTCAGACCATATTCGCTCGTTTGTGGACGTTTCTTTGCTGACGAAATTACGAGTTGTTGCTGATACAGCAAATGGGATGGGCGGTTTGGTGGTTCCGGCAGTCTTTTCAAAGCTTCCATTTGAACTGACGGTGCTTTTTGAGGAACTCGACGGGAACTTCCCTAATCACCCAGCAGATCCGATCCAGCCTGAAAATCTGGTCGATTTGAAGGCCGCGGTTTTGAGCAAAGACGCAGATGTTGGCTTGGCCTTTGATGGTGATGCAGACAGGGTATTTTTGTTGGACAACAATGGAGCACCTCTTTCAGGTTCAACTACGACTGCGCTCGTGGCAAAAGCGATGCTAGAGCGACATCCAAATTCAGTGATTTTACACAATTTGATCTGTTCGAAAGCTGTTCCCGAAATTATTCGAGAATCGGGCGGTACTCCTATTGTGACTCGGGTCGGCCATTCCTTTATAAAGGATGTCATGGCAAAAGAAGGAGCAGTATTCGGAGGTGAGCATTCGGGACACTATTACTTCAAAGATAATTATCGTGCCGACTCGGGATTAATTGCTGCATTGATCGTCCTTGAACAAATTTGTAAATCTGGCGTGTCGCTTGCTGAACTACGTAAACCGTTAGAACGATACGCCGACTCTGGAGAAGTGAACACCCGGGTTTCAGATGCAAAGACGGTTATTGACTTTATCAAGAATGCGTATGCCGGAAGAGCAACGGTGGGGGAGATGGACGGACTTACTCTTGACTTTGAGGATTGGTGGTTCAATGTGCGACCGTCTAACACCGAACCCTTGTTGCGTGTAAATCTTGAGGCAAAAACACCTGAAGACGTAGCAGCGCGGTTAGCGGAGGTTCTTGCGGTTGTCGCAAAGGCAGAGGCGAAACCGAGCTAACATGAGTCTTTCCAGTATGTTAGTGTCACTGATTGTTTGCCCAGACGATAAGGAATCGTTATGGTATGTCGACAGTGAGGACTTTTTGTATAACCCTCGCTTGAAAAGGAAATACAAAATAGAGGGTGACATTCCCATTTTGCTAATTGACGAGTCAACTATAGTTGACGACGATGAGGATGCTCGGATTAGGTCGTTGCCGCACATTGTTACAGGTGGCGAACAGATATAAAGCTAGTAATTGGTGCATGCATTGTTTTCACGGCTTTTTGGGTTGTTTTCACGAGAATGAACAGGATGAACTTTTGAGTGTAAGAATTTTGAGGTTTCGCGGAGGTAATATTTTATGAGTGGTGAATGGCCATATTCTACAAGTGACTCTTTGGGAATGTGGGATATCACAGCCTCGCTTCCTGAACAAGTTAGCGCAGCGGCGTCGCAGGTTGCCAAAGTTTCAAAACTTCCAGATAAGGCAAAAATAGAGAATATTGTCGTCTTTGGAATGGGCGGAAGTGGTATTTCTGGAGATGTTCTTATCGCAGCTGCTGGGCCAGTTCTGCCCGTACCTGCTTCAGTTGTAAAGTCGTATACGACACCAGCATACATATCGCCTGCAAGCTTAGTTTTTGCTATGTCATTCTCGGGTGAGACCGAAGAGACATTAGAGGCAGTTGGCATAGCTGTAGAACTGGGCGCACAAGTCGTGGTGGTTTCTACTGGTGGCGAATTAGCTAATCTGGCGAACGAAACAAATTCAACGTTTATTGAAGTGCCAAGTGGAATTCCGCAACCACGTGCTGCGCTTGGGGCGCTCGCAATTCCGCCTCTAGCGGTGCTTGACGCTTTGGGACTTTTCCCCGGTGGTAGCTACTGGATTGACCAAACAGTATCCCAGCTTCAACGTCGGCGAGACCAACTAATAGGACGGCGATCGATAGCAGAAGAAATTGCGGAGCAATTGGCGGATCGATTAACGTTGTTTCATTCCTCTGGGTCAGTTGGCAAAGCTGCAATTACCAGATGGCGTGCTCAGGTGAACGAAAACGCGAAGGCCATGGCTTTTAGCTCGCTGTATCCTGAAAATTGCCACAATGAGTTAGCCGGATGGACATCATTAAACGACATCACTAAGTCGGATCTTGCGGTCGTAAGGCTTCGTCACGATAACGAACATCCACAAGTTGTGCGCAGGTTCGAGATTACCAGAGAGTATATCGATCCAAATGTGTCCGTGGCGATTGATGTTCAGGCACAAGGGGAAGGCGAACTCGCTCAGTTTTTTGATCTTGCAATTGTTGGGGACTTCGTTTCGTTGCATCTTGCGGGTGCATATGGTGTGGACCCGGGTCCGATTGATGTCCTGACGAAACTAAAGAATGGTCTAAAAAGTCCCGACGTATTGGGCTAGATCTGTCATAAGATCATTACGTTGATGGAAAGTTTAAGGGAAGTGGAAAAGCGTGAATTTTGATATTGCAGATGCATCTTTAGCAAACGTGGGCAAGCAGCGGATAAATTGGGCAGATTCGGAGATGCCTGTTTTGGCATCGATCAAAGAACGCTTCGCTAAAGAATTGCCATTCAAGGGTCACGTCGTTGCTGCATGTATGCACATTACTACCGAAACCGCGAATTTGTTGAGGGCACTGAAGGCCGGAGGTGCTCAAGTGGTCGCCTGCGCGAGCAACCCTTTATCTACTCAAGATGATGTGGCCGCAAGCTTGGTCATGCACGATCAAATCCCTATTTTTGCAGTGCGAGGCGAGGATGAAAAAACTTACTTTTCGCATATAGATTCGGTTTTAGACGCTAGGCCTACATTAACCATGGACGATGGTTGCGATCTGGTTACGAGACTTCATACGCAACGACCCGAGCAAACCGCTAGTGTAATCGGCGGCACAGAAGAGACTACGACTGGTGTCATTCGCTTGCGCGCGATGGAAATTGATGGTGCACTTTTGTATCCGATTGTGGCCGTAAACGATGCTGACACCAAGCATATGTTTGATAATCGGTATGGCACTGGCCAATCAACTCTTGACGGCGTGATACGCGCAACTAATGTCTTGTTAGCAGGACAGGTGATTGTGGTTGCTGGCTATGGTTATTGCGGGAAAGGCGTTGCTTCTCGTGCCCGCGGTATGGGTGCACAAGTAGTGGTAACTGAGATCGATCCCATAAAGGCGCTTGAAGCTGTTATGGACGGTTTTCGGGTTGAGACCATGGCTAAAGCGGCTCGTGAGGGCGATATTTTTATAACCGTCACTGGAAATAGAGACGTAATTGTCGAGGAACATTTTCGAGTGATGAAAGATGGCGCAATATTGGCCAATTCCGGACATTTCGACATCGAAATTGATTTAAAGGCTCTTTCAAATCTTGCAAGTGGTGAACGACGACGTATGGTGAAACCTATGGTGGAAGAGTTCATGATCAATGGCGAGGATAGAGACATAAAGATTCGAGTCTTAGCCGAAGGGCGACTTGTTAATCTTGGAGCCGCTGAGGGTCATCCAGCAGCTGTCATGGATATGAGCTTTGCAAATCAAGCGCTGGCTGCAGAATGGGTAGTCTTGAATGTCAATACTTTGAAGCCTCAGGTGTATGACGTTCCAAGAGAAATTGACGATGAAGTTGCTCGTTTGAAGCTTGCATCGATGGGAATAGATATCGATGTACTTACACCAATCCAGCGCGAGTATCTCGGTTCATGGAATCACGGATAATTCCTGAATGCTAGGCTTTGTTTTGTCGGTCAGGTCTGTGGTTGAAAGTCGATGCTAGTCGTAGGCAAAACGATCCACGTAAGCCAACTATTGGTTGGTGATCATGGTACGGCTTAGAAGTAAGTCCCTTGCAACGATTGATCCACTGGGGGTCTACGGTGCAATTGTACACGTGTGAATTAATTTTTCGTGCGCTGTCGGGCGGGTGTGGGGTCAAAGACCAGGTCAGCTGATCGGCATTGCGTAAAAGATTCCTGCAGCTTCGGTATGCGGGCATAGGTTACTACTGTCTTAATGTTTGATAACGGAGTTGAACAACTCACGTCGATAATGCAATAAACGAGGTTTAGCACTTTTTTGTTGGTTGCGCAGCGTTGGGTCGCACTAAAAGTGGCTGCTGTTGATTTTTGTGCACCTAATCTAGCGCATTGGCACGTGCGTTGCACTACTTGCATTTAGCGACGTTTGGCTTTAGGTAAATATTTCGATTTGTCATTTAAACGTTTTAAATCCCCCCGTTAAAGCGAGGTTTATATGCTGAATCATCCAATTGCTCTTGCGAGTGCCGAAATTATGGCATAGTTTGAGAATATAGTTCAACTAACTGGTAAACATTGTTTGAACTAGTGAGTTGAACTATACCGATACGTTAAAGGAGGACAGTTGGAGATTACATTTCGCGCTAAGAACGTTGCTCTAACCGATGACGATAAGTCACAAATTGCCCAGAAGCTCGACCATCTTGATCATTTGGTGGATGGTGTGGCTCGAGCAGAGGTGAGCGTTCGGGAAGAGAAGAATCCACGAATCTCTGAGAAAGAACTATGTGAGGTTACCCTGCACACCCGATTCGCGGTAGTGCGAGCGAAAAGTGCAGGCTTTGGTGTCATGGCGGCTACTGATAAAGTTATTGAAAAGCTCGAGCACCGGATCGAAAAGACAAAAGGGAAACTAATTGGACGTTCTCACCCGCATCATCGTTTACCCAAGGCGCCAGAAGTCGTCCTTGATGCCGACGGAATTGACGAAGTAGCTTTACTTGGTGGTGCCCAAATCGTGAAATCGAAATCTTTTGCAATTCCATCGATGGTTCCAGCTGAAGCAGCGTTGCAAATGCAGCTACTCTCGCATGACTTTTATTTCTTTACAAATCACGAAACAGGACTACCAGCGATTGTATACCAACGCGACGATGGCGATGTCGGGCTAATCAATGTCAATGGTGATTAAGCGACCCTAATCTGCAGCAGGTTTCTTGCTTGTGTGGGGTTAGCAAACTGTGAAATAGTGCCAGTCTTGGATCTGAAATCTTCTATGGCTAGGCACTATTTCATTTTCCAAACAAATTCAAGAATTGGACAGAATTGTGCGTTTTCGAAACCCCTTTCTTTCTTGGCTCACAATTCGAGTTCAACTGCTTAAAGCGTATAAATTTCGCAGTCCCTAAATTTCGTGAGGTCAGAGTCATTTGCAGCGTTTGATTCGTGACGAATTTGTTTGGCGAAGCTTCATATTGGGGAATATAAATTGTTAGTTGCTTGGCAATTTGCCTGTTAGGGAAATCAAAGTTGTGAGTGGCGTCCGTCTGGCGCAGTATATTCAATCGGTTTGTGGGCCATGATTCTTGACGTAGAGAACCTTGATAAAGTTTCGCAAAAAAGATTTCCGCAACTAATTGGTTCGTGTCACGCTTGATTTTTTCAGAATCAGATGTGACATTAGGTCAAGTTTCAGTTAGGTAATGTTGAGTTCGTAAAGACAGATTAGTATTAGGTGCTTCAAAATAGCAAGCATTTGACGCTAGGCCTAGTCGACAATGCAAGACCTCGATAATGAAACGTTTGTTCTTAGAAAAGTTCATTTACTTTTTACTTGTCGCGTATTTTTATGCTAATAATTTTTATATGGGTACTGTACGTCTTCGTGAGGAGTGTGTAAGGGTTCCAAAACAAAATACAGAAGTAGTACGAAGGAGGTTGTAATGAAAATTGTCAATCGTATTCGGGGGGGCACTTGCTGGGGCTAGTTTAGCAACGGTAATTGTTGGCGCGGGAGTTACAGCCACTTTAGTGGGGTCACCAGCCTATGCGTCTACATCACACCCATCACTTGTGTGCCAACCTGGTGGAACCTGTGGCGCACCGCAATATTTTGAGAATTATTCGTACGACTACAGTATCGGACAGTACCTTTACATATCTGCTCCATTCGATGCCCAAACAGGTGAATTGATCGGGGAATGCGTGGTGGGTATTGTTGGGGGTGCGATTCTGACGGTAATGTCCGATGGTATTTCAGAGGTTTGGTACTCAGGTTCTGCGGGAGCTTGGATCTCAGCTAATTGTGGGATTTCAATTTTTGTAACTAGTATTTGGAATTGGGGCAATAGTTTTTTTGTGACGAAGTCTTTGTCTATGAGCAATTCGAATTCGCTGATGCCGCCCAATGATTTAGCCTCGCGAGAACCCTTCACGAAAACGCTGATCTAATGTACTTGAGACACAAATTAAACACTAGTAATAAAGACGGCAAGACAACTCGAACGAACCTGCTGCCGATCCAATTAATATTAATCTACGTTCCGATGTTCTTCCTATTGCTCCCAGCCGTGCTTGTTGCAAAAGCGATTGGAGCCGATTCGGTTGGCCGAGTTCTAGATACGCCAATTGCCCGCTATTGCGCTATTGGACTGGGAGTGGTCCTTGCGCTTTTCGTGACTGCAAATTTGACCCCTGAGACCGTACGGCCACTAGCAAGACGGTTAATTTTGCCAAGTACATCGCGGAAACTGGACCTTGTGAAAAAAGACTTGCACACGACGGCGTGGAAGGGTAGATCG
>JAJYGT010000071.1 GCA_021785005.1 Actinomycetes bacterium
GCCACGTCAATATGACCGCCCATTACATCAAAGATCCGTCCTGTTATATCTCTTGATTCCTCGGATGCCAACCAAACCACTAGTGGTGATATATTATCCGGGGCAAAGACCTGAAAATCAGTAGAGGTTTCGGGCGCAGGTGTGGCTAACCCCAGATTTTCCGTCATTCTCGTCAATGCTGCTGGTGCCACAGCGTTAACGGTAATTCCGTAACGTCCTAACTCTTGTGACGCTATCAGGGTTAGTGATGCTATTCCGGCTTTGGCGGCTCCGTAATTCGCTTGCCCTATATTTCCGTATATACCCGACGCAGAAGTGGTGTTGATTATTCTCGCGTCGTTGGTAAGACCTTCTTTAGAGCGTTCGCGCCAGTAATTTGCCGCCCAATGAAGTGGTGCAAAGGTGCCACGGAGATGAACTTTTATGACAGAGTCCCATTCTTGTTCTGTCATATTTACGATCATTCGATCGCGAAGGATTCCGGCGTTGTTGACTAATACGTCCAAAGCCCCGAAATTCGTTACCGCGTCGTTAATTAGATTTTTTGCGCCTTCCCAATTAGAGATATCGTCGCCGTTGGCAATGGCAGTTCCACCCATGGCGCGGATTTCGTTTACCACTTCGCCCGCTGGACCCAAAGAAGACTCACTCCCGTCGACTTGGGATCCCAAATCATTTACTACCACTTTTGCACCGTGGCGAGCGAATTCCAAGGCATGCGCTCTACCGATTCCTCGACCTGCGCCTGTAATAATTACTACTCGATCTTCACATATTCGCACCAATTTACAATTCCTCCATCGCATCCAATGCCGTTCGTTTAGATATAAGACATATTTTTGATTTTGTCCAAAGTGTATGAAAGTTTGTTCTTATTGCGAGAATACTCCAAGTGAGAGGCTATTTCTTGAAAAAAATGGATCTTGCCAAACGAAAGAATTTAATTTAGATCATCGGCGTGAATTTGCGGGCATGATCTGTGCGTTAATTAAAGAATCACTACGACTGCTTGTGCTACATTGTGCTAGAGCAACTGCTTCAAGACGCTTGGAATCGAGTGTTTTTTGGCTAAGACAGGATTGGTAAAAAACTCTTCCAATAAAGCCAATACTGTCTTTGCCGCAGCGGAATGCGCAACTTTCTTACGGCGGGCTAACCCAACCCGTCGCGGCAGAAGACCTTCAATGGGAATTACTGATAGTCTACCTGTCATAAAAGCTGGGATAGAAGTAGCCGGGGCAATTGTAGGCGCGAACCCGTCAAAAGCCATGGATGCTAAAAGTCGCACGCCATCAATTTCGGCTTTTGGTGTCAACACTACGCCGATTTGTGCAGCCACCAGATCCACCTGATCCCGGAATTGGGTACCTTTTGGTGGCAGGAGGAGTGGTTGCGAAGCAACTTCAGATAGGGCGATCGAAGCTTTATCTTCGAATCCAAATTCCTTTGCCGCAACTAGTACCAGTGGTTCTTCAAAAAAAGCCCGAAATACAAGTTCGTCTGTGTTCGAAGGGCGAGTCATTATTGCGAACTCGAAGGCATTTGAATTCACCCGTGATTCGAGCGCGGATGCTGTACCTTCTGAAATCTCAACTTTAACGTTGGGATGCCGTTCTTCGAGTTCACGTACGATGGCGGGAACAAACCATCGGGCTACGGTTCCAATCATTCCGACTCGAACTCTTCCCCTTACGTCATTTTTTAGGGCGGAAATATCTGAATCGATGGCCTCTAGTTCTGAAAGGAGTCTGCGAGCTCGGAGCGCGACCGCAGCTCCCTCTTCAGTGAGTACTCCGGTGCGTCTGTCGACTAGTATCGCGCCTACGCTTTCTTCAAGTCTCGATAGGTGGGCCGAGATGTTAGATTGTACGGTGTTGAGGTTGTTAGCCGCTTGCGAAAACGATTTGAAATCTTGGATTGCAAGCAATGCCTTTAATTGGCGAAGTTCTATCATAAATTATGATTCTAACTATCGCACGTAATAGAAACATAGATATTTTCAGAGTGACTATTATTTTTTATAGCAAGATTTCGGATCCCCCCTCCAACTTGCAATTATGATGGAAGCCAGCTCCCCCCGCTGGCTTCCTCAGTTTAACGGCCAAGAATGCGAGGAAATTAGGCTTTGTGTCTAATTTCGGCGGTAGTAGATGTTTTTTGCCTTTCAACATTTTGTATTTCAAGCGTGTCGATTGATGACTACTAAAAGTCTTGGCTCACCCCATCTAGGATGAAGTCGTGAAATATCTCCTGATGCGCTATTTCGGATTTGAAAACTATTCGCTTGGTTTGGCAACTGCCGTACTCGTAGCGAGAACTACCGGACTTGTGTCGCGAAGACTTGGTAAGGGCGCTGGCGTGGCATTGGCGGGTAAAGTTCTTATTGGCTTACAACCAAATTGTTTAGGTGATTTAGCCCAAGGCTTAGATTGCGTGCTGGTAAGTGCCACTAATGGTAAGACAACAACTACGGCTATGTGTGCAGCGAGTCTCATGAGCTTGGGTCCCGTTGTAACTAACGACCTCGGCAATAACATGAGCGGAGGAATTGCCGTGGCTTTAGCAAACCGGAAAAATGCCAAGCGGGCAGTTCTCGAGGTAGATGAAGCCCATCTAGAGACTGTGGCAGCTTTTGTTGAACCTTCACATGTGATTTTAATGAATCTTTCGCGTGATCAACTAGACCGCGTCTCAGAAGTTAGAAGCCTGGCTAATCGATGGGCGAAAGTCGTACAAAACGAACCTGATACCACCTTTATCGCCAATATTTCGGATCCGCTAATTCATTTCGCGACGCTTGGTGCAAAAAACATTGTGAAAGTCTCGCTGGGCCTGCATTGGAAGTTCGACGCCGTCGGTTGTCCGGTTTGTGATTCGGCCTTAGAGTTTGATTCAAACCAAACTTATCGTTGCACTAGTTGTGGGTTTGCCAAACCCATGGCTGATTACGTGTTGCACGGACACGAATTAATCTGCCCAGATAAAACTCGTATCGAAATTGCTGTAAATTTACCGGGTGATTTTAATCTTGGAAATGCTGCGATGGCACTAATTTTGGCCAACTTAGCGGGCGTCGACATGCAAGTGGCTAAACAGCGAGTTTTATCGATCGATAATGTGGCTGGTCGGTATAAGACATTTAATAAAGGTGACAAGACAATAAGCCTCATGATGGCTAAGAACCCCGCTGGGTGGGCGGCGATCCTGGACTCGGTTGAATTTAGTGGTAAGTCCATCGTACTTGGTCTAAATGCCGAGATCGCCGACGGTAAAGACACCTCGTGGATTTATGATGTGGATTTTTCACCCCTTGGATCTTATGATGTGGTAGCCACGGGACAGCGGGCATTTGACCTGTCGGTTCGCCTTGGCTACGCCGGAGTGGCGCATCGCGTCAGTGTAGATCAGCAAAGAGCCATTTCAATGGTGGACTCACCAAACCTAGTGTATCTAGGCAATTACACAGCGTTTCAAAGTCTCAGAAAGACATTGGGCCATGTGTGAACTATGTGGTAAATGGCGAAATCGGCCCTTAGCTAGTGCTTTAATCGTTACAAGGAACCAAATTTGAGCGACAAAATATTGAAGATCGTACTTGTATACCCGGATCTCCTGGGTACTTATGGCGATTCGGGGAACGCTGAAATATTGGTTGCGCGCGCAAAACTTAGAGGCATAAACGCTGTGCTGGTAACGGTCTCGTCGACTCAGCCAGTTCCGCTAGACGGGGATGTGTATGTGCTAGGCGGTGGTGAGGACGGCCCACAACAAGCCGCCGTGACCCTTTTGCGAAAAGACGGCGGGCTGGAGCGGGCTCATTCGAACGGAGCGCAAATTTTAGCCATATGCGCTGGATTTCAAATCCTTGGAGTTGAGTTTCCTATTTCTAAGTCAGGTTCAGTAGCTGGTTTAGGTCTACTTCCTGTCCGAACTCTTAGATCAACTAAGCCGCGGTGCGTGGGCGAGTTGATGGTGGATCCCGACCCAAGCCTTGGAGTGCCGCTGGTAAGCGGATATGAAAATCATGCGGGTCAAACCGAAATTATCTCGGGCAAACCGTTGGGTAGAGTCGTTTACGGAGTGGGCAATTCATACGAATCAGGATGTGATGGGTACCTAGACGACACGGTTATTGCCAGCTACTGCCATGGTCCTATGCTGGCTCGCAACCCCGGTATCGCCGATGTTATACTTTGGCGGGCCTTAGGAACAGACTTGAGTGAGATTTCGGACGCTAATCTCATGCATTCGATAGATGATTTGCGGTTTGAGCGTATATCATCTATCGGCACGCCAAAGTATTGGAAAGATTTGTTGTCTATTGCACGACGCCTAAAGCAACTACTCTAACCCCACAGGTTTACTCGAATTTTTTTTTCATTAGCGGCAACGTTAGCCAGGCTTTTTCGCGGCTTTGAGTTATGTTTTTATACCTGGGTCGATTCCAATCTTGTATCCAAGATTCATTGTCGGTAGACCTAAGCGATGGCGTAATGTGGGAACCCTGGTTTTTGGCCGCGCTCCAATAGTCAGAAAATACTTCATCTGCGAGGCGAGTCACCTCAGCTTCGATCGTTTTGGCAAATTGTCGTGGATCGGTGGTGCTAGGCGAAATTGGATAGCCGAAGTTGACAACCGTTTTTCCTTTTTGGGGAAGCGTTTTGTGTTTGCCAAAAATCTCGTACGTTCCCCCGATGTAAACCGGAATTACAGGCCTTTGGGTCTTTATAGAAAGTTGAGCTGCGCCACCTTTGAATTCACGCGCGAATCCGTCTGGGCTGCGGCCACCTTCGGGAAACAAAATAAGACTCCAGCCATCGGATAGGACTTTCTTGGCTAGGTCATTGGTTCGTCTAGAAACCTTAATCCGCTCAATAGGAATTGCGGCCAGGAGAAACGACCAGATGTAACCCTTATACCGCTTGTTAAAAAAATAGTCCGCACCGGCACCTACCGCTGTTTTATGGCGATAGCGATCCGGTAGTGAAGTCAACAAAAGGGGCGTGTCAATGTGCGACGCGTGATTTGCAGCGAAAATCGCTGGGGTGGGTACCTCTAGTATCCTGTCAGTGCCCATGATCGTCGGTTTAGCTAAGATATTTATCGCTGGTTTGGTAAAAAAGTCAGTAATTATTGACCGAATTGCTCTGATAGCTGGAGATCTTGACCAGTCTGTTTCAAAGCGAGCTCCCAATGCGTATTTAGGAGGAGTTCGTTCTACGGTATTTGGCCATTGCGGTTTACCGTAGGGAAACGGTAACGATTCCAATTTTATGTATTTTGTCAACTTGAACATTATTAACCCTATTGATTTAGCTTGCGGTTACCTAGTATTGCTTACTCGACCTCAGCCATTAACAATGGCGGCGAATGCAAATGGGTTAAACTCGGTGAGTTTCCAACGTAATGTGACGCCATCGCCAAGGCGTCGTTCATAGTACTAGCTGATAGAAATCCAAGGCGTGATACGGCTTTTGGATCGCCGCCCAAAATGATAACAGCACCCAAATGGTCGAGTGCATGAGCGCCCCAGTACCACATATAGAACGGATGGACTCCGTGGTATGCGTTTCCGGTGCGGTATAGATGGATGTACCATGGGTCCGTGGCAAAGGATTCCTCAAAGCGAGATTCAATTTCTTTGGGATCTGTTGTCTCGCTCAGAACATTGTCGTAGAAATCAATGTATGACGGGTGGAACACTGGGTCGAATTCTACTCGCGTCGGATGGCTAATAATCACCACTCCGCCTTTGCGCACCAAAGGCTTGTTCCGATACATGTTAAAAAAGTAACCAAGGCCAAGACAATACACCAAGATTGGATTCATGATCGAATTGACGTTATATGGACCTACAAAGGGAAGTCCCATTGTGAGAATATCACTTTGGCCTGACACATGAACTAACTGTTGCTTGTAGACATTTATTAGTGTCTCTTTATGGACCGCTTCTACCTCGCCGGCGTTGACCCCTGTTAGTCCATACGGAGATCGAATCCCATGAAAAATGTTCCTTGCCAGCCATGGGGGGGTTTTGGCTAGAGCGTTTGACGTAGCTATAAAACTGGCTCGGTCTTTTAGAGACCATTCCCATTCTCTTTTTTGCAGGAACGAGAACTGGTGGGGAAACGTGTTGTTATTCAGTGTAGTTTCGATTTGAAATATAGGAATTCCTGCATCCCTGATAACTTTACCCATCCGCCAGTTAGACGAATGAAGCTCTGATTTTTCTAGGTCCATGAATGACTTTGAATGAACCATAGTCTTGACGTTATGGTGGTGCCTCAGGCTTTTGTAGCTAGATAATCCGGTCGCTACGCTCTTGTGTCCACCGTCCATTGAGACCAAGTTAATATTTACATAAATGATTAAGTCACTTTCGGCGGCCCGTCTAGATATTTCAACTTCTTCGCCGAGCTCGGTTTCTCCGATGTAACTAAGCCCTTTAGGGTCTTCCGCATCGTGTTGCAGTAGTAGTCCTTTTGGAAAAAATGCATCGTACACGCGATTTCCAACGGCGTGTCTTAGCTCCTGGGTCGTCATGCGTCGGTGCAGTGCTAGCGCCGCAATCAACACCACGTCTTCTACACCCGCGCGTGCAGCACGCTCTAAAACTTGTTCGATAAGTATGGAACGGATATCCGGTGCCGTCATTTGAGGTAGCGGCAACGATACATCATCAAAGGCAATAGTAAGTCGCATTCCGGGACGAAGCAACGCTTGCAGCGATTTGCTATCGCCCCTGGGATTGTCCAACGCGTGATCGATTGCCGAAACTGTATCTTGTATCGCTGGTAGTGATTCGGGTGGATAAATTACTCGTGAGCCTTCTGGCAATTTCTCGAGTCTAAATCCCTCACCGTGCCAAAATAACGTTCCTGGATAGGATTTTTCAACGTTTAAGATAAATCCAGGGCGCGGAGCCATTAGTTCTCCTCTCTGTGAAAATGTGAAAACTTGGCGCGAGGATCGAACGCGATTTTAATGGCGTTGCGTGAACCAGCCTGACGAGCGTGATTGATAGCCTCTTCAAAGTCTTCGAGCGGGTATACCACTGATACCAAGTTTCCTAGTGATAATTTTTGTGCCAAATCTAAAGCTAATTCAAACGTTCG
>JAJYGT010000026.1 GCA_021785005.1 Actinomycetes bacterium
ATCTCTTTAAATCGCGTTTAAGGGCTCGTGGAAACTCGTCGCGTTGCTTTTGGATTACAGAATGATTGGTTTTGCGGAACCCTTTATCATGTTGGCGACTACGAAAGTTATCGCCGATCACAAGTGAGATCTCGACTTTCCATTCTGCTGGTAGATGAAAATGCTCTTGGGCGCGACTTATAAAAATTTGGCAATACCGTAAAAAGAAAAAAGACGCGCGGCCGCCGCCACGGCCGGATAAGAGCCGGATAAAAACGATTACAAATGCCGTAATTGACGATATGATCACCACCGTAGTCCTTTAGGTGCTACTTCAACGTGTTGCGAGGCCAACAAGAACTGCGAGATCCAAAATAACCTCGCGGAAGTGTACAGAAGACCAGGTATCAGTCGGGTTATAGAACAAGATAGATCCGGTGTGAAAAACGGTTTCACTAACGATATAGGGGTACGTAATCCAACCACATCGCTCCCAGCTTTTAACAGCTAATGGAATTTGCACAACTTTTTGCACACCACTGTTTTTCTCACAAACCGAATGTTCTCGTGGCGTGACCTATAATTCCCAAGAATTTTATAAGGATATGAAAGTTAGATAGACACTCGCTTTTGCCCTCGTGTCGCTGAGAATCATTATTGTTCGCGGTTGTGATAGGTCCAGGGTTTTGGTTTGTGCGGAAATCTTGGCAGGCCGAGGCCTTTAATCCTATGATCTGGGCCGTAGAGGAATTAAAAGTAGCTAGCGCGCAAATAAGTTTGGTGGACTACGCGCTGAATTAGTTCCGTAGCCCCACTTTGGGGCAGTGGGAACTCTGGTACCACTGAAAGCCCTAATAGCTTGTAATCGTTTATAAGCCCAAGTCTTTACCGAATTGCAAGCCCACTCGAATTATTCCATAATGTCTTTTGCGTCTTCAATCGTCATATCGCGATTTGGAACAACAAGGTCTGAGTTCGTCATATCCGCATCGTCTAATTTGAGGCCCGACGAGACAATCAAGGTGTACAGCTGGTCGGCGCAGTTGGCGAAGGCCTTTTCATCGTTGTGGGTTATTGCAGTGTCCATAGCAGTATCTATCGCGTCAAGCGCGGGTTTGATTGTTGCTGGAACTCGGTATAGCGCATCGCCAGTAATCCTTATTACGAGGCTTTCACCCGCAGCTATTTCTTTGACTGGTTCCACAATTGGCAGCGACTTTGGTTCGTTTGAGGTTTTGTTGGCAACAGCCGGCGGTGCTGCACCAAGTCCAAGTTCGGCTTTCATAGCTTCTAGTTCGTAATCAACGGAGCTAGATGATGTTCCGAGCTTCAGTTGGGCTTCGATGTCGTCGCTCTTGGAGCCAATAGTGAGTGAATCCAAAACTCCTGAATCCGACAGTTCGCCAACTGCAGACGCGCGTGCTTGCAGTTGGGAAATCTTGTCCTGGGCCCGATCCATCATCATATTTACGTCCGTCATATGCTCGGACATCCCTGAGAGATTTTCTACTGCCTCAGTTGAGGCCTTTGCGGCGGTGTATTGCGCCTTCATCGTTTCACGTTGAGTGCGAAATACCTCGAGCTTTGCTTGCAGTTTCCTGCCAGTGTCCTCGAGTGCCTGCTCTTGGGTACGCAATTGGTCGATCTGGGGTACAAGAGCGTCGATTTGTCCTTTAAGCCCTTGTGCGCGCGTCAGGGCAGTTTTGGCGAGATCTTCTTGACCCTGTTGTAATGCTTGTCGTGCTTGGCCTTGGAGCTTTTCATATTGCGAGTCAAGCTGAGATTTTTGGGCTTCAAGACGTTTTTGTGAAGTCAATACGTCAGCAATGGATCGACGAACTTGTTGTAGGTTCTCCATCATTTTCGAGTACGAGAGATCAAGCGCCTGCGTTGGGTCCTCAACTTTGTCCAGTGCTGCATTAGCTTTTTGCTGGAAGACTTGAGAGAGTCGTTTGATTACACTCATGGTGCGATCGTCCCTTCATATTTTTTGCGAGCGTTGGTATCTATAACAGTAGTGTTCACGCGACGAGTTTGTCTAACGTTACCGATCAAATTCGTGTTTTTCAAGATAATTTTCCTTGTGCGGGGCGATAATTAGACATATATTTACCTTGCCTAAATTAGTGTCGCTTCTTTCCTTACCATCGTGCGATTTAGCTGCTATTGGTCGTTAGCGAATAGGATGAATTTGAAAGATGGTAAGGGTAGTGCGTACCTGACCAACCCTTGGGTTTGGGTTTTGTTATTTTGCTAAGGAAAAGTTATGACAACATTTTCGATGGTCGCTAATCGAAAGAGAGTCCTCAAAGAAAGCTTGCTCCACTTTGACTATAGCCTGATGATCGCAACAATTTCTATAGCAATTGTGGGCATTGTGATGGTTTATACGGCCACGAAAGTCAAGCTTGCTGAGGCCGGATTGAGTTCTAAATATTATCTGGAACGTCAGACTATTTGGGTGGTGCTTGGAATTGTAATCATGCTGGTGACGGTATTGATCGACTATCGCCATGTGAAAGCAATGGGGTACGTGGTTTACGGTGGCGTTACCATCGGTTTATTGGGCGTACTAAGTCCGGTCGGTAAACGTGCGCTTGGCGCCCAGCGTTGGTTTCAGTTAGGCCCACTTCAATTGCAACCATCGGAATTCGCGTCGTTGGCCATTTTGATAGCAGTGGCGATTTATCTCTCGAGTGAAAGTGGTCAAATTGGCTTAAAGAAGTTGATTGGCGTGCTGATATTGGCAGCGGTACCAATGCTTTTGGTGATAAAGCAGCCAGATGTAGGTACAGCAATTATTCTCGGAATCGTTTTAGGTGCTCAATTGGTGGTGGCAAGGGTTCGCTTGGTATACCTCTTGGGACTGTTAGTCATTGGTTCAATTGGAGTATATTTGATCATCCACCTGGGGATTTTGCAAAGTTACCAGCTGCAGCGCTTGACTTCATTCGTAAATCCTCAAGCCAGCGCAAATTCTTATGGATACAACCTAGCCCAGTCAAAAATCGCCATAGGAGCTGGAGGGATTTTTGGCAAAGGTCTTTTTCATGGAACCCAGACAAATCTTTCGTATGTTCCCGAGCAGCAAACAGATTTTATCTTTACTGCACTGGGAGAACAGTTGGGATTTATCGGTGCCGGCACCATCTTGGTGTTGTTTGGGTGGGTTTGTTTTCGCGTTTGGCGAGTGATGGCGATAGCACGAGACAAAAAAGGTCGATTGCTTGCCGCAGGTGTTTTGAGCCTCCTAACATTTTCTATTTTTCAAAATGTGGCCATGACCATGGGGATTATGCCAATCACGGGTATTCCACTTCCGTTTATGAGCTATGGCGGGTCAGCAGCACTTTCCTTTTTTGCCGCTGTTGGAATTGCTCTTGGGGTAGGGTTACGAAATTCGCGATATTTGCCTGAAGATCGAAGAGAGTTGATCCGCGATACCTAGGACGCGTGGTATGGAATTGCGACAAAATCGGCTTTTAGGGTAACTTTGTCACTCAAATAACTCTGGCAATTGCAACAAAATGTCAATGTTTCCCACCACGCTGATAAACCTGACATAATATGATCCAGGTGGCAACGTTCAGGAAATATTTATGCCGTTATTGGACGCGACAATTAAGTATCTCAACTGATGCACTTAGACTATTTGGCTGTTTTGCAGCAATTTTACTACTACTTTCAGCCTGCGGTACAGTCGCTAACAATGTGACAACTTTCCCTCGCCCGGACGTGAGCGGCCCGGTAAAATTGTATGCTACAGGAGCATCTATTTCCTTTGCGAGAAGAAGCATTCAAAAAATTATCCTTAGTTCAGTTGTTTATGCGGGACCTAATCCGTCCTGTGCCACTTTCCTATTTGTCAAAATCGTAGGTACGAGTAGTGATCTGAATAATCAAACATTGATTTGGGCGATACCGACTAGGCATAATAGCGTTTCGTCGAACTCGGTGATTGAGACATTGTTTTTAGTGGGGAAAAACACAGCAGTCGTTGTTGTCCATACTGGAAGTAACATACAGCGCGTCACTTGGACCAAGAACGGCAAAATTCTCGATAGGGGAATTCCACAAGGTGGTTGGTTGGCTCTTATTTACTCCTCTGGCAAGATAAGCTTTCCCCTTAACTGGACGGCTGGAGGCACGCTGCAATATCAGTCCAAGTTCAAAAGTTCAACGCTCGGCGTTTCAAGATACGAGGCCCTCGAAGGTTTCCCGAACGCAGGGGTATCTTGTTGATTGGTAGGTCGTAAGGTCTGACTTGATTTGTGACCGATACGATCGACACCATCGACTGAAAAATTTGCCATTTGGTCAGTATGTTTTCGTTTTTTACACAGTGTGGCAAGCGAAAACCAAACAATGGATCGCATGTTGGTCTGAACAGTTGTTGATGTTGACTGTGAAAAGAGTTTTTGTCCGACGGTAATCGTTGTGCCTAGATGGTGGTGGTTTTTCGACGCCGGATGGAAAGTCAATAATTCGTGGTAAGGGAACAGAAAAAGGGTGCGTCGGATCGTAGGTAACCGTGATTTTCCAGAGTCATGACTCCAATTTTGCTCGGTCCGCAATCAGCGTTGTTGTCATACCTGGCAAAAATTTCACAAGCGACTCAGCAGCGTCGTCGATTTTTGCGGCACTTTTTTGACTCTAATCGTACGCCGTACCCCCATCGGGTAGTTGCACAATTGTAGCAATTCCCAGCCCTTTCTTATCTTGGTTGAAAAACACTTTAGCGTCAAGAAGTTGGGAAAGTACGCATAAATCGCAAACCGCGAAAGCGTCAAAAAACGTGGGTGTTTCTTTGAAAACGTCGACGCTTTGAAAATTTCTGGTCAGTCTTGATCGATTCAAAATTCGGGTTTCCACAATAACGAATAGATAGTGCTCATAATTTTGGAGCTGCAATCGACATTTTTTTTAGGCCATGCATTGAACTCTTGGCGAATCATTATGCTATCCGAACTCGAGATCTACTATTTGACCCTTAGAGTTGTTGTTTTAGGTGAGTAGATAGCTTATAGATATAAATGATGGGGATTTTCGCGTGGGGATATCGTGCGATTTTTCGGCAGGTTTGCTACTTGAATGGCAATTGATACCGACCATAAAAATTGTCTTACCTAGCCTTACAGTTGGAAAAGCAACGTCGAGATCAAACGTTACGAAGACAATCGTGAATCGCTATTTGCCATAGCGATGATGTGGCAGATCGGGAATAGTCTTGTTTGGGAAACAGATTTAGTTTGTGAGATTTGATGGACGACGTTTTTAAACCATACGCAGGCTCGACCCAGCCGGATTCAGTGTATGAACACGACGGCGATACGGATGACGTGATCGAGGCAGAAAACGTTTCGGATCATTCGCCAAATTCAGTTGTTGAACTAAGTAAGAAAAAGAGATCGGTTGTCGTCGACGTGGGAGTCGCGTTGCCAGAGACATTCGCACGTCTTGTAATCCAAGAAGTTGATGATCCCCACCGGAATTTAGAGATTCCAATATCTTTAGACCAGGGCGCCATGATTGCTATGTTGTTGAAAAATAACGATAGACAAAGACCCTTCCTTTCTGAAGTAACTTTAGACATCTTGAATCAGTACTCGATGAGCGTCGCGCTGGTATCGATTGCTGGTCGCAAGAATGACATATTTTTGGCTGAAATTACTATCGTAGATGATCAAGGTAGACAACGTACTGTGCCGTCGAGACCTTCTGATGCGGTGCTTCTAGCTCTTTCCTGCCAAGTGCCTCCTCCGATCATGGTCGATGAAACGCTGTTTTACCCCAGATAAATTTCTGAAGTTATCATCTGTTCAAGCATCCCAAGTCAAGGGTGGGTGATCTGATATGGAAGAGCATGCGCCATAAAAAGATTGAACTAGAAGATCTCTGCGATAAGGATTTTATTGGCGCGAGCGTTTTGGTTGATGTTTTCGCTTAATCAATAGGTTCCAGTTATGACGTTTAAGGGCTTTTCGCCTTGTGCGATCAACGCGAGATTCTGTTCTAGCAGCTTTTTGCCTTTTTCGTAGAACGTTTCTGTGGCACCACCGACGTGCGGTGAAATTATGCAGTTCTCAAACGACCAAAGTGCATGATCTTTTGGTAAAGGTTCCGGATCCGTGACATCGAGGGCTGCATTTATTCGTCCGCTGGCAAGCTCTTCGACCAGATCGGTAGTATTTACTACCTCGCCCCGAGCGACGTTAATCAAAAGCGCGCCAGTTTTCAATTTAGCTAAAAATTTATGATCCACTAACCCTTTGGTCTCTTTCGTCAGCGGTACTACGATCACGACGATATCGGCTGATCGGAGGATGTCATCTGCGTATTGTATGGGAGTACCATGTACCTTTGACGATCGAGATATAAGTGAAGTTTCAGACCCAAAGGCCCGAAAGAGTCGCCCGATCTCGGTGCCCACCGATCCTGCGCCAACGATTGCTACACGTGCATTTCCAAGGCTTGACTCAGTTTTTCGAAGAGACCAGACGTCGTTGTTTGCTCTGACAAAATTGGCAATGTTTCGCCTACTGGCTATGGCTAGACCTAACGTGAGTTCGGCTGTTGCCGCATCATGTATCCCACGAGCATTACACAGAGTTATTCCGTTTCTAATATGCGGAAGGACCTTGTCAACGCCGGCAGTGAGTAGGAGGACGTACTTGAGATTGGGTAACTCATCGATCACGTCGTAGGCCTTTTGTGCTCCCATATAGGTGGGAACATAAATTTCAATTTCATCCTTGAAGTCCGGTAAGTCATCGTGTTCGGCGTCGAACGGAGTTGCGTGGATTTCCACTGGGAAGTTTGCGGTTGAAAAAGTTTTTGGCAATAGAAGTTCCATGATCAAATCTTAATCGCTGCATGACTTGTTGGAGAGAAAATTAGTTTGTAACGCAACATGATTTCTACTAGCTGCGATCTAGGCGACATATATTTCAGGACGGAACTGTACAGAGGGTAAATCTTACGTGGTTGAAAAATTGTGTGTATTGGCGCAAATTGACAGAGCAGTATTGGATCACAATTTAAAGTTTTTGTTTCGGCGAGCTCGGTGATGTCCTACTGGAACCCGCGACTGAGTGATCTTTAGCTAAAAATTCA
>JAJYGT010000165.1 GCA_021785005.1 Actinomycetes bacterium
TGATTTTTTGCGAAGGAAGTAGAACAGAACCTGAGTACTTAAATGCCCTCAAGAAACAACGTGTAGTACGTGATGTGGCCGCGGTTGACCTGCGAGTTGAACCTACACATGGCGTTCCGATGACACTTGTGTCGAAGGCCATTAAAGCCCGCAAACAGTCTACCGTGGAAAAAGGCGAGATAGACGAGTTTTGGTGTGTTTTTGACGTCGAATGGCCGAATAATCATCCAAACTTAATTGCTGCTATCGAACTAGCTCGCTCAAACGAAATCAAACTTGTTGTTTCAAATCCATGTTTTGAGTTATGGCTAGTACTGCATTTCCAAGATCAAACAGGGTGGATAAGTACTTCCGATGCAGACCGCATACGCCGACAATGCGACGGAGCGGTCAATAAGGGCATCATAGATCCCAACAGGTACATGACCTATAGGCACGAGGCTCGGAGGCGTGCCGAGTCACTTGACCTGCTCCATGAAAACGATGGTCGACTTATGCCTGACAATAATCCGTCGTCTGGCATGAGTCGACTTCTTGCAACCTTGGAAGACCATGGAGAGTGAATCAGCAATGCGCATTAAATTTGTACCGTTGTTCTACTTGCAGGTGTCGAAGTAGGTTAGATGATTGTCGGCCTTTAGGCACATGCTACCGATAGGTCACGCCGATTTAATGAATGCGACAACGTTGCGCAGAACCATAAAAGCGTTGAGAAGATAAATTTAAAATAGTTGCATTCGCTGCGTGAGTATCGAGCGGATCCGCGGGTTTATTGTGCGTGGGCAGTAATACAAGCAGTTGTTGTTGCGATCTGGGTCGATGGTTTAGATTCATATGTTTGGGCTTTTGCGCCCAGAAAGTTGTCCCGGACTAAACTCTGTCGCCTAGTTTGGGTGCAATTGCAATAAATAATAAGGACGGACTGTGCGACGGCTTGTAGGGATAGGCATGGGTCCCGGGAATCCAGAAATGGTTACGCTTGGTGCAATGCGAGAATTGGAGAATGCGAGTCATATTTTTGCTCCAACGATCATTCGAACGCAAGCGGGTCGAGCGGAACAAGTGGTTCGCGAACTATTGCCCAATAGAGAAATTGAGAGAATTGTCTTTGAAATGGATCCCGGCCTGTCTGGGGTGAGGTTGCGAGAAGACGCTGCGAGCATAGCCGCCAAACTGATCGTTGCCCGTGCAGGAATCGATGAATCAGTGGCCTTCGTAACGCTTGGTGATCCAAGTCTTTATTCGACGTTTTACCCGCTTTCGGTTGCAGTAAAACGATTGGAACCCGATGTTAGAGTCACGATGGTTCCAGGGATACCTGCCTTTACGTATTTGGCTGCGAAATACACTATGGATCTGCTTGACAATAGCGAGCGACTATTTGTAATTCCAGTAGTGCGGGATCAAGATCTTGATCGACTCAAGGCCTTGCTTCTAGACTACGAAGCAACGATTGTGATTTATAAATGCGCTGGGCGTTTCCCGTTAGTCAGAGAAGCACTAATCAGTACGAATCGCATTGAAAGTGCATTTGTGGGAACTGACCTCGGCACCGCTACTGAAGTAATTGGTCCGGCAATGGACTTTGGAGCCAGTGCTCTTGGTTATTTTGCCACCGTAATCGCGCCAGCACTTCGCGGTAGAGATGCTATTTGAGTTTTTTGTCAATTTGATACCTCTTAGCTGCAGCCAAGAAATTTTGTTTCGCAATTTTGTTGCCGCCTAGGTGGATATGGAGGTAGGTTGCAAAAAGTGTTGAATCTCCAAATCCCCCTAAGCTTTTTCCGGTGTTGGCATCAACTAAAAGATCTCCCGCTGGAGTGGCGACGGAGTAGTGAAATTCGTGGGCGAATATCGGATCTTGGGTGGAGAACAAAAGATTGTTTGACAAGGCAGTTGCACGCCTGTAGCCCAGGTTGAGGCGCTTTGTCATTACGGATGATGTTTCAATGATCCCAACCCCTTGGTGTTCGTCGATTTTGCGACCAAGCCACATCATTCCGCCACACTCGGCCCATATTGGCATGTGGTCATTCCTAGCCTTTTTGGTGTCAGCCAACAAAGCGTGGTTTGCTTCAATTTCAGCTCCAAACAGTTCGGGAAACCCACCTCCGACAATTAATCCCTGTATGTGAGCTGGTAGTTTTTCGTATGCCGGGTCGAACAAAACGATCTCAGCACCTGCCTCTTCAAGCAATTCGAGATTTTCTTGGTAATAAAAGCTAAATGCTTTGCCAGCTGCTACTCCGATAGCCACACTTTCAAAGCCTGGATCGTGGTCTAGCTGTGCCTTTGCACTATCTCTGGTGCACTTATTTGGTAATGGTTGACGAAACTTAGACATAATTGTCGCCATGTCTAAATATTTGGAAACTACGTTTGCGAGTTGTTCCACGGTACTTTGATACCGAGTAAAGTCATGCTCAGCCGGAATTAGACCCAAGTGTCTAGATTCAAACGTCGGCATCGCACCATCGGGAATTGCTCCTAGAACTTGGATCCCAGCGTTATCTAGCGCGTTAGATAACAGCTCTTGGTGCCTGGCGCTTTTTACTCTATTTAGGATCACACCAGCAAATGAAGGCGCGTTTTCTTTAAATCCAGATACCAACGCCGCGATCGAATGCGACATAGCTCTGGTGTCTGCCACTAAAATAATTGGAATTTCCAAAATTAAAGCGACCTCGGCGCTTGAATAGCGTGCACCAAAATAGTCTTGAACGGCTGGATCTTGAGATACTTCCGCATCCACCCCTATTTTGTCAGTTCCGTCGAAAAGCCCCATAACTCCTTCGACGACTACTAGGTCGGAACCGGATGCCGACCTGTCATACGAGTTAATTATGCCGTCTTTGCCGGTCATAAAAAGATCCAAATTGTAGCTCGGCCGGTTTGTAGCGATTCGATGAAAGCCGGGATCGATATAGTCGGGACCAACTTTTGCCGCGCCAACTCGAAAACCGTTGCGAGAAAGCGCTTTCATTAGTCCAATTGAAATGGAAGTTTTTCCTACATTCGAACTCACTCCCGCTACCATGATGCTTGGGACTCGGTGCATTAGCGTTTGTTGCCAGACGGTGTCTTGTTGGTGATCACGAACACCGACATTTAGTATTCAATACCTTTTTTCGCACGAATACCTGTGTCATAAGCGTGCTTTATTTTTCGCATCTCAGTGACGGTATCACAAACATCAATTAAACCTTGGGTCGCGTTGCGACCCGTGATGACCACGTTGGTTTTCGAAGACCTATTCTTGATCGCGTCAGTAACCTCTTGTTCGCTTACCCAGCCATAGCTAATCGCGTAAGTCAATTCATCTAGTATCACAAGGTCGTAATTAGCACTGGCTAAAAGCTCGCTAGCTACGTTAAACGCGTGTTTTCCTTTTGCGGCGGTCTCATCGAGATCGGTTGACTCCCAAGTAAACCCATCTCCTAAGGTGTGCCATTCGATCCCTAGGTGTTCACCGAGTTTTTTCTCGCCCGTTTTATATTTTCCCGATTTGATGAATTGTACCACCACAACTCGCCAGCCTCGGGCCCAGCCTCTCGACATCACCCCAAAAGCTGCGGAAGACTTTCCTTTACCATTTCCGGTGTTTAGTAATACTATCGAATCTGCAATTCCCATAGACAAAAAAGGTAGTATGAAAATTGCGAAAGCAGGGAAGTTAGGTGAAATTCCTACGCTGTCCCGCAACTGAAAACGGCGAGCTACTCTCAAATTGGCCACAGGCTCAGGTAATCTGGCTTGGAAGGCGAGAGAAAGTGTTGACCCGGAGCCAGGAGACCTGTAACGCATTTTTATTCGCCCAACGGCAGATGCGAGGACATCTTGAAAACTGGCAGCGCCCTAGGCGCATTTATTGGTGGGACCAGATCTGGTAAGTCCAAGATTGCACAATCTTGGCTATTGCAGTCCCACACATCGATCGAGTATGTGGCAACCCTTGGTGCGGATCACGTATTATCCGAACGTGTGGTTTTACATAAAAGCACACGTTCACGCCAGGTGGACACCATTGAACTTGAAAACGGAGATCAGTTACTCCAGGTAATAAAGCATGCCCAAAAGCCACTTTTGATCGATTCGCTGGGTACTTGGCTCACCAGATATAAAGATTTTGAAGCACCCTTGGCGCGACTTATTGAGGAATTAGAGTCAGCGACTCAAGACATAGCGGTCGTTGGAGAACTCGTTGGGGACGGTATTCACGGTCAAACAGAATTGGAGAGAAGTTTTATCGATCGATTGGGAGAGGCTAACCAGGCGCTGCGTGGGCTTGCGACGCATTCTTATTTAGTTGTCGCCGGTGGCGTGGTTTCTATCATTGAACCGACATGGGGCAAGCCAAATGTTCTCTAATTTGTTTGGAGCTGTTGGTTTTTTGACGATATTGCCTGTTAGATCACGTATAAATGAATTTACCCTCGTTGCTTTTCCACTCGTGGGCCTGCTAATTGGCGCTTCGGTGGGATATTTGCTTATGTTAATGGGTCAAGTCATGCATCCGCTGGCGGCTTCAGCAATAGCTGTTGGAGTAGATGGCGCACTTACTGGATTGTTACACCTTGATGCGTTAGCGGATAGCGCGGACGGGTTGATCCCACATTTGACACCGCAACGACGCTTAGAAGTCATGCAAGATCCGCGAACTGGTGCATTTGGAGTAGCGGTGATTGTAATAGTTGAGTTATCTCGCTTTGCAGCGATGTCCACACCATTTCGGCCCGTGATTGCCATTGGGGTTTGTTACGGGTTTTCGCGTTCATTGATGGCATTGGGAATTCTTTGTACCCCAAGTGCTAAGGAAAACTCTATTTTAGTTGACTTATTTGGCGATATAACCCGGCGAGCTCGAAACACGATTGTTTTATCGGTTTTTGCTCAACTTGTCATATTGATCGGTCTGGGTTGGCTCGAAGTTGGAACCAAAGCGTTGGTGGGATTTGCGTTCGGAACCATAATTTTTTTACTGGTACTTTTTCGATCAAAACGGGCAATTAACGGCTCAACTGGAGATGTCATAGGTGCTGGGGGAATGGTTGGCGAAGTCGCTTTTTTGCTTAGCGTATTCGCAGCCTAATAAATAAAAGTCGTGAGAGGTCATTATTTGAAACAAGTCATACGATTGCCATTTGGTAACGAGGCCATGAGATGGATAAAACGTGCTGTAGTCATACAGGCTGCTTTCGTCACAGACGAGCTTTTTGGTGAGCCGCCCCTAAGAATTCATCCAGTTGCGCTTTATGGAAAATACCTGAGCTTCTGCGAGGAAATATTTTGGACCGACACCGTTAGCGGCGGATTTAGATATCTAGGCGCAAGTGTTTTTCCAATTGCGGTATTGACTAGAGTGCTTCGGAAGAGTTCCGTGGTTGATTTTGCTGCGATTGAGATTTCAATTGCCAAGCGCTCGTTAGTTCTGCATGCAACCGAAGTACTTATAGAGCTCAATTCAAACAACGTTGAAGGTGCCAGATCTAAGGTAAGTCTGTTGGTCGGGCGTGATTGCTCTACGCTCGGCGTTAGTGAGATTTGCGCCGCCACAATTGAGTCGATCGCTGAAAACTTTAATGATGCAGTGGTCGCTACAATTTTCTGGGGCAATTGGATGGGATCGTTTGGTTCGTTTTTTCATCGGGTGGCAAACACCTGTGACGCTTTAGTAGGAAAAAAGAATTCAACGTATCGATACTTTGGCATGCTTTCCGCAAGATTGGACGATGTGCTTGGTTTCATGCCTGCTCGTCTTGGCGCAGGATTAGTTGCGGTACTTAGCAAAGCTCCAAAGACTAACTATTTAAAAGCTCATCGCGACTCGAAAGCTCACCCTTCACCAAACGCAGGGCTGATGGAGGCAATTTTTGCCTGGAGTCTGGGAGTACAACTAGGCGGTCAGCTTCAATATCATGGACAAGTGTCATATCGGCCCCTATTGGGACCAGACGTTGCCCCAATGCCAGGTGACATCGAACGCGCGTTAGCTCTTTTAGATATCGCAAGTACTGTTTTTGTTTTGCTTGTATCCATAGTTGATCTGTTGGTCGGGTTGAGTCTTGTAATTGCTCCTAAGGTAAAAAACCTGCGAAAGCCTGCGCCATGAATGACGAGCTTTTCATACCGGCCTATGGCAAGCCTTTGGACTTTCTACCTGAGGTTGCGTTCTCTGGCTTGATCCCAACACAAACCTTCTTGGAGACAGGTAATCACGATCATGGTACGTGTGACG
The DNA here is from genome assembly GCA_021785005.1 of Actinomycetes bacterium. GTDB lineage: Bacteria > Actinomycetota > Acidimicrobiia > Acidimicrobiales > Acidimicrobiaceae > Acidithrix. Next base: position 6,236 of record JAJYGT010000165.1, read on the forward strand.
ACAGACGCAGGTGTCGTTTTTTTTGCTTGGCAATCCGCTAATGTTTGATGAACTAACAGCCACTGGACATTTTTGGATACTGTCACATATCGTTGGGCGCAATTATGTCATATAAAGCTTTGTTGATCACCGGCACATCGTCTGACGCAGGCAAATCCACGATTACAACTGGAATCATTCGGATGCTTGCAAACGAAAAAATTTCCGTCGCACCTTTCAAGGGCCAAAACATGGCTTTAAATTCCTATGTCACGATCAAAGGCGAAGAAATTGGTCGTGCCCAGGCTAGTCAAGCAAGAGCAGCAGGTATTGAGGCGACCGCATTGATGAATCCAGTTTTGCTAAAACCAACCTCTGATAAAGGTTCTTCGGTTTTGGTTCTTGGAAAGCCGTTTGGGGAGTTCAGTGCGGCGCAATTTCAGAGGGCGAAAAAAGATCTGATTGAGGTGGTAGACGGGGCATTTGACAGCCTAGCTCGATCGTTCGACGTGATAATCGCGGAAGGTGCAGGCTCGCCGGCTGAGATCAACCTTTTGCAAAATGACCTAGTAAATTTAGGTTTTGCGCGACGGGTTGGCGTTAACTCGATACTGATTGGTGATATCGACCGAGGTGGAGTTTTCGCGAGCCTATTTGGAACCGTGTCGATTTTGCCCAGTGAACTTGGGGATTTGGTAAAAGGCTTTGTCATAAATAAATTTCGCGGGGACGTGTCCTTACTTACGCCTGCGATCAAAGAGCTAACCCAAAGGACAAATATCGAGGTATTGGGCGTTGTTCCTCGGATATCAAAACTGTCAATTGACTCTGAGGACTCACTTG
>JAJYGT010000074.1 GCA_021785005.1 Actinomycetes bacterium
CTCTGCATCTTTGAATGCTTGGAATAAGACGTCTAAGAAAACTCTCTCGTGAGCACGAGACGCCAACTCAGGCACCACTCCACCGTACCCGCTATGAACGTCAACTTGAGAAGAGATGATTGAAGATAGCACCTGGTTAGAAGAGTCAACCAACGCAATTGCGGTATCGTCACACGATGTTTCGATTCCAAGTATTATCCCTGACAATTTGATCCCTCAAACGTCTCGGACAAGAAATATGATATGATCAGCAAAGTATCACCTAAAAGCGCGCCCAACGATGGCGCTTTCGGCGTATATTCAGCCCACGGTTTTGAGCTAGGAATTCAATCTTGTCGCGATATTCCCGTAAGTCGATATCGTATGCCCACATGATTATGGCATCTTCGTTATTTTCTTGGTAATACCCCTTACGTACTCCAACGGGCATGAAGCCAAAATTCTGGTACAACCGTTGTGCAGAGTTGTTCGACACTCTAACTTCAAGCGTCATATTTTTAGCTCCATAATCAATAGCTTCCATTACCAGCGAATACATCAGTGCAGAACCGATATTTTGTCGCTGGAAAGCCGGATCCACCGCAATGTTTGTTATGTGAGCATCTTCAAGCACGTACATTACGCCTGAGTATCCAGCAACTAGACCATTTTGAATAGCGACCGAATAAGACCGCTCCTTATGGTGCGCTAATTCAGATAGAAATACTCCAAGACTCCATGGTTTTGGATATACCTGTTTTTCTATTTGTTGTATCTGAGGTAGATCTCGTTTTCGCATTGGAGCAATTCGCAGGCCTTGTGATGCAATCGAGCTACCCTCATCTATCGCCTTGATCACCATATGATCGACAACCCTTTTGTGCTAGCACTACCATGGCTTTTGGCACTACTAGCTAAATACTACTTTCCGCCGGCCACTTAGTCTAGCGTTAATGTCGAACATAAGCTGGTTTAGGATCGACCAAGCCGTCATCGATTTCAACTATTGAAAACCGCTTCACAAATGCCCTCCAGCACAAAGCGATACGTCGTACAATGAAACGCACCAACGTTTCATTTCTATTCGTTTAGCTCTGGGGCATTAAATGCTTTTTCAAAATTAGCCCGTGCCTCATACGGGCGCGAATACCGAACAAAAATCTCGCGCACATCACCAGCTACGCTTTGTCTATCCAATTCCTCCAAATACAGCCCCAACATTGACGGATCCAACAGGTTTAGGAACGAATCGCCAAGCGTAATCCCTGGCCTACTGTCCAACGATGCATAGATTTCACGGGCAAGGTCGCCAACTATAATCGCGTCACCAGACGTATTCTGGACCAGTTGAATCGCTTGGGAAATATCCACAGTTGCGCTTTTGGTGCCGAGTAGCAAGGTTTCATTCTCGAGATATTGCGAACTTAAAATATGAGCTTGACCGCGACGCGCATCTGTCAGAATGAAAAATTTAGATTTGGCGTATGCCAATGTAGATGCTCGGTGTAATAGCGCTTCCTGGTGATCGAATCCTATAATTTCCGCGTCCAAAGAGAACGACAATGCCTTGGCACAAGCGACACCAATTCTGCTCCCCGAAAAACTCCCTGGTCCAACGGCAACACAAACCATGTCCAGGTTCTCCACTAGTCTTGGCGTTCGCGCAAAAGTTCGGTCTAAAAAGCTACCTAGTTCGCCCAGCATACGCTTTGGAAAGGAGATGGAGGTGAAGTATATTGCTTGCGACCCTTTATAAATCCCAAACGTCGCCACGGGTGATACCGTGTCGATGACCGCGAACGTCTTATTCGATGTCACTTCATGACCTTAGGCTCACGGTAAGTCAATAATTTTTTGCCAGAAACACAATTCGACTCGCTAGGTGGCTGGGTAGGTTCGATATCGTTAAATAACTCGGGAGTAATTCTTGAACCAAAACGCTTTCCAATCCAACGAATCGAAATGTGGCGAACCATCCGATCGACCCCGGAATCCTGCGTGAACTCTATAACAAGTGGCTCAAGCGAAAAATAGAAATCTCCACTTAAATCGCCCCACTCCACAACGGTTACCGAATCAACCGACCCAAGATCAAGAAATTCGAGATCCTCCTGTGCGTCGGAACCCAGGCGATACAGATCTGCATGAATCAACTCCAGACGACCGCGGTAGCTTCGAACCAGAACGAAAGTTGGTGAAACGACTCGATCAACTATGCTGAGCCCAGCTGCAATTCCACGGACTAAAGCTGTTTTTCCACTTCCGAGTTCGCCAACAAGCAATATGATATCGCCGGGAAGCAAAATGTCTCCTATAAGTCTGCCAAGGTTAAACGTGGATTCAGGACTAGTCGTGCTCAGTTCGATAGGTTTCGTCACCAAGGCCACTGTCCAATATTTTTCAAATACATCTTTGCACCAACTAAATCAGCGCGCATCGAACTCACGTTTAGCCCGCCTGTTCGCAAAAGATATGACGGATGATACATCGGTATTACCATACCAAACTGAGTCTCATATACCAACCCATGTTCCTTGGTAATTTTACAGGTATCGCCAATAAAGTATCGTGCGGCAACAGATCCTAGTGCCACAATTAGCTTATAGTTTAATTGATCAAGCTGTCGCTTTAGAAATGGCGTACATGCTGCTATCTCGGCCGGTGTCGGATTTCTATTGCCTGGCGGTCTGCACTTCACAATATTTGCGATATAAACCATGCCTCGCTCGACGTTGAGTTCCTCATATATCAAACGATTTAGCAGTTGTCCGGACCTTCCGACAAAGGGCTCTCCTTGTTCGTCTTCTTTTTGTCCTGGTCCTTCTCCAATGAAGATCAACGGCGAGCCCACGTTGCCCGTGCCAAAGACAACTTGGGTACGTGAACTACCAAGTGGGCACGACGTACAGTTTGCCACTTCTTTTTGGAGTAAGTTCAATGCGTGTTGCGCGTTACTAACAACAGTTGCGCTGACATCGCCTTGACTAGCTTCTGCCATGAACATACCTTCTTGGTACGCGTCTTGAGATTCCACAAAGTATTTCCCATGCGACCGTCGAGCAACATGTGGCCCATTCATCTGCACGTATAGATTCGTTACCGTCATCTCCAATGAGAACTACGTGATCTCCCGGAGAAACCGTGGAATTGGGTCCCAAATCGATCAATATCTGATCCATAGTCACCATTCCAGCAAGGTCGTAGCGGGCGCCATTAATTAGCACCTGACCCCCGCCTAAAAATAACGCGCGAGGAAATCCATCGGCGTAACCGACCGGCACTGTAGCCACAAACGACGGTCGTTCAAGGGGTCTATAACGGCCATAGGAAGGACGTTCTCCCACGTCAACTTTTTTTACAAACGACACCTCAGATCGCAGTGACAGTACCGGAACAAGATCGTGGACGGGCTTGCCTAAAATAGGTGAGTAACCATAAAGTCCTAAGCCCACACGAGCTTTCGTGAATCGCGCCTGAGGATAATTGATTAGGCCCGCGGTATTGGCAATATGAAGTTGTTTAGGCGAAACGCCTCTTGCTTCTAACGCTCGAAGCGCAGCATGAAACTTTCCTATTTGACCTAGCGTGAATTCTATCGATTCACTGTTCAATTCATCTGCGACCGCAAAATGGCTCCAAAGAGCCTCGATTTCGGTGTCTTGCAGACAATTGACAATCTCATCCAAATCTTCAATTGACGCGCCAGCTCTGTACATGCCCGTGTCAATTTTGAGCTGAATCCCCAGACGAGCTTTTTCAGTGACCGAATTAACACTTGAAGCAATTTTAATGGCTGCTGGAGAATAAAGCGTGACTGAAATTGCGTATTTAGCAGCAGCTTCAAATGCTTCGACGCTAGGTTCACTTAGAACCAATATTTCTCCGTCGATGCCAGCTTCGCGCAGTTCGATCCCTTCGTCCACCAGCGCTACGGCGAAATCTCGACACCCCACCTCAAATAGCGATCTGGAAACCTCAATCGCGCCGTGACCATAAGCATCCGCCTTGACCACTGCACACACACGAGAGGGATTTGCCATCGCCGCCAATACTTGGTAGTTCGAAACGAGTGCATCTAGGTCTATCTCGGCCCATAACGGCCTTAGCTCTGCGCCCATTGACTACCCCAGTTAATTTTCGAATCCGACGCGAATAAAAGTGGACCACTCGTCTGAAGCGGCCAAAAAGGCTTGGTCGGCGAACCTTTCGGCCATGATTCTACCATTTGTCGCGCTGAAGGAATTTTACGCACTACATCGTAAGCGACCATTCCTGGATCTAAGTTCAGTTTTGCTGCTATCGCGTGAATTGTAATCCCATGACAAATCACCATATCTGATGCTCCCCACCGTGCAATTGACCCAGCAATTACGCCAGCAAGGACGTCACCCGTACCAGCCGTGGCGAGAGTTGACGGATTCGATGGCAATACATAAAGGTGGCCGTTTGGCGTATAAAGGCGCGTAGGAAACCCCTTGACCAATAAAAACAAATTGTGGTTACTAGCCAATTGAGTTAGCCCTTTATGCGTTGGCCTAAAGCCAAGCGCCACAGACAGTCTTTCTAACTCCGCAGCGTGTGGAGTTAGAATAACTTTGCGCCCTGACAAAGAGAGCTGGTCGATTAGTTCTGGTTCCTTGGAAATCGCAGTTATCGCGTCAGCGTCGATCACAATCGGCCCATAATAACTCTTCAGAATCCTAGACAAGATATCTCCGGATTGACTTGAAAGGCCAGGCCCAACGACTACTGCTTTAAAGCGACCTAAACGACGTTGCCAATCATTTACTGAATCCTCTAGGTAAAGCGCGTCAGCCAGAACGACCTCTGGATCACTGGTTTGGATTCCAAACGAGCTCGCGTCAGAAAACAAATGCACAATTCCGGCGCCCGATCGCATGGCTGCCGCAGAGACCAAAAGCGCAGCGCCAGCCATGTTAGGAGAACCAGCAAAAACCGCCACGCCAGATTTCCATTTGTGAGACTGATAGTCTTTGTCATTACCCATCGCAACATCATCTGGAAAAACCAAATGAGCCTTACTTTGGGTCACTAAATCGAGTCCGAGATCATACAAATAAGTTTCGCCGCTTATACCAACGCCGTCGCCCAAGAAATAGCCAAGTTTTGCACCCGCCATTCCAAGAGTAAAATCTGCTGGACGCACATTACCTTTGACTTCGCCGGTGTCACAATCTAGGCCACTTACCAAATCTACCGCTAAAACTTTGGCATCGCCTTGGTAGGTTATTCCGCTAAAAGTGCCCCGAAATCCCGACCCAAACACGGCATCAATAACGAGGTCACAATTCGGAATCTCTAAATTATTGCCCTGCGAATAGGCGATGATGTCTACCTTGGCGCCCCAAGATCGTAAATAGTTCGCTGCAATGGATCCATCGCGTCCATTATTGCCCTTACCAATGATTACAACTATGCGTTTCCCATAACAACTTCCAAGAATCCTGGTTGCAAAAATTGCCACACCGAACCCAGCGCGTTCTATGACCTGCGACAAAATGAGTTGTTTTTCTAATTCGCGATCAATGCCTTGCATTTCATCACGCGTATAGATTTCAATCATTCGCAATACCTACCCACGTCGACTTCACGGCTACATTGAAAAAATAAGACAGGAGCATCAGTTACGAGCCAGGGCGACGGCAAACGCGATAGAGGTATCTATCTCGTGCGAAATCGACACCATGACCGCGCAAATACCATTTTCTTGGGCACATTCCAAGGCATTTCTCAAAAGCGTGACGGTTGGCTTTCCCAACTGTGAGTTTAGGGTCTCTATATTTAAAAATCCCAAAGAAAATACACTAACGCCAAGTGCCTTTGATACAGCTTCCTTCGCGGCAAACCGAGCCGCCAAACGTCCGATTTGGGCATTGCCTGTAAATTTTGCAGCGTAGGTGAGCTCACCTCTAGTAAAAATCCGATCTAGCGCTTTTGGTCTTCGTTCGATCAGAGCCCCAATGCGGTGGTTGGCGACGATATCCACTCCTATCCCCACGATTCGACGCCCATCGATTAAATTGTCATCAAACGTCACGAAGATCGATTCTCGTCGCCAAGAAAGACAAAGGGGCTAAGTTCCACCACGCAGTCAATAAACGCGTTCACGGCTCGGGTACGATGGTCATTCGCTGGAACTAGCAACGTAAACTTTCTATCTAAACCCTCGAAGTTCAGATTCACTTGGTGAAGGTAACCCATTTCTACCTCTCGGCGAACTGAAAGCGAAGACAGTAACGATACACCAATTCCACTCAACACAGCCTCTCTAACTGCTTCTGTCCCGGCCAACTCAATCACTGACGAGGGCTTAAAACCAAGCGAGGAAAATAGCATTTCTACGACCTCGCGCGTTGCCGAACCTTTCTCTCGAAACACAAATGGCAACTGCGATAGAACTTGTGTCACTGACATTGATGCGACTTGCTCCTCATAAGACTTGTTGTAAACCAATACTACGGAATCGTGTCCAATAGTTATCGCTTCCCAAGTAGGGTCAACATCTCTTACAGGTCCTTCAATAAAGCCCACATCGGCATGAAGATCGCGAATTGAATCGACCACTCCTTGGGAATGCGTGGTCGAAATTACCATACCTATCTCCGCATAACGACGAGAAAATGTCGCTATTAGACCCGGCAATAGATGAGCAGCAATTGTATTCGAGCTTGCAATCGAAATGGATCCTGACATCATGGACTTGAGCGATTCTACAAAATCCATAGTGGATCTATAGCACTTTACTAGTTGGGCAGCATAGGGTAAAAGCGATCTCCCGATCGGAGTAAGGGTAATTCCCCCTTTGTACCTTCGAAGAATTGGCTCGCCGACCCAATTTGACAAGTTTCGCATCTGAACAGAAACTGCCGGTT
>JAJYGT010000158.1 GCA_021785005.1 Actinomycetes bacterium
GTGGCTGAACGTATCGACGCTGCGCAAGGACAATCCAAGACGAGTTCAATCCAGCTTCAACTTCAAAAGTATCAGGATGAGCTTCGCGTTTTGGAGCGTCAGGTTCTCGAACTCGGTCCACAGTACGATGACATTGAGGCGAACGAGCGTCAAATCGACGATCTGTCTCGCGGGGTCAATCCGGATGAGCTCCGCCATAAGGAAGAACATGCGCGTGCTTTGGGAATTTCGCATCGGGTTGCATTCGAAAATAGTTCGAGAATAAGGTCCGAGTTGGTTTTGATAGAAAGAGATGCTCAAGGATGTGCGTCGCGACTATCTAGTCAAAATGCAAAACTTGACTTGGCAACGCAAAACATCTCACGCCTTGAAGTTGAAAGTAGAGACAACGCCCAGAAACTGGAGCAACTACAACAGCAAAAAACTCTGCTGAGTGATGAACTTGCGAAAGTTGACATAGAACTGGGAGAAGTTCAAGCTGAACTTGCCCAGACAAAGGAACAAAGAGCGCGCGCGGCTGGAGTATTGGCAACGCTTGAGAAGACTTTAGAGTCGCTCCATTCGGCGTCGCGGCTATTAGTTGCCAAAAGTGTTGGCGATCCTATTGGATTAGTCGTGGAGTTGCTAGATATCATGCCAGGTTTCGAAGCAGTGGTTGAAGCCGCGTTGTCGTCGACTGGACTGAGCGTAGTGATGCCAGACCTAGACCAGGCGATCACGTCGTTTGTTGCCATCAAGGAGATTGCTGGTTCGGCAGATGTTGTTTGTCCAACTGAATTTCACGAGCTTTTTGATGACCATTTAGTGTTTCAAGACCTGGTACCTGTCGCAAAGTTGGTACGAGGCTGCGATCCTTTAATAAAACGAATAGTTGATCTAGCCCTATCGGGGGCTTTTTACTTCGATGGGGAACTGCAAGATCTCAAAACAAGATGGCCAACGGACCCTCGAATGAGAATTATTACTCGATCACGAGACGTCGTTAAGAGCTATGGCCTTGAGTATCGCAGCGACGTGTCTGTAGTTACGAAAGCGTCCATAGGGGAAGCTCGGATCGGGTTAGAAGCAACGACTGTTTTGGAACAGGAATTGACAGAGTCTTTTCGACTTATAAATTCACGCAAAATGATCATGGAGCGAGATTTGTCGACACTTGTGAGCGAACTAGGGGCTCTTCAAAGTACCGGCAAAGATTTAGCTCGGGATTTGAGTACAAATGTTGAGATCAGCAATTTTGCGCAACAGTCATTGTTGGCAGACGAAAGCAAGGAGATCGATCTTTCGAACCAAGTTGCGACATTGCAATCAAAACTCGAACTAGCCGAGCAGACGCTTGTAAATGTTGAGTCTGAACTGCGGGCGGCGAATTCCTGGTTAGACGTCGCGCGCGAGAACCAGAGCATTCTAGAGCGTAGACGCAACGATGTACGTCGACAACGATCTGCTCTTGAATTGATGACGGTACGGCTGCAAGAACGTCATTCGGGTATAACTGCCTCGATAAAAGATTTAGAGAAAGAACTAGAGCTCGAAGCCGACAAAAGCGTGGCGCGGACAAAAATGGCAGAGCGTTTGACAATTAAGAAAAACTTGCTGGTTGGCACTTTGACTCAATTTGCCAATGGGCTAAGTCGCATAAGTGATGCAAAGTTGAACTTAGATTTGTTGATTTCGCAAGTCACAGACGAAGATCGCCACAGACTAGCGCTCTTGACTGAAAAAAGACAAAACCTGGAGTCTAAGGTTTACACCCGAAGCCAGGCTCAAGATAGATTAGCTTCAGTACGCGAAAGCTCACGTGAAGTGGTCATTCGTACGGAGGTACTCGCCGATAGGATTTGGCGGGACCTTGAAATCGATCCTGAAATTGTGATGCAAATACCTTTATTACCCGGTGTTGCTGAAGTTGAAGCTGAATCGGTTCTTGAGAAGCTTCAAAAGGAACTTAGCGACCTTGGTCCGATAAATCATCTTGCTGCGAGCGAACTAAGTGAATTGTACGAGCGTCAAAGTTTTCTTGTTGCTCAACTCAGCGATATCAATACCTCAATGAATGAGTTAAAGTCGGTGTCGAGACAGATTGAACGAGAAATGCGCGAGGTGTTTCAAGTGGCGTTTGACGATGTGAACAAACATTTTTTGGCATTTTTCGGTCTTTTGTTTCCAAATGGGCACGCGAGTATGGTGCTGAGCCAGCCGGAATTGCCCTTGGAATCAGGTCTTGATTTCGAATTGTCGATTCCTGGGAAGAACCTTCGGCGTCTTGGCTTGCTTTCTGGTGGTGAGCGATCTCTAGTTGCTCTAGCATTCTTATTTGCGGTGTTTCGTTCGCGGCCGTCGCCGTTTTATGTCTTGGACGAGGTAGAAGCCGCGCTAGATGACGCTAACTTGACGAAGCTTTTAGCGATGTTAACTGAGTTTGGGCGTCACGCACAAATTGTTATAATTTCCCACCAAAAGCGGACTATGGAGATTGCGAATACTTTGATCGGTGTTTCATCGACAAAAGAAGGCGTTTCAAAGGTAGTGAGTGAAAATCTTGCGCGGAGAGATTTGCCAGATAGTGTTTCTATCTATCAATAGTAATTTTGTGGAATTGTTTCCTTAATTTTGAAGAACTTTATATTTGGGACTGCGTTTGATGAATGTAATTGAGTTAGTTGTAATAATTAGCGTCGTTGTGCTAGTAGCTGTGGGCACTGGCGCCCTTCGGTATCGGTCTGGCGTGGCAAAAAATGTCACTGCCACGCCAAAAGGTTTGAGCGATGCCCACTCGCCGTCTGGGAGCACCCATGGATCGTCCACGTACAAAACGACACTTCTCAAACGAAATAGGGCCGCTAAGACACCAATCAAGACGACACCTACAGCTTCGGTAACAGAAGTTTTGCGCGATGATCTTGCTTCAACGCAAGCTCGGCCCGACCGTAAATTGGACGAGCAGGTTTTAGTTGACCTGTCCGATCAAAGCGGTCAAAATGTAGAAGATGATGTTTTGGCCATTGTCTCGGAGCCTCGGCCGAGTTTTGGCCTTCGACTAGGTGGAATTTTCCGCAAGAAGCTAATAGACGAAACATTTTGGCAAGACCTCGAAGATGCCTTAATCCTCTCCGACGTTGGTGTAGAGACTTCGGCCGAAATAATTGGCGATGCTCGCGCGAAAGTCCTACGCCTGAAGTTTACGACACCTGAACAAGCATTATCTGTGATTAGAGATGCGATGGTGGGATCCCTGTCAAGTTCTGACCGATCACTAAAACTTGACGGGGGAGCGCCCGTAGTGATTCTATTCGTCGGTGTGAATGGTGTGGGAAAGACAACAACCATCGGTAAAGTTGCGAAGATGCTCTCGAACGACCATAGTGTTCTTTTTGCGGCTGCAGATACATTTAGAGCCGCCGCATCCGACCAACTTGCTCTATGGGCTGAGCGCGTGAGTGCGCCGATTGTAATTGGCGCACCTGGTGGTGATCCATCAGCAGTGTTATTTGACGCAATAACTAGCGCTCGTGCCAAAGGGATTGAGATAGTTCTTGGGGATACCGCAGGTAGGTTACAAAACAAGACAAATCTGATTGAAGAATTAAAGAAGGTTTACCGCACCATTGAAAAAGCCCAAGGGGCAGTTGGCGAGGTGCTCTTAGTTTTAGATGCGACCACAGGTCAAAATGGTCTGTCGCAAGCAAAGGTCTTTGGAGAGGCCGTTGGTGTTACAGGTGTCGTTCTCACCAAGCTTGATGGTTCAGCAAAGGGTGGAATCGCATTTGCGATCGAAAAGTCATTTGGGATCCCAGTGAAATTGGTGGGCGTGGGGGAGAGCCTTGATGACTTGGTACCGTTCGATCCTAGGTCGTATGTCGAGTCACTTATTGAGATTTAGGTAAAGTCTAAACTCTTATGTGTAGTATTTCATAATGTTTGTTTACCTGAGGCGCCGCGAAAATATTAGCTACAGACGTTTATCTATCAAGATGATGTGGCTCGTTTCGCCTAATACGAAAGATGACAGCAATGTTTGACAATTTATCGGCTCGCTTAGAAGGCGTTGTAACAAAGCTCAGAAAAAAGGGACGTCTATCCGCGGCCGACATTGAAGCTGCGCTAAAAGAGATCAGGATTGCGCTTCTCGAAGCTGATGTAAACCTAGACGTTGTCAGAAATTTTACTGATAGGATCCGAACTCGAGCGATTGGGTCTGCTACATCTCGAGTGCTCACTCCCGCGCAACAAGTTATTAAATACGTCAACGATGAGCTAACTGCTACATTGGGTGGCGATTCATTCAAGATCAGTTTTGCGCCCAATCCACCCACTGTCATTATGTTGGTCGGTCTACAAGGATCTGGTAAGACAACAGCTGCGGGAAAGCTCGGCGTTTGGATGCGCCATAAAGGTAGACATCCAATGTTGGTCGGGGCTGACTTAGCTCGCCCTGCTGCCGTCGAGCAATTGAGACTTCTCGCTGAGTCAGGAAAAGTCGATTTCTTTTCCGAACCATCTACGCCCGTCGATGTGGCACGATCTGCAGTTGCTAAAGCGCGTTCGGTGGGACGCGATGTCGTAATCGTCGATACTGCCGGTCGTCTTAGTATCGACGATCAGCTCATGGCAGAAATGTCCGCAATTGAGCGTACATGTCAACCGGATTATGTGTTTTTAGTTGTTGATGCAATGATCGGTCAAGATGCTCTTGCCACTGCGGATGCCTTTGCTAAAGCAGTAAATCTTTCTGGAATCATTTTGACCAAGCTAGATGGTGATGCCAGAGGTGGCGCTGCATTATCAGTGGTAGAAGTTACCAAAAAACAGATTGCGTTTGCTTCGATTGGTGAGAAATTAGACGAATTTGATACGTTTTACCCCGAGCGAATGGCTAATCGAATCCTTGGTATGGGTGATGTACTTTCGCTAATCGAAAAGGCAGAGCGCAATATCGATGCGACAATTGCTGAAAAGGGTGCTAAAAAACTTGCGGCGGGCAAGTTTGATCTAGAAGATTTTCTGGAACAGATGCAGCAAGTAAAAAAAATGGGTCCCCTAAAGGGAATCTTGTCAATGTTGCCAGGAATACCACGTGAGCTAAAAGATGCCGAAATAAATGAAGGAGAGCTCGCGCGTATTGAAGCTATCATTTCTTCCATGACTAGGGCAGAACGTCGCGAGCCAGCAATTATTGACGCGAGTCGACGCCAAAGGATTGCCAATGGATCTGGGGCGACATCCCAAGGTGTGACGAATCTGCTGCGTCAATTTAAGGACATGCAAAAGATGATGAAACAGATGGGAGTGGCTGGTCCGTCACCTACTAAGAAGTCTGCAGCGTCACGTAATTCGAAAAAGAAGCGTACAAGACGATAAGAGCGCATCATTGTGCAATTTTCGTTCTAAACTTATATGGCTGTATTTATGAAGCGCTGCTACAAAGCGTTAGACGTATGTCGTGGATTTTACCACGTGTTTTTAGGAGATTAAGTGTCCGTAAAGCTCCGATTGGTTCGAATGGGCAAAAAGAAGCATCCGACTTACCGGGTGATTGCGGCCGACGCTCGCTCACCGCGAGATGGTCGTTTTATAGAAGTTTTGGGAATCTATCATCCCGTAACTCGCGTTATCGAGGATGCAATGCCAGGAACGCCTTCGTCGCCAGCCAAAATTGAAATTGACACCGACAAGGCAGTCAAATGGCTTCGCCAAGGTGCACAACCTACTGAGAGAGTCAAAAAATTGCTCGAGATATCGGGCGCCTGGGGACAATTTAAGAATGGATCGTCAGAGTGAGTTTTACCGAATCCGGCTCAGGAGACTTTGAGCAAAATGCGAATAGTGATGACGACTCCAGATCGACTGCTACTAGCTCTCCGACTGCAGCAAGAGTACTTGAATATATCGGCGCTCAGTTGACGCAGTTACCGGATCGTGTTGAGATTAAACAAGAGATGGAACAAGATCATAAAGTGCGCCTTACTCTAATTGTGGACAAGGCGGACATGGGTCGCGTCATCGGTCGTCATGGCAAGATTGCCGGTTCGATTAGAGCTGTTGTCCGTGCCGCTGCTGCCAAAGATGGCTTAGATGCCTCGGTTGAAATTCAAGAACGTCTAAATTAAGCTTTTCATCTCAACTTCAGACACTACTGCGGATTGAGCCGTTTGAATTTGCTCTAAGTGATGACTTGTGTTCAAGGGCTTTGCTTTTGCCTAGGGCTTTAAACAAAACTAGATCAGGTTGTATATGCTTTTAGAAGTTGGACGTATACATAAGCCCCACGGATTATCGGGTGAGGTGTCTGTTTCTTTTATATCGAATCGTCCTGAACGCTGGCAAACTGGTGCAAAACTTAAAGTGCTGGACAAGTGGCTAACCATTGAGAGCGCGCGAGTCCACCAAGACAGAATGCTGGTGCAATTTCAAGGATATCATTCACGTACTGAAGCAGAAATTCTCACCGGTCAAACGCTGTTTGGAGAATCAATTCAAGATGAGAACGCGCTTTGGGTGCATGAAGTAATTGGCGCGACGGTGATCGATTCTGATAGAGTAGCTCATGGTGCTGTTGTAGAAGTCATTTCAAATCCTGCTAGCGATCTGATGTTGCTTGAGAGTGGCATTCTCGTACCGATGGCTTTTGTCCAGAACTTCGACCAAGCTCAAAAGATTATTATTGTGGATGCACCAGAGGGACTGTTCGACCTCCAGTAATGCTTTAGTGTTATTGGATCAGCGCACTGCAGTTGTTTAGGGCGCTTTGCTCACCACTTTCGTAGAAATCAACTGTGCGAGGCGGTGAGCTCCGATAAAAATTGTTCACCCAGCGCATATAGAGGCGCACCCGTTCGTTTTGCAGATGGAGTTGGGACGTTGAGCCACCAGCCTTGGACAATAGATTCGCTTCGCTTGGCTATCGCGGCAAGTTGGGATGCATCGACAGTGCCACCGAGCGGGTTCGTAGAAATCCCTGAAATGATAATGGCTTTAGGATTCGCGGCGCGAATTGATTTTGCAATTGGTTCGATCCAGCTCAAATAGGCCGACAGATTTGACTCTAGAGTGTATTTTTGTGCCTGAATGTCTACGACATCGGCACCGCTGGCAATTGCTGGCAAGATTGTTGCTGCCGAAGGTCGCACAGTCATGCCGGGTGTGATGATTCCGTGATAGCCAGGAATCCATCCAGGTGTGGCAACGAATTGGTAGTGGTTCGCGTGCGCGAGATTAGCCGCGAGCCTATAATGCTCGATCGGATTTAGCCTCTCATCTACTGGGGTTTGCGACCAATCTTCGTTATCATAGAGAATCGCCTTGATTCCCGTTGGAATTAGCTTTTGCGATATCGCCCGTTCTAAAGTTGCTTCACTCGTGAAGTTCATCGTTGGTATCACATGCAATTGTGTTGTGTTACTACTACTGGGAATTATGCCGCGATTGTTGGTGACATATACCGTCGAGCCCTCAAGTGCATTTAGCGCACTTGAATCTCCGCTGATTTGATTGAAGAGCGCAAGCGTCATTAACCAGGTATGAGTCTTATTTGCTGCGACTCGGGTCGTTGTTGTCGAGGTAGAATTGTCACCGACAAATGGTACGCTTCACGAACTACCTACCAATGCTAAGGCCAAGCCCACTAACCAATGATGCAGCGGTAAACGTCTGACCTTTTCGTCGGGTGTCGCTGGTATGTTTGAATATCTCATTTTGTCCACCAAATGCCAGAAAAATGTTCATGCCGTTGGGTCTTTCTACGCATTGCTCTGTATTTCTTCAAGCTTGTGACGGATCTGTAAATTAGTTATCGCATATTTGTCCACGCAGCGGTTTCTTTTACAATCTACGATTATTTTTCCAATTGCTACGAGATGCCGGCATTTGAAAGCAGTTGCAAGAGTTTTATTGCAACTGCTGGTTGAGCGGCTCCGCACGACGGGCATTTTGCTCCACCACTAGGAATATTCATCCAATATCCGGCCACTTGAGATCGAGTTTGGTTAACGTCTTGGAACAATTCGCTTGCGGTAACTTGGCGGCCCGACGGGTTTGTAGAGAGCCCAGCGAAGACTTCAATTTGTGGATTTGCAGCACGAGCTTGTGCTGCGGCCTGTGTAACAAAGCTAACATACTGCGCGGTATTTGCTTCGAGCGATTGTGCCTGTATATCAATTGCGTATGCGTGCGATGCGACCAAGCCGGCGATGTTTAGGTTGATATAAGCTTTTGACGAAGCAACGCCTGGTGCAAGAACTTTAGTTAGGTCCAACGCCGGAGCTACTATAAGTTTAAGATTTTGTTGAGAGGCTAAAGCCTGAGCCGCAGCAGTCGCGGTTCCGACCGCTAACTGTTCTGACACCGGCGTGAATGACCAGTGTTCAGGATCATATAACAACGCACCATAAGGTTGTGAACTAGAAGAGCTGATACTTTGAATTGAATTTACCTGAGTTACTACGTCGACAAATGTTGATTTCCAGCTGTCGAGTCCACCGCCGTGGCCAAGTATAAAAGAGCCAGGTGTATCGAAAAACGTACTAGCGATTGCGGAACCACCGGCTGATTCTATTTTCTTAATTCCAGAAGCAGCAACTATCCAGCGCAGGTTCGAATTTGTGTTTGTAGCTGAAGTTGAGGCACTTGTGACGTTTGGAGATGTAGTCGCGGATGATCCAGGGTTGCTTGACGAAGATGTTGTCGTGCTGCCACATGCCCCAAGTATGACTGTCGAGAGCAAAATGCTAGATTTGGCCAACTTATTTATTTGCGTCATGGAGTCCTCTTGTTTTTGACGGAAAAAGAATTTGTGAAAATTTTATAAAGTTCTACTGGTAGCGTTCTGTCGCAAACGACTGAATTGACAAGTGCCAATTGCCCAAAGAAAAGTTGAACTCGCAAAATTTTAATCCCTTCTGACTTTAATTTCTTTTTGCAAGCGGGCGATCAACTTATAGTCGGTCGAAATTTTAGATAACCTATTAACGACTTGCTGCTAACGATATGCCACACGCATTGTGGCAGTAAATTGGTGTTCAGTCTCGCCTGCGCAACTTACATTTGAACACAATTGATGATCTTGCCGCGAAATGCCAGCAGTTTACGGGGCAGATCACATCCATTTATTGGCGATATGTTATTGCCTGCTTTTACCCAACAGCATAGTTGCGACATGCAAACTTGGCTATGTTATGCAAAAGACGATTGACTACGTGCAATATTCACTAGTTCATTCCCATGTTCGTCAAGTAACTCTAGCCTCCGTCGTATTGAGGCTCAGCAAAACGAAATTTTCACGTGCGAATAATGATTGCTGTTTCGTATCACCAGAGTCAAGCTGTCTTTGGACTTTGATTCTTTTGGCTTTATAATGCAGTTCGCATATCGGCTCCAAGCAATTAGTCGTGTGTTGTTTGCTTTAAATTGCAACGGTGCTTCCCATCTTCGCAGAACCGAGATCCGTAATTCGAATATATCTGACGCAATTATCTGACACATTAGGTTGATTTTTTGTAAAAAACGTAATGTGGTTTTCTTTATGGGTATTCGCGAATGCTCCTAATGGTGCATTGATTTTTGTCCTACCAGCTGAAATCCTTGAATGTTAAGACTTCGGTGTAGTCTTTTCTACTACTGGAAAATGTGTTATATCACAACTCAAACAGTGGCTAAGAGCAATATTTGAACCACTAAGAGTGGTGTAACCGTCCAAGAAACACCTAAATTAGGTAAATAATTGATTAAATGTTACAATTGGTGATAAGACTTGCGTTTATCGGCATTTTTCCCTACTATCTTTAGTAAGAATAGCAGTAAATAGTTTTTCTGCCCAAATATGGTCTGGTGGTATTGAAACGTGGATGTAAAGTTGGAAAAGCAAATTGATCTTGAGAAGGTTGTCACAGAAGAAGTGCCAACAGAGGCCCCTCAAGAAGATCTACAAGTACCTAAAATCAATAGTTCAGATGTTGGGTTTGCGCCTGGAGTCCAAAGAACTAACCAAGCGAGTGCAACCGGTGAGGACAGCGTTCCAGTAGCATTTAGTAGCCAGCATTCGCGTAAGCGAAATATCATAGTTTTGAGTGTTGTCGGCGTTACTGCAGCTCTTATCGCTCCAGGGGCTTGGATACTTGCAAAAAACTCTTCAGCAAATAACTTTCCGGCAGAAGTATCCTCCTTTGGATTGGTGCCCGTGAATTTTTCAGGATCAGGACAAGTGTCATCACTTGACGTGAAACCGGGTGACGTGGTGAAGAGCGGCCAGATCTTAGGAACTGAAACGAACCCAGTTTCCAATGTTGCAGTCGTGCACGATCAACAAATTCTAGCGGCTGATCAGGCTCGACTCAGTGCGTTGCAGGCTCTTCAGACTTCAATTGCTGCAAACGATAATTCGAGCCAAGCATCAACTAATGCTTCGGTAGCTGCGAATATTGGCGCGGCAGCTACGGCGCTTCGACAGATTCAAGCATCGTTTGACGGAGAGTTGGCGAAGGCTCAAAGTAACCTGGCGTTTACGCAGGCCGCACTTACGCAGGCCCAGGCGGTCTTTGCCGGGCAGTGCCCAAACGGTACCAACGCGGCTGGACCAACTCTGTCACTAGCCGAATGTATTGCTGAACAAAACGCTGTTGTTGGGCTTCAGCAGACTGTAAATAGCGAATCTGAGAACGTACTTGCGATTCAAGCTAATCAGCAACAAGCGAATGGGATTGCGCAAAGGTCGCTTAGCGACGCGCAGAATCAAGGCCTAATACAGGGTGCAATGGGTTCTGCGAGTGCCCTTGAGCAAGGCAACATTATTTCGGCGCAAGCAGATGTCACAAAAGATCGTGCCCAGCTGTTAGCGGATCAAGCTCAACAAGGATCACTGATTTTGCGCGCCCCGGTAGCCGGAAGAATCGTACAGCTGAATGGTGCTTTGGGCGACGAAGTTGGTTCGAGTGGAGTTCTCGTATCAACTGCGCAAGCGAGTTCGGTGCCCGTGCCAAAGTCTACTCAACTCTTTTCTAATAGCGGTTTGACACAAAATAGTTCCGCATCGTCAGTTCCACTTTTGCTAATGCGTACCTCCCAGCCACTACGCATAAGTGCTCTGATTCCTCAAGGTAAGCTCAATACGATTCACGTAGGTCAGACCGCCGAATTTATTTCTTCGGTATCTGGGCTACCTAACCTCGAATTGAAAATAACTCAAATCGGTGGGTTTTCGGTCGTAGCTAATGGCATCGCTAGCTACCCGGTAACGCTGGCACTCAAGTCGGGAAATACACAAGGATATCTGCAAGGAATCACGGGAACCGTGAAATTCTAATATTTAGTCGACTGTTGTTTTTGTTCTTCCGGTGAGCAACTTGCGTGCTCATTTCATACGGATTGCTGTACTACTCTGATAAAGGATCCAGACATATGATTGGTTCGTTGAACATCTTAGGATTGGTTGAAGTTTTATTACTATTCTTCGGTTTTTCCTATCTAGTGATAAGGCCTTTACTTTATTCGCCACGAGGTGATGTTGGCCAATCGATGACACAAGTTATTTTACCTACGCCCCATAAAGTAGCTAAATTACGTATTGTTACTATTGTGCTGCTAAGTACGGCGGGAGCACTGCTGGGAGTTTATGCCTATAGCACAATATCTGCTGCGGGTACATACCTCGAGGACTTTCTTGCAGGGCTTGTTTTGCCCAACAACGCGGTTGTACAAAATTACATTTCGAGAAGCTATATGTTGATACCTTTTATAGCGGCAACTGGGATGATTTCCATCGCACTGAGCTTAAATGCTGAATTTGCGAGAAAAGCAATGGCTCTAACGAGCACGGTTTGGTTTATTGCTCAGGTGGTTTTGGCGACAGCGCTCTTGTCGTTACTGGCAGCAGCCACCGCTATGTCAACCACGCTTTTTCAATGGATTGATACAACGCTAATAATCATGGTATTTGGATTTTTGTGCTTTTTGAATCTCGTTCAAGTCAACCTTGCATTACCAAAGAGTGTGTTGCTTCCATTCAAGGGACCTAGCACGGGAATTGCCCTAGCGCAGCTTATTGTCGCCACGATTACCGCTGCGATTATTTCAATAGTTTTCTTCGTCCTATTCGCCCAATATCTATCGCTCAGTTTTCCAGCTGCAGCGCTAGGAGCACTATTCCCGCTTCAAGGCATTTACATCGGTACTTATTTAGTATTGCTGATGACGATTCGCAAGCCACGAAAGGGCATTCCACCTTGGCGTTTGCCAGGTATTTCGGTAATCATGCCTGCGTATAATGAAGAGTCGATTATCAGGCGTACATTAGAGGCAATTGACCGTGCGGCACATTCGTATGACGGCGTGGTATACGTGGTAATTGCGGATGACGGCTCGACAGACTCTACGAGAGAAATTGTTCAAAGCTGTTTTTCGTCCTTTACAAGAGCACAGGGAACTCTGGTGCAATGTCCGCATCGTGGTAAGGCCGCAACGTTAAACGCGGCTTTATATGCGGCCACTACCGAGATTGTCGTGCGTATAGATGCAGACATTGTTGTAACCGACAGTGTGTTTGCTTCACTCCCTGCCTGGTTTGCAAATTCTGAAATTGGAATGGTAGGAGCCTTAGACCTTCCGCACCCAGACCTCAAGGCGTGGTATAGTTACGGCCGGTTGTACGAGTGTCTGCGTTCATTTGCTTTTTCACGTCTTGCTCAAATGCGCGTGAACGGTATCGTGTGTGTGCCAGGTACGTACACCGCATTTCGTCGTTCAGTAGCCTTAAAGCTAAACGGATTTGTTGAAGGCATGAATGGTGAAGATGCTGATTTGACAATTCAATTCGCTCGACTTGGATACCGCATAGTTATCGACACTGACATTGTTATATACGAGGATGTACCCCAAACTTGGAATGAATTCCGTAAGCAAAGGATACGTTGGTTTAGGGGTGGTTCACAGATTTACGGTCGCCATTTCAACTTCACCAAGAAAAACTTTTCGACCATCATGTATTTCGGTCTTGAATTTTCGCTTTCGAAGTTTCGAGCGATTACTCATCCTGTCATGTTCTTTGGCTTGGGGTCAGTGCTTTTGTTGTTCCCAGGTGGTTACGAGTTGTTTACTAAGATGATCATCCTATTGTTATTCGCTACCATCCCAATTGTTATTTTGTTGGGTTCTTTGGCGATCAAGTTTGGCTATGTGCGCCAGCTTGGGTGGATGCTGCTCTATTATTTCCCTTTTGCGATGGCCAAGAGACTTGCCGCTATTGAAGCAATCTTGACGATCCCAACACTTGCGATAAACCACGAGAATATCATGGCTGAACTTGTCACTGATGCCAAGAATACAGTAGCTTCGATATCGCTTGAACCTGAAGTTTCGGTCTAGTTTTACCTAGCCCATCGTAATCTTTGACGTGTCCGGAGGTCGATCGTGAGAGGAGGTGAACGCCGTACGGACTCGTAGCACATAAAACGGATTTTGATAGAGATAACCCAGCTGGGCTGATTTACATTTTATAAGCTATTTTTTTCGAGTTTTAGGTAGGCGTCGTCTGGAAGACGACACAAGACAATTGCACGATGGACAGCGTTTATTATTAGTTTTTTTGGAGATATACACATGAAGAAGATTTTGGTTCTTGGTGGCGATGGTTTTTGTGGTTGGCCAACAGCGCTCTATTTGAGTGCGCAAGGAAATGACGTAATGGTGGTCGACAATCTTTCGCGTAGAAAGATTGATATCGATCTAGAGACCGAATCTCTAACTCCTATATCTTCTATTGGAGAGAGAATTTCGGCGTGGCACGACGTATCAGACAAAACTATTGAGTTTCGCAATATAGATGTTGCTCGCGACTACGATCGACTCAAAGCTTTATTGGTGAGCTATAAGCCTGATGCGGTAGTGCATTTTGCAGAGCAGCGTTCAGCGCCGTATTCGATGAAGTCAGTGGACGCAAAACGATATACCGTTGACAATAACATAACTGCAACGCACAATGTCCTAGCTGCCATTGTGGAGGCCGATCTTGATGTTCACCTAGTACATCTTGGGACCATGGGCGTGTACGGATACGGGTGGTCGGGCGAAGCTATCATTCCTGAGGGTTACCTTGAGGTCATGGTGGAGACTCCAGGTGGCAGCTTACGCAAGGAAATCTTGCATCCCGCAGATCCAGGATCTGTTTATCACATGACAAAGACTCTAGACCAGCTTATGTTTGCTTTCTACGCCAAAAATGATGGAGTCAGAGTTACTGATCTTCACCAGGGAATAGTTTGGGGAACGCAAACAGAGCAGACATCGCTCGACGAGCGTTTGATCAACCGTTTCGATTACGACGGTGATTACGGAACGGTGCTGAATCGTTTCTTAATGCAAAGTACAATCGGGCACCCATTGACAGTGCATGGAACTGGCGGGCAAACTCGCGCATTTATACATATTTCCGATACTGTCAGATGTATTGAAATTGCGATTTCGAATGCACCTGAGCGTGGCGAGCGACCTGCGATTTTGAATCAAGTTACGGAAAGTCGCAGAGTGCGAGATTTGGCCACGATGCTGGCTGAACTAACCGGTGCCGAAGTGAAGTATTTGCCGAATCCACGATTTGAGGCGGATGAAAACACCTTGTATGTTGAAAATCAAAAGTTTCTTGATCTGGGGCTTCAGCCAACGACGCTGTCTGAAGGATTGATGACAGAGGTGCGTGATATTGCAGAGAAATATTCAGCGAGAGTTGACACTTCGAAGATTTTGGCAACCTCGAAATGGCGTAAAGGAATGTAGATATTACTTTACGCTGCTAGAATTCGCTTTGTCGTCCGTTAGCAGCGAAGTACTGTCGCGTTTTGGGTAGAGCATGATGACTTGGAGCTTGTGCGGTTTGATCATTTTCTGATGCAAGAATACAGCTTTGTCCAAAAGTTGCATTGCAGATTTTTATGATCAAACTGTAAAGTTCTTGGTAGTTCTCATTTGCGGTCGATATGGATGGAGGTGTCTCACCCGCATTTCTACTCCTAGGCTGTTGAAATGCGTGTAGCGATTTTTTCTATTTTTGCCGATATCCTTCAAAGTTATTGTGACTTGTCGATCCTGGGCAGAGCCCAGGCTTCAAGATATTTGGATTTGTCGTGTGTCGACATCCGTGAATTTGCAGTTGATCGGCGTGGTACCGTAGACGATTCTCCCTTTGGCGGAGGAGCGGGCATGGTCATGATGGCACCCCCTATTTTTGAGGCGGTAGAATCCTCGGGTGCTCCGCGCCCAGTATATCTTCTAGCTCCTTGGGGACGTCAATTCGATCATCGTATGGCTAGTGAACTTTCGAAATTGGAAGGGTTTTCCTTAATATGCGGTCGTTACGAGGGGGTTGATGCCCGGGTTGAAGATCACTTAATTGACGGTGCCATCTCGTTGGGAGATTTCGTTTTGGCTGGCGGAGAGTTGGCGGCGCTTGCTGTGCTGGAAGCGACTGTAAGACTGTTGCCAGGTGTTTTAGGTAATGCACTATCGCTTGTAGAGGAAAGTTTTGCTTATGGTACCCTTGAGTACCCTCAATACACTAGGCCCGCAAGCTACAGGGGCTATTCTGTTCCTGACGTGCTCTTGACGGGGAACCATAAAGAAATTTTAGAGTGGAGACGCCAGCAGGCTTACGAACGTACAAGAAAGTTTCGTTCTGATTTGCTTGAGTCCTAGGTTGGCTTAAAAACAACATGTCGCTCACGAATAACCGAGGAAGTACGAGTTTTGTCGCTATCCTGGGTGTAGAGCGATGAATGAAATAGGTAAGCGTTTTGGCCGCTCTAACATCTGTCGATTCGGTTGCAAGCCTAGATATAGAATTCGACCGACTATAATCGATTCACGCGAAATGAGTTAGGAGTACAAGTGAAGTTAACAGATGTAATAGACTCCGAGAGTTTAAAAAGTGATATCCCGGCCTTTTCACCTGGTGATACTGTAAAGGTTCATGTTCGAGTTGTTGAGGGAACCCGTGAGCGTGTCCAAGTATTTCAAGGAGCAGTAATTGCTCGTCGTGGCGGTGGACTACATGAGACTTTCACAGTGCGTAAAGTGAGTTTTGGCGTTGGAGTGGAACGAACCTTTCCAATTCATTCTCCGATAATTTCTAAGATTGAAATTGTGAGCCGTGGAGATGTTCGACGTGCGAAGCTATTTTACCTTCGGGATCGGATCGGCAAAGCTGCGAAGATCAAAGAGAAGCGCGATTAGCCATTTGCAGTCATCACGAATGGCCACGCAGTTGTGTTGCGAAAGATATCGTCCATGAGACTGTGGTCATTTAAAATACGAGTGTTTTAGGGCTATGAGCGCTGAAGACCTTGAGAAGTTTGAATCTGAAGTTGAACTCGCTCTTTACCAGGAGTACAGAGCGGTCGTAGCTATGTTTAAGTACGTAGTTGAGACAGATAGACGGTTTTACCTTGCTAACGAGGTAAATATAGTTCCCGTTACTGCGGGCGGTTCAGTACACTTTGAAGTAAATTTAAAAGATGCGTGGGTATGGGATATGTATCGTCCGGTGCGCTTCGTGGAGTCCGTACGCGTTTTGAGCTTCAAAGACGTAAACGTCGAGGAGTTGCCACATAAAGAACCGATTCAACAAATCGAATAGGAATCATGAAAGAAATGGCCTACTGCGCATTTGAAAACTAGGTTCTAGCTATGAATCGTGAATATGCCGTAGGTACCAGGGCCATTCATGTTGGACGGCCCGTGAAATATCCCGGAGCACCAATAAATGTGTCGCCGGGCTTTTCATCAACATACAATTCGGGCTCAACTGCGGTTTATTCGCGGGATGACCAGGAAATAATCGCCGCGCTTGAAGAAGTGGTGGGAAGTTTAGAAGGTGGAACCGCGGTAGCATTTGCATCCGGCATGGCGTCAATAGCTGCTGGGTTTGATGTTTTAGCGGCCATACTACATAGAACACCAAAAGTGCTTGTTTCTGGTTCTAGTTATTTCGGAACGATCATGCAACTCCGCCATCGGCGAGAAAATTTCGGCTGGACGATTATTGAATCGAGGGCAAAGAACACAGCTAGCTTTTTGCGAGAGATCGATGGCGTAGATGTCGTTTGGCTCGAGACGCCATCGAATCCCGAGCTATTGGTTTTTGATATCGCGGCTGTTGCGAAGCGAGCTAGAGCTGCGAACGCTGTACTTTGTGTGGATAATACGTTTGCTACGCCTTATTTGCAGAATCCGCTAATGCTTGGTGCTGACATTGTTGTCCATTCTGCGACCAAGTCATTGTCGGGCCACTCAGATGTTTTGGGTGGTCTCCTAATTGCCAAGGATCAACGGATTGTGGCCAAAGTACGCGAAATTCGCTCCTTTTATGGAGGAATTCTTGGTTCGATGGAAGCGTTTTTGATCTTGCGAGGTATTCGGACGTTACACTTGCGAATGGACAGAGCATCAAGCAATGCCGCTGTTCTGTCTGCGGTAATTCAGTCACATCCCAAAGTTCTAGAAGTTCATTATCCGTTTCTTGCTTCGAATCCCGAGGTCGAGATCGCAAAAAAGCAGATGAAATCCGGTGGGTCGTTGTTCTGTTTTCGCGTGGGCGGTTCTGCCTATGCGGCCGACCGGCTCACCAAGAGTTTGAAACTTGCTTTTAGCGCTACAAGTCTGGGCGGAGTAGAAACACAAATAGATAGACGCGCACGGTACAAAGGGGAGACCGTACCCGAAGATTTTCTCAGGGTGAGCGTGGGCATAGAAGACGTTGAGGATCTCGTTGACGACTTTACCCAAGCTCTAGAACACATATAGGTTATGCTTCGCGAGGCTTAAGCTTTCGTCGTTTCTTACGCTTTTTTGTAGAATTGGGATGTGGAGATTTAAGTGCACGCTTGAGACATGTTTCGTGCCAATGACGTCGGGCTGATGGATCGTCATTCGGTATCACCACGTAGTGTCCCTGACCTACCAAAATATCAGATTGACACCCTGGACACAAATAGAGCTTACGAGCTTGATAAGGTTGTACTTTACGACTGGTGCTCAATAGATTCGTGATCGGGTCCGATATTTCGCCGCCAGATTCCGGCGCGTCATGGTTTGCGTTATGGTTTATGTTCAATGCTTGGAATTTACCCGGTAGTGCGTCCACGCAACGTATTCGCGGTCAGAATTAACCTAACGTCAATAATACGTTATTTAGCATATGCTGCATATGCATGTTTGATTCGATATCGTTCAAATCTCGAATTTTGCAGTTCATGTTCTAAGGAATATGCGAATTTGAAGTACTAAATTTCCAGTAATATGTTTCACGCAACCCGCCTTTTACGAAAGTGCATTCGTTCTTGTGACAATGCCCAATTGTCAGGCAGCTTGGCTGCGTCGCAATATCGCGTGTGCAACATGTGGCGGTCCGGTGAACTCCCTTAATATTATTTCTCGTACGCGAGCGCGCGCCGCCAGGGCTTGGTTTGTTGTTGAGAGTATGGTGCTTACTAATTCATTGATTCGATCGGAATCTTGTGGATGCTTGCACAGAAAGGTCAGTAGGTCAAACATTACTTCGTTTTCGCAGTGTCCGATTCCACCAGAGACGAGATCTGCTAGTAGCTTCAAATTTTGATGATGGCTTGACGCGAATCGATTGATCGCTATACCGGCTTGTTGTCGGGCATTCTTACGAATTTCGTTTTTGACAGATTCCGGGGCTTCGGCTAACGACAACAGTGCTGTCCAGGCGTACTGTGAGTCTTGTGCTGCTAAATCGTTCATCTCGTCTTCGGTATAGAAAAAAGGCGTGGCCGAATTAGTCGTCAAAATTCTGCGTACCGTCGTATTCTCGTCGTGGAGAAGCTGCACGAAAAGCCGCAACGGGAGGGCCGGGTTTTGAGCCAATCTATACCTTATGACGTAGTCTTCTTCGTAAAGCAATTGATCTAACACTTCATGCGGTGCGAACGGGCTTATTGCAACAGCGGAACGTACAGATGCTTTTTCATCTTTCGCAAGTTGTTCGAGGTGCATGCTTGTCACGTTTGGTGATTGTGCTACAGCATATCGAACTCTCCAGTCAGGATCATTTGCCAAGGCAATCAGAATTTCTTCGCTGGCATTACTGTGTTTTGCCACTTGTACCCGAACTTCAAAGTTGGTATCCAAAGCTAGTTGCTGTAATAGTTCTGGCGTGAGTGCATCATTTCTCACCAGGCGGTTGCGCAGTACCTTGTCATCGTTTTTGGCGTATTCAGCCAATATTGTTTGAGGTGTGGAGATATTTCCTGCCAAAGACTGCTTGATTTCGTAGTGTCTTTCTAAGGAAAGAACTGCCAAGGTCTTTGCAGGACACTTTGGATTTGCGGCAACTGCGACACGTATCTCAAGATTGTTTGAGTCCGCAAGGTCATCCAAGAGTTGAGGAGGTGTATTTGTATTTTTCGCGAGAGCGAGCAAAACGTTTTTGTTCTCATATTTTACGAGACTTGCGAGAACAGCTTGAGGCGTATGTCTAGAAGTGGCGACTAGTTGGATGCCGCCGGGCTGGTTTAAGACGAACTCGATAAAATCGTCGCTTGGAACGCTGGTTGTTGAATTAGAGATAAATCCAGCGATCTCTTCGGGAGAGTATCCAGCTGCGATCGCGGAATTTATGATGTTTGCGTTGGAACCTTTGGAATGAGTGAAGACCTTGCATTGGTAATTTGTGTCATTGTCTAATTCGAGGTCGCAATCTGTACCCCATAGTTCAAGGCATTTCATCGATGCGTCGGACCCTTTCTTTCGTCGCGTTAAAAATGATTTTTGTATCTATTCGTCGAATCGACGAAATACGCCTGTCACTATTGCTTCTTGGGAGCTTGATTCGTTGCTTTCAAGCGAGTTAATTGATGGCGTTTTGGAGTTGGCATCGTTTACTGCTGAAACCCTAAGGGATCGCATTAGGCCAAGTAATGCAAAATGAGAAGGTACAGTTTCCTTATTTGTTTCAAAATCGTAATAATTTACATCGTCAGGAGACGAGACCGAGTCTTTTGTTGGGAGCTTAATTTCGTGAACTTTGTCTATTCCGCCATTTTCGCCAGAGTTTTTGTCTGCATGATTCGTATAAGGGTATAGCGGAACTAACATCGAGTTCTTTTTCGAAGGTTTTTCCATTGTGTTCCCTCCGGTGCATATGAAAGTTTTCTTATGTTTTGATATCGTCACTTAGAGTGGTTTTCTGAAGTTGAAACGCGGGAAATCAATACATAAAATTAATCGTGTGGGCGATCGTGTTCGAGGATTTGTACGCGATATTAAGTTGCTAGTTTTGGCGATCGAGGTGCCAATAAGGCGAAGTTGGAAACCGTAAGCTTTTTTGTTGCCCAGCTAGGGAAATTTTATTGATCTTTAGAACTGTTGGGTTAAATAAACGTTCCCCCTTTCGGATTCAATTTGGTGGGTGCAGGTCCAAAGATTCCGAAAGGGGGAACTGGTTTTCTGTAATTACAGAAACTGATAACGGTTTTAGTTCATTGATTCACCTAAGGTCACCATTAGTTGTCTTGCTGCCTCACGTCCTTGTGCCATGGCCTCAACAACCGTTGACTGTCCGATTAGTGCGTCACCGGCGACGAAAATCCGTGGTGCAAAAGGAACCCTGGATCGATGGGTTGAAATGTCTCGGCGCCAAGAGAGCGGCCCGATATTTTGGTTTTTGCTACCGTGGCTGAACATTCCACTAGAAATCCATCCAAAGTCTACGTCGCTAGCTTCGTTAGGTCGAAAGGGAGCCGATGGGGCAAATGGTCCAAATTCGCCTGTCAGCCGATACCCAAGCGCCAATACGATAATGTCAGCTGGAATAGTAACTTCGGAGCCCTTGAGTATCTCTGGGAGTTTCTTCGAGTCATCTTGTCGAGTAGAAACTAGAGTTACGCTTTCGCTATTTATATTGGAAATTGTCGTAAGGAATGAGACAACGACACCTTCTCGGCGAGCCTCTTCAAGTTCGTCGGGTCGTACGCGAGAGAATTTCTCGTTTACCCATTCAACTGCGGTTGGCTGGGCGCCAAATCTAATTGCCATACGTCCGACATCCATCGCAGTATTTCCTGCTCCTAAGACTACGATTTTCTTTCCCCGTAGATTTGGGAGAGTTTCACCGTTGTTTAACGCTTCACCAGTCATATTTAGAAAGTCCATCGCATCCATTACTCTTGGATCGGCAATGCCGGGAATGTTGGGTCGAATCGGTTGTTGTGCTCCGTGCGCCAAAATAATCCCATCAAACCGATACCGAAGTAATTCAATTTCGTCTTGCGTTACGCGGTGATTTAGGTGAAGGTCGACACCTAGGTTGGTCAACGCGTTCCACTGGGCGTTTACTTTTTCACTTGGTAACGTAAATTCTGGAATTCCGTGATTCAATAGCCCACCAGGCTTGTCCTGGGCTTCAAAGACGGTGACACTGACGCCATTTTGAACTAGTTCCCACGCGCTTCCGAGTGCCGCGGGTCCAGATCCAACTATCGCTACTGTCTTTTCTCGTAGTGAATCTTTGGTATCACTAGTTATTTGGGTGTTGTCAAAGACGAATCTCTCAAGCAAACCTATGGCAACTGGAGTATCGCCCGCTAGTGTCCAGGAGCAAGCGCCTTCGCACTGGGTCGATTGGTCACAAACGCGTGAGCAAATTGAGCCCAAGTGGCTTGTGCGTTCGAAGATACTACGAGCTTGGGATAAGTTACCCTCCCTTACCTGCTCGATCATTGCCGGAATGTCGTTGTGGGCAGGACATCCTCGCACACATGTTGGATCCGGACATTCAAGACAACGATTTGCTTCGGCGAGTGCATCGTCATAGGTGCTAAATCCTGCTCTAGTCTCGACTGCCGGAGCGAGCATGGGCATTTTGTAGGTATGAGGGATTCTTGTTTTCATCGTTGGTTGGACTAATGGTTCACCGGTAACTAAGATTGCCGAGAATGGGCAGGTTCGCTCACATTGCCTACATGCCACACAAAGTGTTGAATCTACATTTACGATCCAGTTGTCTTGGTCAAATCCGATTGCTGAGGTTGGGCAACGAACGTAACATTCCTGGCATCCTGCACATCGATCGGTTAGGACTTCGACGCTAATTTGGTTTTTGTTTTCGAGTTTTTCGTGAAGAAGTGTCATTTTGGTCTCACTTTCCTTTTCAGGGTCCACCGGTTAGTTTGCAGCTTGCATTGGGATGTACAAGAGCATCATGGCGAGTGACATTACAAATATTGTGGCCACGAAGTAGCTGATGGCTACGGTTCTGTGGGATCGATTTACGATCAGTTCACGACTGGCAATCTTGCGTGCTGCATAGATGCTTCCGATTACACCGAGCGCCATGATTCCTAGTTGGACAAGGATAATGTTTGGATCTTGTAGGATCCGGTACTGATACAGTGCGTTTGCGCTAGCACCAAAGGGGTGAGCCACTGCAGGAACGATTCTCGTAGCGTGCTTTAGGAACTTCGGTAGTTGTCGCGCGAAATAATCGGCACCAATAATCGGGATCATGGCGTATGTCCCAGAGATGAACCAGTTTCTAAATTCACTACGTCGTGTCGTAAACGTGCCTGTGGTCGCTTTGATTGTACCTTTGGAAAATGCAACCGAACCTAGCTTGAAGACAAGTGTTGGTACTGCTGCCGCTATTGCGATCATGCCAAAGAAGTCAATAGGGTTTGGGTACTGTGGAAAGTGTGTCACCGAGTTGAGCCAATTGTCTATGGTTGTATAAATCGGTAGCGCATTGAATTGTTGGAAGACCACCAAACCTAGTAGGACAGCTGCAACGACTGCTACGTCCATCCTTTTTCTACTTGGACTTACGACTGAGGTAAGAGGAGTCTGAATGAAGAGTCCGACATTATCACTTGGACACGCTTTGTAGCATTCTGAACATAGGCCGCAAAAAGTATTTGAATCGGCACTACCAGGCCACGTATACCAAGGACATCCGTAACCGTCTTTGTCGCCTCGCATACATGCTTTTGATTCACATGCTTCACAAACTCCACGATCCTTAGTTCTAAATCCCGCAACGGTACCCATTGAGCCAACGGTACCGATCAAGGAGCTCAAAGGACACAAGTACCGGCAGAATGTACGACGCTCGAACACAAGAAATACAATCAGGGCACTCAGCACGATTCCAATTACCATAAATGACGTGTCGTGGGGTGCTCCTGGTCCTGCTATATTGAAAAACTCTTCAATATAGGTGAGGCTCACAAATGTCGCAACGGATGAAATAAGGCCGTATTGAGCCAATTGTTTTGGAAAAGTTTTTCCCAATCCGAGGGCTTTTTGTGTTCTGTTGAAAAATGACTTTCTCTGGATCCACTCGGCGAACCCACCAAATGGGCACATGGCGCACCAGCCGCGGCCGACGACTACCATGAGGACGAAGACGACGCAGAACCAAATGTACCAAGTTATAGCTGTCGCGAAATTCAATCCTGGGCTTACCGTTCCCACCAGGCCAGAAAAAATTACTAGCCAAAAAACGATCTGATTTGGTACAATGAGTCCAAATTGAAACCACCTCTTGTGAAGGATTTTATTTACAAGAGGTATTTTCGAAATATCTAGCTTTGGATCTGTGGCCTTGAAATGTTGCGGGGCGGTTTCGTCTGCCTTTTTGCGAAGATGTATCGAAACCGCTACCGGATCAGGAGCCTCTTTGTTTAATTTGGGATCTGTGACATATGTCATTGATCTGCACCCCTTTACTATGGCAACTTGCATTGTCGTGTACGTTTAGTTATGTACTTAATGTAGAGTTTGTCACTATATATTGGTAATGTCAAGTCAATCTACAAGAGATTTGGGAAAATTTATGAACGTCACCCTTTCAAAACGTGGGGATTACGTTATGAGAGCAGCAATATGTCTCGCTCGAGCCTATGAAAACTCCGAACCGGTAAAAATTCGTCAGGTTTCCTCTTTGACTGATATACCAGTTACTTACACCGCCCAAGTTTTATCTGACTTGGTACGGTCTGGTTTGGCGGTATCACGTGCTGGACGCAGTGGTGGATATTGGCTCGCGCGGTCACCGGATCAAATTAGCGTGCTCGACGTAATAGAGGCCGGTGAGGGGGAGATCCACTCCGATATGTGTGCGATGGGGAACGGACCTTGTCGTTGGGAACAAGTTTGTCCCATGCATGAGTCATGGCGCGGTGCTCTTGCGGCGTTTCGAACCGGGTTAAAGGGCTCAAGTTTGGCTCAAGTAGCGGAACGAGATAGACAACTCGAACAGGGAATCTATAAGGTTCCAGCCGATAGTCATAGGGCGGCTCATCATCTGGTTGATTATGTTGCCGAATGAACGCGTAGGAGAATTTTGAGCCTAGTAACTAGGTGAAAAGGTTTGTACTTTTTTTGATCATATGGCTTTAGGATAAAAAACTGAAATTATCCAAGGTCGCGCAGCGAAACCTATCTTTGAGCAATAGCTTCTCAGCTATTGCTTGCGATTCCTTGGGATGGTAGTCGAGTTAGGTATTTGGATGTTCCCTGCGCGACAGCTAATCACGCAGGCCAATAAAAGGAGTAAGAGTGAGTTTTGAAGTTGTCATTGAAGTGCCAATGGGGTCTAGGAACAAATACGAGATAGACCACGCAACGGATACAATTTGGTTAGATAGAGTACTTTTTACTCCGATGGCCTACCCACTCAATTATGGATATATCGAAAATACCTTAGGTGAAGATGGCGATCCGCTTGATGCTTTACTAATCTTAGATTCAGCCCTCGTGCCGGGATGTCATTTAAATGCTCGCGCGGTAGGAACTTTTGTAATGTCCGATGAAAAAGGTCGAGACATAAAGCTTTTGTGCGTGATCGACGGTGATCCGCGCTTTGATTCCATTTCTGACATTGGCGACGTTCCCATTCATCTTCAAAATGAAATAAGCCATTTTTTCCAGCACTATAAAGATTTAGAGCCGAATAAATTTGCCACAATAGAGGGTTTTGCCGACAAAGCGCAGGCAGAACGCGAGCTTAGCGCCGCGCGGGAACGACTCGCTTAGATTTTTAATTTGCTACCTTGTCGCTGCCAAGTCTCCATTGGTGAACTGCCAATTGGAGTCGGCGCACAAGAGTAAAGTGATTTGCTTTGACCTTGAGTTATTCCTATTTCGATAGGAGTAATTGTGGTTATGCCCTAAGATAGTACCTGTGAAAGATACAAGTGTTTTGGAAGAGCGTCGGCAAGCAGTTGAAGACCTTATTGAGATGATGCGACCTGCCATACAGGCGGACGGGGGAGACGTGGCGCTTTTGGCATTGGATGTAGACAATGGCATTGTTGAAATTCAACTTCAAGGCAGCTGTTCGTCATGCGCGATTTCGTCAGTCACGTTGAATGCAGGTATCGAAAGAATTATAAAGGGACGCTTGCCTTGGGTGACCGAGGTAAAGGGCGACGTAGATCAAAACATTGAGTTTGAGCAGTCGGTTACCCTGGGTCGCGGCGGGTATATTCCTCGAGGCAAATACTAAGAATTACGGCTTTGTTTGGCTAGGCTTCTGCTTTATGGTGGTTGGTCAGTCCGAATTTGGCGGAAGTTAAGTTTCTCGTTTTTGGCAATTCTTATTTTGAGCTACTAAGTTATGCGAGACAGATTCATGCTTGCGATCTCGATAGTTTGCTCGGAAAGTTCACAGAGGTAGATACACGCAGATGCGTATTGTTTCGGCGAAGAATCTTCTTCTTCTCGTTCTAGGTGGCGTTTTGCTTGGTGGAGCCATGATGCTCCTTATTCCGGCAATCACAAATTTAACTGTCCTGAAGGAAAAAGGCACTTTTTCTGCACCGCTTAATTTGCGACCGTTGTCCATTCCATCTCAAATTCTTGACTCGCAAGGTAATTTGCTTTACATGGTTGAAGATGGCCAGTATCGCGCACCGGTCTCGTTATCGAAGGTACCGCCTTTGGTCCAATCCGCAGTTCTTGACGTAGAGGATCATACTTTTTATGTGCATGGTGCGCTTGATCTGCGCTCGATTGCACGCGCGTTTGTTGCAGACTTCACCGGTGGCTCTGGATTGCAAGGTGGCTCAACCATCACCCAGCAATTGGTAAAAAACTCCATCTTGACGCCGCAACGTACGATTTCCCGGAAATTTCAAGAGGCAATATTATCGTTTCGTTTAGCAGGGGTAATGTCTAAGTCCGAGATTTTTTCTCGTTACCTTAACACAATTTATTTTGGAGAAGGCGCTTACGGAATCGAAGCGGCATCGCAAACTTATTTTGGCGAGCCTGTTGGTAAAATCGATATTGCCCAAAGTGCGTTATTGGCAGCACTTATTGAGGATCCATCTGGATATGATCCATTCTATAATCCTCAAGCTGCACTTTATCGGCGTAACTTAGCTATTGGACAGATGGTTCAGTATGGCACAATAACCAAGCAAGAAGCTGCCAAGGCTATTTCGGAGCCGCTTCCAACGGTGTCGCACCGGGTTTCGTTTTCAGCGCCAACGGCTTTTGTTACTGAAGTCATTGATCGACTGATGAATAGCCCAAAGTACTCTTTTTTGGGCAATGATCCAACCCAGCGACTAGCGAACCTTCAAACCGGCGGGTACACCATAAATACCACTTTGAATCAGATAGATCAAAACTATGCTGATTCCGCGGTGGCTAACATCGTGCCAAATACGAATGGAAAATTTACGTCTGCATTGGTGTCAATGGATCCTACCAACGGAAACGTACTTGCGTTGGTGTCAGGAAATCCAACCAAAGGTACCGGTGGGTTTGACGTTGCGACCGGCAGAGGTGGAACTGGTCGCCAGCCCGGATCATCATTTAAAATTTTCACATTGGCTGCAGCGCTTGAACAAGGTTATGGTCCAAACGACATAATCGACGGTACCGGACCGTGTACTTTTACAGTGCCAAATACCAGACCGTTTCCTTACGTGGCTAGCAACGCCGAACCCGGATATGGTTTGATGACAATTACCACCGCTACGGCCAATTCTGTGAACTGCGCCTATATACGATTGGCAATAAACGTCGGATTGCAAAACGTAATAGACACCGCAAAAGTGATGGGCGTAACAACGCCATTACTTGCAGTTCCATCCGTTGCTATCGGCTCCGAGGACGTAACGCCGATCGACATGGCGACCGCTTACTCCGTGCTAGCAGATGGGGGAATATTGCATCCGGCCAGATTTGTGGTTTCCATACAGAGCTACCAAGGCGGGTCGATGTATTCGCCAACCATAGGTACCGAACGCGTCCTATCTCAACGAGTAGCAGCTGTCGAAGATCAGATTCTTCAACAGGTCATTATCAGAGGGACAGGTACCGCAGCGTCACTTGGTTCAAGACCAGCTGCCGGGAAGACGGGCACCACCGACAACTTTACTGATGGGTGGTTTGACGGCTTTACTCCACAAATGGTAACGACGGTTTGGATGGGTGATCCTAGTGGATCGGTACCCATGTACGATGTTGGTGGCATTCCTGTCTATGGTGGTACCTACCCGGCGAGAATTTGGCATGATTATATGTATCATGCGCTGTTGGGACAGCCTGTGGAGAGTTTTCCGCCGGTAAATCCAAATTGGATTCCGCCTAGCAAATTTATAGTTCCGATAGACTCACCTGGCGCAATAACGTCCCCGACAACCACCACTACCAGTACAACTGCGCCAACCACCAGTACAATTGCGCCAACCACCAGTACATCGGCAATCACAACATCATCACTGAGTACGATCGCATCAACAACTCCGGCACCCGTGGCTACTCCACCGGGCCCGCCTGCCAACTAGCGAAAAAGACCAAGTTGACAACTTCTACGTCGGGTTTTCAAGCATGGTTTTGAACCTGGAGCGGCGTTGGTAGTACGCATAATCATGATTTATTCTAAAAGTTGATTCTGTATGAGTGAAAGTCTCGAGTAAAGGGTTAAGGTTAGAAGATATGGGATCTCTCACATGGAACCTGTCGCGATGAGCTCAAAGCCTTTTAGTCTCACTGACGCACAAATTACTAAGCTGCGCAACATATCCGAAGCCTCGAGCAAGGCGTACAAAAACAACCTACGATTGACTCAAGGACCCGAAGCTACGAATTACCGAGAGCTGGCTCAAGAGTACAAGAAAGGCAAGCTGGTAATCGAATTAGCTAGTGAGGAATTGGTAGCTCTCGAAGAAGAGCGTGTCATGGTCGAGAAGGATCTTGAGGCGTACGAAGCTTCTTTGAAGGTATCCAAGGATCGACTCGCCCACGTCACAGGTCATGATGCTAGGACGGTTCCAGTGTTGCAGCTTGAGATATCGTCGCTTGAGGCCAAAGTCAATGAATATAGCGATGCAGCTCTAGGGTTGATAGAGAAAATCGATACGCAATCAGCAAAACATGTTTCTTTGGAGCATGAGTTAAAGATTGTGCTGGCTAAAGCACTAGAAGCCAAAGAAGCCTTAGAGGCATTGAAATTAGATGTCGCGAATTGCGACGCAAAATTACAAGAAGAAATTGCGGCTGCTAAGGTCGATCTTGATCCAAGCCTGGTCGCACTTTTGGCGCGGGTTCCAAAGCAAATAGTGGACAAAGTTGCTTTTGTGATGGAATCTAGCTGTTCTGGTTGTCGTTTAAAGATCTCGGCGAGCCTGTCGG
Source organism: Actinomycetes bacterium (assembly GCA_021785005.1). Classification (GTDB taxonomy): domain Bacteria; phylum Actinomycetota; class Acidimicrobiia; order Acidimicrobiales; family Acidimicrobiaceae; genus Acidithrix. The sequence goes on from JAJYGT010000158.1 coordinate 28,642, forward strand.
ATAAGATTAGGCGATTTAGTCGTGAAGTACACTATTGCGAAGAATGTGGTCGACTTCTCCTTCTTCCTCAGCGTGCCAATGAGACGGTAGAGATCGATTGATCGGTCGCTGTAATTGGTCACAGTAGCGGGTCGCGTAGTTGGGAATAAAAAGGTAGAGTTGGTCTGTAGGCGGGGTTCTGTTTGAATCCAGTAGGATTCGCGGTGATCATCCATCTAAGCGGTCTACCAGGAGTATAAAGCACTGTGTACTTTTTGACGGGCCGCCAGATACTCCAATTTGACCTTGCTTCAGGAGGGGTTTACCTAGCCACCACGGTCGCCCGCGGTGCTGGTGCGCTCTTACCGCACCGTTTCACCCTTGCAGTCAAAACTTAGTTTGCCTGCGGTTTTCTTTCTGTTGCACTATTCCGTCAAGTCGCCTTGCCTCTTACGAGCTCCCTGCCCTATGAAGCCCCGACCTTCCTCGAACAAGTTCGCGATCACCCGACCAACTCTACCTTTTGTTCAACAATAGCTGCAATGTCAGGCCTTTGGGCCTTGGCCATTTGATCAAAATGTTGCAGTGCCGTTCTTTGGTAACAACTTGTGATGTGACTAATTGTGATATTAGACTTTTCTTATCTTGCATCGTAAAGACCGATAACTACTCAGAGTGATGATAATCTACAATCTGTGCAAGCGGAAATGGAATTCACTGAGCTTATAAGTGGGGCAAAGAGCGGGGTCGCATGGGCTATCTCTGATTTATGGACCATGTACAATCCTATTGTAAAACGGTATCTGATGGTGATGAACCGCGATACCGCTGACGATATTTGCCAGGACACTTGGATTGCGGTCGCTAGAAACATTCACACTTTCCAGGGTGGCCACAACGAATTTCTTCGTTTTATTTTCACGATCGCCAGAAACCGCGCGACCGATTACGCACGCGCTGGATTTAGACGAGATAACTTACTTCGTCGCTTAGATCTGCAACCCCAGAAGCAGTTCGACGTCGATCGTATTGAAGATGGCGATGGCGAAGTGTTTAGATATTTGGGTACACTTAGTCCGATAGTTGGCGAAATGATCTACCTTAGGTACGTCGTTGGGATGTCAGTAGGTGAGGTCAGTGACTTGGTCGGACGTAGCCCTGACAGCGTGAAAGTAGCGATTCACCGCGGTCTTTGCAAGTTGCGAGATCTTTATCAGAACGTTCAAGTACCCTAAACACCTAGCCCACGGCATCCTAGACCCTAAAAACAAACCTAAAGCCATTCGGTTGTTGCTGATCCCGCGTGCCTTATGTGTTAAACTGAACTTACCCCTACAAATACCCTCATTTATGCTCACTATCAGCATTAATTCGGTATTATTACCACTTAGTGTAGCCAGTAATATGACTTGACAAGTG